>DASZYI010000181.1:0-19314 GCA_035545475.1 Rhizomicrobium sp.
GGGGTAGAGGTGGCCGACTATAGTCCGCGCCCCTTGGCGGTTTTTCCGCCTTTCATCTGGTTACGGAGCGTGGCGCAGCCTGGTTAGCGCACCAGTCTGGGGGACTGGGGGTCGTGGGTTCAAATCCCGCCGCTCCGACCAATTCCTGCACATAACGGGCAGGATTTCTCGCGCTTTCTGCGGTTTTAAGCTTGCTTAAGTCGCTCGCCATACAATCGGGACCGGAAGAGGCTTGGGCACGGTCCGCGCATGTTCATCATCGCAAAGTCATTTGCCTCCGTGCTGGTCTTCGCGGCGGTGTATTTCATCTCGTATTGGCTGTTGTTCGCGCAGATTCTTCCCGAAAACCCACCATCGCTGGCGACGGGTTTTGCATTCCTGACGGCTGCCGGTCTTACGGGATGGTTCTGGTACAGCGCCAGGGCCGGCTCCGGCATATTCGCAACGGCGATGACATGGGCCGGCATTGTTGGCGCGGTCGGATTTTCCGTGGGCTTCTTCGGCCCGATGATTTTTTCGCCCCAGGCCAATCAGGGCCCGCTTCTCGGCCTTTTCATCACAGGCCCGCTTGGATTTGTAGCTGGCGGCGTAGCCGGCCTGATCTACAGCCTTTCGCGCCGGTATCTCGCCAGAAGTTACTAGCTATCCGAACGCGCTGCGAAGAAAGCCGCCGAACAGCAACAGAAATCCGCCGATTTCGGCTGCAATGAGCGCCCACATACCAAAAGTCGTGTTGAAATTGCGCGTCTCGAACTGATTGTCCGTTTCATTCGCGGCGCCCAAGCGAATGTACGTTGCCGTCGCGATGGCGAAGAACGCGATCATCAAACTCGCACCCAGAAGATTGAGCGTTGTCCCAAGTCCGCTCACCTCTTCGAACTTTATCACCACAAGGATCGCGAAACTGTAGTGCAGGGCGGCCTTGTGCGCGATGTCGACATAGTGTGGCGCCAGATGTGTGGGACTGGTCATCATGTGGCGGTATTTCCAAACGCCCGTTAGCAAGGCCGTCACGAAAAAGAGTCCAAGTGCTACGAGCGATAATTTGATTTCGATGGGCAAATCCTATCTCCGTTGGTTGTTTTCCTTTCCTGGGCGATAGTGGTAGCTCGCATGATACTTGGTAAGCAACGGTGCGATCGGTACGGCAGGTGAAGATGGCGGGCCAAACCCGCCACCTTCATTCAGCAATCTCGCTGCGAGGTTTACACCTTGCACGACGCATTCACGCGGTATCTTCAAGAAAGTCCGTGATCGCATCCCGGCTCGGCGTAAGGCCCCTCAATTGCAGGAGGGCCCCGGCATTTCCCCGGTGATATGTCCCGTGCAGACAAACATGCAGGATCATCTCGCCGCGAGTCATGCGTGCAGGTTTTCCGCTGGTGAAAGCAAAATCGACCGGCTGATCGAAATCGCTCTCCGCCATTGACCGCACATGATTTGCGTACCAGTCGTCAACCGCTTTCGCGCTCTTTGCCAGTGTATTCAGGTCCGGCATCGTTTCGGACCGCGGAGCGGCGAAGCTGTGCGGCAAGCCTTGCAAATGGTGCTGAAAGATCTTGTCGACTGTGTGGATGTGGTCGAGCACGCGCAGCAAGAGGAATCCATCTTCGTCGCTCAACCGGTCGAAACTTTTCTCGACCGTGTTGTAGAGCCCGTGATCGGCCCACCGTTTCACATCGACAAGCTGGGCATATGTCGTATCGGCCATTTCCGTCCTCCATTGACACATTTGCGTCTTGGATGAAATATGAGCTATAGCTCATATTGTCCACTCGCATTGGCGAACCGGAAGATGGCGCCCAAACCGCTCACAAAACCCAGGAAGGAAGCCTCTCAACAGAGATCGCGCGCCACCGTCGATGCGCTCGTCGAGGCAACCGCTCGCGTTTTGGTGCGTGAAGGGTTCGACAAGGCCAGCACCAATCGCATTGCCGAAGTAGCCGGCGTGAGCATCGGCTCGCTGTATCAGTATTTTCCGAGCAAGGAAGCGTTGGTTGCCGCGGTCATCGACCGGCATAACCGCGAAACCATGCAACTCGTCCACCGCGCGCTGGCCGAAGTCGCTTCGCTGCCGATAGACAAAGCGGTGCGCGGGCTCGTCGCCATCGCGGTCGAGGCGCATCAGGTCGATCCGAAACTACACCGCGTTCTCGCAGAGCAAATTCCGAAAACGGGCCGCCTTTCCGAAGCGGGCGCGCTAAATCGCGAAATCTTCGCGCTTTTCAAATCTTATCTGGAACGTCACAGCAAAGAATTGCGGATGCCAGATCTGGGCATTGCGGCGTTTGTCTGCGTCACATCCATCGAAGCAGTGGCGCACACCGCCGTGCTCCATCATGCCGAAACGATCTCGGGCGACAGGATCGAAACGCTTATCGACGAGACAACCCGGCTGATCGTGCGGTATTTGAAATAGGCATCGCCAATTCCCCTCCATTGCAAATCCTGGGCGAACCGGCAGAATTCACCGCACACGCAATCAGGGAGAATTCCATGAAAATCGACCAATCGACCGCCGCCGTCGTCACCGGTGGCGCGTCCGGCCTCGGCAAGGCCAGCGCCACGGCACTCGCCGCCGCGGGTGCCAAAGTCGCCATCTTCGACATCAATGTGGACGCCGGCGAAAAGGTCGCCAAGGAAATCGGCGGCATCTTCTGCAAGGTCGACATTATGAGCGAGGAAAGCGCCGTCGCCGGATTTGAAAAGGCGCGGGCGGCGCACGGGCAGGAACGCATCCTCGTCCACTGCGCCATGACCGCCCGCCGGGGCAAGACACTTTCCTTCGACAAGGAAACGCGCAGCTACAAGCGCACGCCGACGGAAGACTATGCTTATGGCGTGAACGGTATCCTCGTCGCCAGCTACAGAATGGCCTCGTTATCTGCGCTTGGCATGGCAAGCCTGCCGGCGCTCGAAGATGGCGAAAGGGGCGTCATAACGCTCACTGCTTCAGTAGCCGCGCAAGATGCACAGATCGGACAGGTGATTTACGGCTCGGCGAAGGCGGGCGTGAACGGTCTGGTATTGCCGATGACGCGCGACTTGATGGACCTGGGCATTCGCGTCAATTCGATCATGCCTGGCATCTTCGCGACGCCGCTCATGCTCGGTGCTCCGCAAAACGTGCTCGACAGCCTTGCCGCTTCCGTGCCGTTTCCAAAGCGTCTCGGCAAGCCGGAGGAATTCGGTAGTCTCGTCCTCGAATTGACCCGCAACACCTATTTCAACGGCCAATGCCTGCGCCTCGACGGCGGCATCCGCATGGCGCCACGCTAGGCGGTTGTTTGGCGGGAGCGGGCGGCTTGCACATCAGGCGCTGGCCAGCCGCCCGCCTTGCCATTCCTTGCGGCTGATATAGTCCGCCAGTTTGAAGCGCAATTCCTTATGCCGATAGTCAATCGTGAAATTGGAGCATTGCTGCAGGAAATCCATACCGATGAACAGCGCCGGCTTTTTGGCCAGCCCCCACACGTCGAAGACATTCAAATCGGAAATGGCCAGCCGCGTCTTTGTGAACAGTACATCGCCCAGCCGGATGCGTTCGACCTGCATCAGCCGCCCGAGCATCAGCCCGCCGGTTGCGCCGATCAGCGGAATCTCCGCGCCGTCGATCGCCCTTGCGCCGCCTTTTTGAAGCTCGTTGAAAAGTGGGGTGTTGCAGATGGAAAGTTGCGCGCCGGAATCGATGAAGGCAACGGCGGACACATCGTCCACTACGCAATCCACGGCTTTCAGCCGCCCGTTCGATCCGTCGACTCGGACGACGATGTCATTGAAATGCGGCCATCCGGTGGAGGAGCCCGAGCGTTCGACGCTGAGCTTCCTGTTCTGGAAATCAAACACGACCTTGCGCCCGTCGATCACGTCCAGGCCGAGGAACCCGTCGGCGCCCAGCCATTTGCGTGGCAGCACGGGGGCTGCGATGTCGTCCAGCGTGATCTTTCCGAATGACAAGTTCTGCACGCGCACGGTTGGCGCCGGCAGGGCGCGCACGATTCCCTGCACAACCACATCGCGATGCGCCAAGAGGCCAAGATCTTCCGCAACATCCGACGCAATCACCGATCGGTCGGCGCCGGTGTCGACTACGAAACGGTACGGCCCTTTTCCGTCGATGATCGTTTCCAGCATCAGCCGGTCGGTCATGTCGGTGAAGCCGTCGATCAATTCGGGAGGCGGCGTCGTTATCAGTTGAGCGTGGGGCGCATCGGCGCGCGCGAAGGACGGCGCGAAAGCAAGCGCGGAAGCCCCACAAGCCAGAAGACGCCTGCGCGAGAAATCGCTCAACATACCGGCCTCCTCCCCGCCATGCGCCGCTACTCTATCACAGGGCAGCCCTGTGCGTGAGGTCACATTGCCGTCAGATTGCGCTCGGCGCCGTGTTGTGCGCCACTGTCGCCAGCAGGGGTTAAGCAGATGAACGACGCTGTTTCAGGATTCAAGGCGGTTGCGCGGCTTTACAACGCGCTGATGACGGGACTTGTGCTCACGCTCGTCAGCCGGAAAGGTGCTGAAGACGCGCGCCGTTTCGTGTTCGCCCATTTCCGGCGCCAGCACCTTGAGAAGTTCCTGCCGGGATTGAAAAAACTTGGCCTCGACGGGCTGCCGGATGCGGTTGCCTGTGCGCAATACCATTATTTCTCGAACGCACTCGGGGGCGTGAAAACCGAGTACTTCGCCGAGTCTGACACCAAGGCGTGGGTCCGCTATCCACCGCCACGCTGGATCTGGCAAGGCACTGCGATCTGTGCGGTTCCGCGCGAGGTCAACGAAGCGATGCTGCATGGCTGGCACGGCCACAATGGCGTCTCGCTCGGTAATCCGCGCCTGGGTTTTGTCTGCACCGGACAGACCGTCGAAGGCGACGCGGGGCTCGAAGGCTATTACTTCGATTATGGCCGCGAGATAGCGCCGGAAGAACGCGTCCGCTTCAGCAACGAGAAACCGCCGCGCTACGACGCGGCCTCCATGCCGAAGCTCGACAGCGCAGACTGGCCAGAAGAACGTCTGCGCAAGGTGGAACGCTCCTATGCGATGGAATATGTCCGGTCGTTCCTGCCCGTGACGCAGGAATTGTTCGGCGTCGAAGATGCTGCGACGCTTGTCGGACGCACCGCGCGATTGATCGGCCTGCAATTCTTCGAGGAAACGGCGAGGCTGATCGGCACGGCGGATTTCGTTCGCTACCTCGCAGCCATCGCCTCGGCGCAAGGCGAAAATGTGGAGATCCGCAACGGCGCCGTCATCCAGCATGGATGGAAATTGATGCAGGGCGTTACGCTTGCGGATCGCCACGCCGCATTCGACGCATGGAACGCGCTGTGGAAAGGTACACTCGCGGCGTATGACCGTGATCTGGCACTCGACACACAATTCGACGGCGAAAACATCGTCTGGCGAGTTGACCGGCCGGGATAACGATGCGAACGGGGGACATGGACGCGAATCCGATCGCAATCAGCCTGAAGGACGTGAACAAATCCTTCGATCGCGGGCGCAGCTTTGCGGTGCGCGGCGTATCGCTCGATATCGCTGTGGGCGAGTTCGTGGCCGTTGTCGGCACATCCGGCTCCGGCAAGACGACCCTGCTCAAGACCATCAACCGCCTGATCGAACCTACAACCGGCACCATCACGATCGAGAACCAGGATGTGCAGGCGCTCGATCCGTTCCAGCTTCGCCGCCGTATCGGCTATGTGTTTCAGGGCATCGGTCTTTTTCCGCATCTGACGGTGGCGGAAAACATCGCGGTCACGCCGCGGCTCATCGGCTGGGCGAAAAGCGAGATCGACGCCCGCATCGACGAATTGCTTGAGCTTGTGCAGTTGCCGCGCGAGACGCGTGGCCGGATGCCGTCCACCTTGTCGGGAGGGCAACGTCAGCGTGTCGGCGTGGCGCGCGCACTCGCAGCCCGCCCGCACATCGTGTTGATGGACGAACCGTTCGGCGCACTCGATCCCATCACGCGGGATTCCCTGGCGCGCGAATATCGCGCCGTACATCGCGAACTCGGTCTCACGACCGTGATGATCACCCACGACATGCTGGAAGCCGTGCTCCTGGCGGATCGCATCGCCGTTATGACAAAAGGCGAGATTGTCGAAATCGGCACGCCGCACGATCTCCTGAACGATCCCAAGAACGACTATGTGCGCGAGTTGATCGACGTACCGCGACGGCAAGCGAGCGAGGTCGAGCGGCTGGCGGAAGGGCGGCCCTGATGGACGCGCAAATCGCCAGCGCCTGGGCCGTCCTGCCCGATTATCTCGGCCAGCATGTGCTGCTCAGTGTAACGGCGCTCGCCATCGGATTGTTCGTGGGCCTGTCGCTTGCCATAATAGGCGTTTGGTCGCCGCGGCTGCGCTGGTTCCTGCTGACGGCCACCGGACTGATCCAAACAATTCCGGGTCTTGCATTACTTGCGTTGTTCTATCCGCTGCTGTTGGCGCTCTCCGCGCTCACTGAACACCTTTTTGGCGTCACATTTTCCGCGCTCGGTTTCTTACCGTCCCTCCTGGCGCTGGCTCTCTACAGCATCCTTCCGATCCTGCGGAACACAGTGACCGGAATCCTCGGCGTCGACGACGCCGTGCGTGAGGCCGCACGCGGTGTCGGCATGACGCCCGCGCAGCGTCTGTTCAAGGTGGAATTGCCGCTTGCCATGCCCGTCATCATGGCCGGCATACGCACCGCCGCTGTGTGGGTGATCGGCACTGCCACGCTTTCAACACCAATCGGGCAGACGAGCCTCGGCAACTACATCTTCACCGGATTGCAGACGCAGAACTGGGTATTCGTGGTTTTCGGTTGCGTCGCCGCGGTCGTGCTGGCGCTCGTGGTGGATCAATGCCTCGCGCTGATCGAACGTGGTTTCGCCCGGCGGAGCACGGTTTTGAAACTGCTGGGCGCAATAGGACTCGGTGCCGTGCTGGTGGCGAGCCTTCTTGCCGGCCCGGCGCGCGGCGGCTCCCACTATGTCATCGGGGGCAAGGCATTCGTGGAACAATACATCCTCGCCGCGCTGATCGACCAGCGATTGGACGATGCGGGAATGACCGCCACACATCGTGTCGGCCTCGGCTCGACGGTGATATTCGATGCGCTCGCCGCCAACGAGATAGACGCCTATGTGGATTACTCCGGCACGATCTGGGCGAATTTCATGCACCGCCGCGAAACGGCGTCGCACAAAACAGTGCTGAAAGAAGTCGGCGCGTGGCTGAAACGTACGCGGGGTATCACCATGCTTGGACCGCTCGGCTTCGACAACGCCTATGCGCTGGTGATGCGGCGCGATCAGGCCGAACGGCTCAACATCCGCTCCATCGCCGATCTCGCACCTTATGCAGGGCGATTGTCGATTGCGGGCGATTACGAGTTCTTCGCACGGCCGGAATGGAAAGCCCTGAAGAATGCCTACGGACTCAACTTCCGCGAAACACGTGAAATGCAATCCACCTTCATGTATCGTGCCGTTGCAGATGGTGCGATAGACGTCATCTCCGGCTACACCAGCGACGGCCAGATCGCGCAATACGATCTCGTCGTGCTCGACGATCCCAAACAATCCTTGCCGCCTTATGACGCGATTCTGTTGCTTTCGCCGCGGCGCGCGGAAGACACGAAGTTCCGCCGCGCACTCGAACCGCTGATCGGGCGCATTTCGACAGAGCGAATGCGTCAGGCGAATCTCAGTGTCAGCCGTGTGGCAGACCAGCGCACACCGGAACAGGCGGCTGAGGAATTGTGGCGCGACATTGCCGCGAAATAATTCATACCGCTCCAAAAAGAGCCGTTTTCTCCGTATTTCCGCCTCGATTTGCGTCAAAAAAGTTGCATTACATCCCCCATGGGGTTAGGACCGGACCACCTAATTTTTTTCTTGGAGAATTTTGCCGCGCGCGAGCGGAGAGAGAGGGATGGTGACTGCTGCCACAACTGCACAGACGGACGATTGCCGTTTTGAATTGCTCAATCGGGATAAGGCGAATTTCGATCGCATCTATGAATTGCCGGATCCGCGTGAATATCTGAGGGTGCTGGGGGGATTGGATTATGTGATCCCCGATCTTGCGAAAGGCATCTTGCGGTCGCTGATCGCGCGTTGCGCGCGCGCCAAGGGGCGGCGGGTTAAAGTTCTCGATCTTGGTTGCTCTTACGGAATCAATGCGGCGCTCGTGCGGTTTCCGCTCGACATGCAGCGCATGGCGCATCGTTACAATCATGTCTCGATGCACGGCCTTTCGACCGGCCAGCTTCTGAAGCTGGATGCCAACTATTTCGGTTCATGGCCGGAGCAGGTGAATGCGAGTTTCGTGGGACTCGACGTGTCGGAAGCCGCGATTGACTACGCAAAATCGGTAGGCCTCATCGAACGGGGTATCGCCGCCAATCTCGAAAGCGGCGACATATCGGCCGAACAGAAATCGACGCTTGAAAATGTCGATATCATCATCTCAACCGGCTGCGTGGGATATATCACGGACAAGACCTTCCATCGGCTGCTTTCCATGCGTAAAAAAGGAAGCTCGCCCTGGGTGGTGAGCTTCGTCCTGCGCATGTTTCCGTATGACACCATCGAGGCGGAATTGGCCCAGCATGGCCTGGTGACGGAAAAGCTCGGCGGCGTGACGTTCGTCCAGCGCCGGTTCCATTCAGAATCAGAATTGGAGGCAACGCTTAAAGCCGTGCAGGCGCGTGGGCTCGATCCGCACGGCAAGGAAGCCGATGGATTGTTCCATGCAGAGCTTTTCGTGTCGCGGCCGGAAGCCGAGGTGCGCGACAATCCGTTAAGCGAAATCGTATCGGTCACCAGCGGAGAGAACAGGCGGTATGGCCGACGCTACCGTTGGGGATCACGCAAAGCCCGGTTGATGCAATGACCCGGCGACGACAAGGAGAAGACCGTGAGTGAGGAAGGCGAAAAGAAAATACTTGGATTAAAGCCATTGTGGCTGGTGATCTGCGTGGTGGCGATCGCGCTGGTCGCGGGCGGTGCCTGGTACATTCTGGGTGCCAACGGCAAACACAAGGTCGCCACCGCCGGCGGCGATACGCAATCGGCAAACGCCGAGCCCACGCCCGGCGGTACTTGCGGAACGGCGCTGGCGCGCGTGCGCGACTATGGCGTGGTGCCCTTCAACTCCACGCTCTCCGGCGATGCAGAGGGAACGAAGAATGCCGATGGCCGCATTCAATGCGCGGCCACTCATGGCGACCAGACCTATTCGATGACGGTAAACCTGAAATGCGATGATCTCTCAGACCCGAAATGTCTGGAGATCTATCGTGTGACGCAGGGCGACGGGAACGCGCTGTTCCAGAAGCGGCCTTACTCGTTCTAGCCGAGAACGTCCGACGCTTCCGGATGTTTGGAGAACCAGTCCTTGGCAAAAGGGCAGGTGGGGGTGATGGAAAATCGCTCCCGCCGCGCCATCTCGACGATGCCCTGCATCAACCGGCCGGAGGCGCCGGTGCCGCGCAGGGCGGGATCGGCCTCGACATGGGGAATGGAAACCGAATGTTCATGCCGCCGATAGGTGGCGAGCGCCAAATGTCCATTCTCTTCGAGTTCGAAACGATTCAAGGCCTTGTTGTCGATCACGGGCATATGGCGCATCCTTGCTGGGGTTCGGGCGTTTGCTTGAGGATATATCCGTAAAAGGGCATGGCGATGAAAAATTTTCTCCAGACCGTCGCGTTTCTCGTGATGGCCGCGGCGCCCGCGTTGGCGCAACCCGACTTCACGACCAAGCCGACTCCAACTCCCCCACCTCCTGCCAATATGAGCTGCGACGATCTGATGACGAATGCAGAACTCAAACTGCAAACGGTGATTGACGCCGACAAAAAGGAAGCGGCGATGAAGCATATGAAAGCGGCGGAAAGCGCGATCGACAAGAACGATCCCGACACCTGCAAGGCCGAAGTGCAGAAAGCGTTGGACGCGGCCAACTAGCCGTAACGCCGCGCGGCTTCCTGCGTGAGGCCCATTGCAACGGAAAGAAAATCCGATCCCTCCGCGGCCACGGCGGAAGGTGCAGCGCTTGCAATTGCGTCGCGCACGGCCGGAACGCGGCTTGAACCGCCGGTGAAAAAGATCGTCTGGATCGCCTCCGGTGCGACGCCCGCATCGGCGATACATTTGCGCGCAACGATATGCAGACGATTTGTCTTGTCGCGTATCGAATCCTCGAAGGCGCCGCGGGTGATTTCCCCGCCAAGGCCATACTCAAGGAAATCAAGCGGCAACACGGTCCGATTTTCGTTTGAAAGTGCGATCTTCGCGTCTTCGACGGCAAACGCAATGCGATGTCCTAATCTTTGATGGATGGTTTTCTGCAACCGCGCCACATTTTCCGGCGCCTGCGATTGCGCCAGCAATTCGCGGATCTCGCGTTCCACCTTGGCGGTGTAAGTGAAATTGATCGTGGCCCAGGTCGCCAGTTCGAAATAGACGCTCGCGGGCATCGGCAGATTCTTCTCGACCAGGAAAGTGCCCAGCCCCAGCAGCGGCATCACGGCGGCAAGACTTAGCCGTGTATCGAAATCCGTGCCGCCGATGCGCGCACCCGCGTTTGCGAGAATATCGCCGGAACGGTCGGGCAGGGCGCGGCGCTGCGGTCCGATGCGGATCACCGAGAAGTCCGATGTGCCGCCGCCGATATCGGCAACCAGCACCAACTCTTCGCCGCGCACGGCTTCTTCATAGTGGTAGGCAGCGGCGATGGGTTCGTAGACGAACGACACGTCCCGAAACCCGATCTTCTTCGCGATGCGTTCCAGCGTGGCTTGTGCCTTGGCATCCGCCTCGTCGTCGCCGTCTACAAAGCGAACCGGGCGGCCGTGCACGACGGCCGAAATCTCCGCATCCGCGAATCTTTCGGCTTTCGCTTTCAAATGCCGCACGAAGATCTCGACAACCTCCGTCAGCGGCATCGCCTTGCCTGCAACCACCGTTTTCTCGTCGATCAGAGGAGAACCGAGGATGGTCTTCAACGCCCGCATCAACCGCCCTTCAGTCTGGCCTATATAGGTGTCGATGGCGTCGGCGCCGAACTGGACCCGCCCTTTGTGCTCGTAGTCGAAGAATACCGCGCTCGGGATGAGGGTCTCATTGCCCTCGACGGGCGCGAGCGATAGCGCGCCCTCGCGCGCCACGCCGATGGCGGAATTGGACGTGCCGAAATCAAGGCCGCAAGCAATCATGGAAATGCCTCTTCACCTGTCGAAGGGGCACCCATTTAGTACAACAAAACCGGCCTTGCCAGACTGTTTGACAGCACCTAAACTGTAGCAACGCATGAGGGATCGACGGAAACGCCGATCCCTCATTTCGTTTGTATACGGATCAATCAGAAGATCACGTAACCGCCGTCGATCACAAACGTGTCGCCCGTGTGATAGGCAGCCGCGTCGCTCGCGAGATAGACGGCGATACCGCCGAAATCCTCAGGCTTGCCCCAGCGGCGCATCGGCACGCGCGGCAATACTTTCTCGGTGAACACCGGATTGTCCTGCATGCGTTGGGTCATGTCGGTCGCGATCCAGCCAGGCGCGATCGAATTTGCGCGGATACCGTAACGCGCAAGCTCGACGGCCAGCGCGCGCACCATCGACAGCACCGCGCCTTTGGAAGCGCCGTAAGCCGCATTGCGCGCAGCCCCTTCGATACCGGCCGTGCTCGCCACCGCGATCAGCGATCCGCCCGCATCGTTGTTCTTCGCGCGCTCCTGCATGTGCTTGGTTGCTTCGCGGAAGGTCCAGAACACGCCGTCTTCGTTGACGGCGTGGACCTTGTGAAACAACTCCGTCGTTATTTCGGTCAACGGCGCACCGCCACCGATACCGGCATTGGCCACCACGCAATCGACGCGGCCCATCAACGAGACGGCGGCCGCCATCCCCTCCACAACCTCGGCCTCGTTCGCCACATTCACCTTCCGGGAGGCGACGCGCTTTCCGTAGGCCGCCAGCTTCTTTCCCGCGGCGGCATTCTTCTGTTCGTTGGTTCCCCAGATCACCACGTCGGCGCCCGCCTGAGCCAGCGCCTCGGCCATCCCAAGGCCGATTCCCCCGTTGCCGCCGGTAACAAGGGCGACTTTTCCCGTAAGGTCGAAAGGTCGGTACATGCATTCCTCCTGTTTTGCTGCCGGACAAGGTAGAAGCCGATTTTCCCGGGAGCAATGAACGGCCTTGGCTTCGCCCACAATTCGCCACGGAATTGAGATGTGGTATGGGCGTTGGGGCTGATTTGACCGGACCGCTCGAGCGCCCGGTAAACCTGTGGGGTTGCCCCAGCCGCGTCCACGGCTGGGCTTCAAGGAGTTGGACGCATGAAGCGCTTTGCCGCCCTTCTGGCGGGGCTAGGTCTTTTTGTTTTCCTGACGGGCGGCGCCTTCGCCGCGGACGATAGCCTCAGCAGGGAAGCCAATGCGGCCTTCCTGGCCAACAACGCGCGGCAACCCGGTGTGAATATCCGCCCCAGCGGATTGCAGTACAAGATCATCAAGAGCGGCTTCGGAAAGCGTCCCGGCCCACGTGATTCCGTGACCTGCTATTACAAGGGCCAGCTTATCAACGGCAAAGTCTTCGACGCCACGGAGCCCGGCTTTCCTGCGAACTTCACCGTCAATCAACTCATTCCCGGCTGGACGGAAGCGCTGGAACTGATGCGCGAAGGCGATCGTTGGCAGCTCGTCGTGCCGGCCAATCTCGCCTATGGCGAACGTGGAGCAGGAGACGGGAACATTCCGCCCAATCAAACGCTCGTCTTCGATCTTGAACTGCTGTCGGTGACCCCGGCGCCGGCGGAAAAGCCTAGTGATAAAGACCAAGGCCCGGGCGGCAGCGGAGCGCAAGACCTCTAGCCATGTGGCGCTACTGGCCATCCTTCCTGACCGGCGGACGCATCCGCATCGCCATCGCGCTGATCTTCGTGGTGGCGGCGAGCGCGATGTATTGGGCGAGCCGCGACTATGCGGTGATCGCGCCCGACTGGGACGGGCAGGTGCGTGGGCTTTCTTATAGCCCCAGCCATCTGTTCAACGAGAAGGACCACGAATGGGTCAGCCCGGAACATATCGACCGGGACATGGCCCAGCTTTCGCAACTCACCGGCCGCATCCGCACCTACACGGTCTCGAACGGACAGGACCGCGTGCCGGAAATTGCGCGCCGTCACGGCCTCACGGTCTCGCTCGGCCTCTGGATCAGTTCCGATCTGGAGATGAACGAGAAGGAGATCGAGACCGGCATCAAGGTGGCGCTGGCCAACCGCCGCACGGTCGATCGCGTGATCGTCGGCAACGAGGCGATCCTGCGCGGCGACGTTACCGTCGAACAGATGGACGGTTATCTGAAGCGCGTGCGCGCAGCGCTGCCGTATCGTATCAAGGTGACGACAGCCGAACCATGGTCGACATGGCTGCTCAATCCGGAATTGGGCGAGAATGTCGACATCATCTTCATTCATCTGCTGCCGTATTGGGAAGGCATCTCCTCGCGCGATGCGCTGCCGTTCCTCGGCCGCGCCTATCAGCACGTCGTCGACGAATTCCCCGACAAGCCGATCACCATCGGCGAAGCGGGCTGGCCGTCGGAAGGCCGCACGAAGAAACAGGCCGAAGCATCGCTCGCCAACGAAGCCTATTTCATCCGCAATTTCGTCAAGCTCGCGATGGAGAAGGGCTGGGACTACTACCTGATCGAGGCGTATGACCAGCCGTGGAAAGGCGGCAGCGAGGGCGCGGTCGGCGCCTATTGGGGCCTGTTCGACGCCAACGGCACGCCGAAATTCCCCTTCATGGGAATGTTGCGCACCTTCCCCGAATGGCGAACTTACGCATCGCTCGCGGCCGCCATCACGCTGATGCTCGGGCTTCTCATTCTCGGCCGCATGCCGCGCGTGCGTCAGCCCGGTTACATCGTCATGGGCGGCCTCGTCGCGGTGGTCACCACCGGCTTGCTGGTGCTGATCGATGCCTCGACGCTCGAATATATCGAGCCCGCCGACATCGCGATGATCGTGGCGATGACACCCTTGGTGCTGCTTGCCTCCACCGTGATCCTGACAGAAGGCGTCGAACTCGCATCGAGCCTGTGGCGCGTCGAACGAAGACGTGTACTGGCGGCGATTCCGGAAACAGCCCCGCGCGTTTCGATTCATGTGCCGTGTTACAACGAACCCGCGGACATGGTGATCGACACGCTGAACGCGCTGGCGCGTCTCGATTACGAGAATTTCGAAGTCATCGTGCTCGACAACAACACGCCCGACCCCGCGGTGTGGCAGCCGGTTCAGGCGCATTGCGCGGCGCTGGGCGATCGCTTCCGCTTCTTCCATTATGACAATGTGAAGGGCTTCAAGGCGGGCGCGCTCAACATCGCGCTCGAATTGACCGACCCGTTCGCGCAATACGTCGCGGTGATCGACAGCGATTATCAGGTCGATCCGTCATGGCTGCGCCGCGCGCTGCCGTATTTCGCATCGCCCAAGATCGCGCTGGTGCAGGGCCCGCAGGATTATCGCGACGGCGCCGAAAGCATCTTCAAGTCGATGGCGTTCGAGGAATATCGCGGCTTCTTCCAGATCGGCATGGTGGAGCGCAACGAACACGACGCCATCATCCAGCACGGCACCATGACCATCGTGCGCAAGGACGCGCTGGAGGAGGTGAACGGCTGGAGCACCTGGTCCATCACCGAAGACACCGAACTCGGCCTCAAACTGTTCGAAGCGGGCTACAGCGCCGCCTATATCAGCGACAGCATGGGCAAGGGCCTGATCCCCGATACACTTTCCGCGTTCATGTCCCAGCGTTACCGCTGGGTCTATGGCGCGATGCAAATAATGAAGCGCCACGCTGGCCCCATCTTCCTCGGCGGCAAGAAACTCTCCTGGGCGCAGCGCTATCAATTCCTCTCCGGCTGGCTGCCATGGATTTCCGACGGTCTGGGCATGATCGTGACGTTCGCAGCCCTCATCTGGACCGTGCTGATGACGGTCGCGCCGCGCTATTTCGACGTGCCGATGTCCGCGCTCTCGGCCTCCGCGCTCGCGCTGTTCCTCGCCAAGACCCTCAAGACGCTGCTGCTCTATCCGCAGAAAGTGCGCTCCGGCGTGCTGGGCGCGGTGATGGCCTCGGTCGCCGGTCTTTCGCTCACGCATACGGTCGGCAAAGCCGTCCTCGCCGGATTGTTCACATCAAAGAAGCCGTTCCTGCGCACTCCCAAATGCGAAGACCAGGCCTCCATCCGCGAAGCGCTCCGGCTGGTCTGGCAGGAGACGACGCTGCTCGCCCTCGGCTCGCTCGCGCTGCTCGCGATGGTGTTCGTCAACAACGGTCTGGAAGATCCGGCCGCCATGCTCTGGATGACCATGCTGGCCGTACAGACGCTACCCTACGCAGCCACAGTCGCCACCGCTGCCCTGAGCGCACTGTCCAACGCCAAACCCAAGGCGACGGAGAGAGTGCCCATGCCATCACCTCCGCCACCGGCGCTGAAGGCGGCGTAACGTCTTACCTCCCCCTTGTGGGGAGGTCGAAATTTGCGAAGCAAATTTCGGGTGGGGGACCGAGTTGGAACACCGTCCCCCACCCGAAAAATTCTTCGCTACGCTCGAATTTTTCGACCTCCCCACAAGGGGGAGGTAACAGGTTCCCCACAAGGAGGAGCTAAGAACCTACTCCCCCTGCTTGGCCTCCTGCCAAAGCGCTTCCATCTCCTCCAGGCTCGCTTCCGCCGTCGTCCGTCCACGAGCCGCCAGCGCCCGTTCGATCGCCCCAAACCTCCGCGTAAACTTGGCATTGGCCGCGCGCAGCGCCGCCTCGGGGTCGACCTTCATGTGGCGGGCCAGATTGGCGGCAGCGAATAAAAGGTCGCCGAACTCCTCCTCGATCTTGTCACTGTCAGCGCCTTGTGCGTGCGCTTCGGCGATCTCGGCTGCTTCCTCGACGATTTTCTCAACCACCTTCGGCGCAGAATCCCAATCAAATCCGACCGTTGACGCGCGCTTTTGAAGTTTTACTGCACGCAAAAGAGCGGGCAGGGCGCGCGGAACGTCATCCAGAAGCCCGCCCAAAGCCTTGGCCGCGCGCTCGCGCTTCTTGTGGTCTTCCCAGGCCAGGGTCTGCGCCTCGGCCGTCTCGATGCCGTCCACGCCGCCGAACACATGCGGGTGCCGCCGCAGCATCTTCTCGCAGACCGCCGCCACCACGTCCCCAAACGCGAACAGCCCGCATTCCTCGGCCATGCGGGCGTGGAAAACGACCTGAAAGAGCAGGTCGCCCAATTCGTCCTTCAGCGAGGCCCAGTCGCCGTCCTCGATGGCACCGGCCACCTCATAGGCTTCCTCGATCGTGTAGGGCGCGATGGTCGCAAAATCCTGTTCG
Source organism: Rhizomicrobium sp. (assembly GCA_035545475.1). GTDB lineage: Bacteria > Pseudomonadota > Alphaproteobacteria > Micropepsales > Micropepsaceae > Rhizomicrobium. Next base: position 16,398 of record DASZYI010000181.1, read on the forward strand.
CGGTCCCACGGGCATCCGGTTTCGGGATCGCGCAAACGCCGCATAATCTCCAGCAGCGACTCGATGTTCGTTTTGTCGGTCATCGGTCGATTGAAAAGAGATGAGCGCGAGCGGGCAAGGGCGAGGGCGATCTGACATGCACACAGCCAGGAAAGACCTTGCGATACAGGCTTTCGAAAGACTGGGGCTCACCGGCGCCAACCGCCGTCTGGCGGTTTACTGGCTTTCGCTGTGGGACGCAGACCGCATGCCGGCCCGCGCACAATTCCAGCCCGGCGCCGTGCGCGACCTGTTGCCAAGCATCGGCATCTTCGCCGTGAAACCGGGCATCGCCACGCATTGCAGGCTCGCCGGCACCGAACTCACACGCGCCATCGGCCGCGATCTCACGGGCCTGAACTGGCAGGCCTACACACCGCCCGACGAATGGAAACTGCGGCTGGACCGCAATTCGGAAATCGCCAAAGGCAGCGTCGGCATCGGCATTCGCTTCGACTGCAATGTCCCGGGAGAGATGCAACGCGTCGTCGAACTCCAGCTCCCATTCGCAGACGAGGCCGAAGACGGCACGCGCCAGATCCTGTTCCACCTCGACTGGCGCGCACCCAGACTGGCCGCCATACCCGCGCCAGCGCCCGAAGGCCCACGCATAGCCGACCAATTCCTCGCGGTACCGCTGAATTAGGCCGGCCCATGTTCCTGATCGGGAGCTTTCTTGGCCGCATTCTCCTAATCGCAGGCATGGGCGCCGCAACCTTTGTGATCTTGGCTTATTGCGCACGCCCAATCGAACGCTGGTTCAAGCACCGGGCAGAGAAGGCCAACACACTCCACGACCGGATTTCGAAGCTCTAGGCATCCCAGGCCGGGCCAGTAGCCTCCCGCGGCCGTCATATTTTCGTATAAGTAACAATAGTCGAATTGACCAACTAACCAGTTGGTATCGCAGCACCACGAAAAACCTCCATCGCGCGATTTCATCATTAACCGCGAAACACTGGAGGTTTTTAAATGCCAACTGATCCGTATAGCACGGTCGTTCTTGTCGAACTCTCGATAGCGGAAATCGTTGCACTTCTCGCGTGCGCCGCACGTCATCGTGAAGCGATGCCGACCGCTCAACGCCGCGCGCTTCGTACAGCGATGCGTCGCTTGTCAAAGCGCGCAATAAACAAACTGACGGCGTGGAGGTGATCCGATGTATCGCATCATCACGCAACATGAAGGCCGCGCGATGTTCTACGCGGGGCAGTTCACATGGACGGATGAACCGCAACGCGCGTTACTGTTCTCCACGCGGGCATTCGCGCAGCAAATGCTCACGATCCTTCGCGATATGGCGGATAGCGCAAGCCGCGCCGCTGTCTTGCAGGGAGTGTGAACCATGAACCTCACGCCTAAAATCCCTCGCGGTATCCGCAACAATAACCCCGGCAATCTGCGCGGGGCGTGCTGGTCGAAATCGCGAACCCGTCTAAACAACGGGTTCGCAACCTTCGATACCATGCACGAAGGGCTGACAAATCTCGCTTGTTGTGTCTGGCAGTTCTACGATCACTTAAAGCTGAACACCGTAGCCGCATTTGTCAGCCGATACGCGCCAGCCTCTGAAAACGATCTTCTGAGCTATGAGAATTTCATGGCCGCGTGGATGGGATTTCGCGCGTCGGATATAGGCTCGCGCGATCTAAACCTCTTTCATAGCGCGAACGCTCAACGCTGGATCGGCGGAATTATCCGCATTGAAAACGGCGTTCCACCGCATAGCGTGACCCCGCGCGCGGAATGGTGTTCTGGCCCGGAAATACTCGCCGCCATGACGGAAAGCGGCCATTGGGGTGCGCCATGATCTCGATACGCGGAAAGGCCATAACCCGCATCACATTCGAAACCAAACATGGCTTCGCCTATGTGTCGGTCAACGCATATAGCGACGATGGCGACTGCCTCATGTCGCGGTGTCTCTACAAGCCATTTTGGCGTGACCTGTGGCAACGCCTTGCCGAAGCCTGCGAGCGCGAAACGCGATGACCGTTTGCGGCGGCTGGTCCCTCGTCAAGCATGAGGGGCCTGTCACCCGCGCCATAACGCTGTGGTGTCGCTCGTGGCAGTGCCCGGATTGTGCTCCCTATCGCATCGGAGCGTTAAAGCGTTTCGGTCGTGACGGAAGGCCTACGACCTTTCTAACGCTGACGGTCAATCCTCGGCACGGTCAGTCACCAGAAGAGCGCGCGGCAGAGTTGTCGAACGCTTGGAAAATCGTCGTGAAGCGCGCACGCCGCAAATTCACAAAAGAACCGCTTGAATATCTCGCAATCTTCGAAGCGACGAAAAAAGGCGAACCACACCTCCACATTCTGATGCGCGCGCCGTACATCCCGCAGAAGTGGATTTCACAATGCATGGATGAACTGATTGAAGCGCCTATCGTCGATATCAGGCGCGTAGGCTCGGCGAAGAACGCCGCTGCCTACGTCGCGAAATATGTCGGCAAAGGTCCTAAACCTTTCGCTTCGCTCAAACGGTATTGGAGCTCTAAGAACTACCAGGTCGACAACAAGCGCCCGCCTAAATCCGATGATCCCTGGGGCAGGGGGTGGCGTGTTTGGAAAGAACCGCTGATCGTGCTCCGCGATATCTTCACGCGCTGGGGCGGTGTCGTTGAGTGGTCTGGCGACCACGAATTCGCTTTCTTCGTGCCTGACGGCACGGCACCAGACGGCTAGCGCGCCCCTATGACCCCCCTCACACTCATTCGCCCTTCGGGTGCCCCCGCAAAGCCAGCCGGCCGAAAAGGCCGTCTGACTTTGTCTTGCGGGGGCATTCGTGTTCGGGGGGTGGGTTCGACCTGCTCCCAAAGCAGGCGCCAAGTGTCGCTCGCTGCGCTCGCTCCGCGCCTGCTCCGGGGCCCCTCCGC
>DASZYI010000182.1:0-22412 GCA_035545475.1 Rhizomicrobium sp.
CTATGCTGAACGCGAAAGAACGACTGACTCGTCTTGTCGAACTGGCCGCCGATCCATCGCCGGAGGCACGCGTGCGGATGATCGAACAGCTCACGGACTTCCTGTCCAACTGGCCGGACGACCTGCCGCAATCCATGCGCGCGACGCTCGAAAAACTTCTCGCACGCAAGCAGCGCGAGGCCGATGCGGGCAATCTCGACGAGCGTTCGCTGGTGGCGGTGGCGCGCCAGCGCGTGGCCAACGACTGGGCGATCGAATTCGCGGGCTTCATCGGCGTGGATGTGGGCCTGGCGCAGAAGATCTTGCGCGAGCCGACCGGACAGGCGCTCGCCATCGCCTGCAAGGCGGCCTATCTGAGCCGCACCGCGTTTTCGGCGCTGGCGGTTCTGGCGGCGCGCGACGAGATGCCGAAGACCGAAGACATGTATTCGCGGCTGGCCAATTACGACAACGTCTCGCGCAGCGAGGCGATCTCGACCCTGGAAACCTGGCGTTCGCAGCGCGCGGCGTAGCAGACACTTTCCAATGTAACTGTTCGTCATCGCCCGGCTTGTCCGGGCGACCCATTTTTCTTTTCAAGAAGGAAATTGGTCGCCCGCATAAAGCGGGCGATGACGATATTTGGGGGCAGGAAAGCAAAATGGTAAGGGTCTAGCACTCCCGAGAACTTCAGGAGACGACTCATGGCTTATGCGGACTATCGGCTTCTCAAGATCGCGCGCGGCGGCGGGATTGTTTCCGCCACCATCGACAATCCGCCGGTCAACATCATCACCATGGAATTGTTCGGCGAATTGGCGCGGCTTTCGCAGGAGCTTGAAGCAGACGACGAAACGCTCGTGTTCGTCCTTAAAAGCGCCAATCCGGATTTCTTCATGGCGCATTTCGACGTGAACGCGCTGCTCTCTTTTCCCACCGATCAGGCGCCGTCGCGCGAGGCCGCCGCGGACAACGTCTATCACCAGATGTGCGAACGCTTCCGCACGATGAACAAAGTCACCATCGCGCAGATCGAAGGGCGCGTGGGCGGCGGCGGTGCGGAATTGTCGATGGCGTTCGACATGCGGTTCGGCGTGAAGGGCAAGACCATCGTCAACCAGATGGAAGTGCCCATCGGCATTCTGCCCGGAGGCGGCGGCACGCAACGGCTGCCGCGGCTGGTGGGGCGCGGCCGCGCGCTCGAAGCGATCCTGGGCGGGATCGATCTCGATGCCGAAACGGCGGAACGCTGGGGTTGGCTCAATCGTGCGTTCGCAGCGGACGAGATCGGGCCTTATGTCGAGGCACTTGCACAACGCATCGCCTCGTTTCCACCGGACGCCGTGCGGCTTGCGAAACGCGCCGTCGACGCGGCGGCGTTGCCGTTGAAAGATGGGCTGGTCGAAGAAAGCTTTCTCTTCCAGACGCTCATGCGAACCGAAGAGGCCAGGCGCAACATGGCGAAATTCATGGAGATGGGCGGCCAAACGCGCGACGGCGAAATGAAAGTGGCGGAGTTGAGCGCGAAGGTTGCGCGCGGCAGCACGACACTTGCCGCAGGTTGAACCTGCCCGTTAGAGTTGGGCCACACTTTGGGCGGGGGCCGTCTTTGCGAATAGTGCCGGTTTTACTTGCGCTCTTGATCGGCGCGGGCGCGGTTGCGCATGCGAGCGAACCGCCCAAGCCCGCCATGCCGGGTTTCGAAATCGTGCGCAAGCATATCGACGTCGCTGTGCAAGCCAATGCCGGTTACATCGAGATCAGCAACGTCGCCTACAAGGTGTTGACCGAACAGGGCCGCGACGCGCTCAGGCAATTCGAATTCTCCTACACCGCCAACTACCAGATTATGGCAATAGGCAAGGCCTACACCCAGAAACCGGATGGCACGCAAATCCCGGTCGCGCGCGGAGCGATCCTTTACGGACAAGGTTCGACGAGCAGGCCCGGTTTCTCGGACGTGCGTACCATCACGGTTGTCTTTTCCAATGTTGAAGTCGGCGACCAGGTGGTGATCGAAACCTATTTCAAGCAGAACATCCCGTGGTTCCCCAACCAGTTCGCCACCAGTTTCAATTACTCGCGGTTGACGGTAGCCCATGACGTGCGCGTGACGCTCACCGCGCCCGACGGATTTCCACTGCAGATCGATGTGGCCGGACTGGAAGGCGGCAAACGCGAAGTAGCAGGCGGACAAATCTATTGGGAGTGGACGTTCCATAACGATGTCGCGCAACGCGAAGAAGAAGGCGCCGTCGACGAAGCCGACGAAGGACCGCATCTTGCCATCGGGTCGTTTCCCGATTTCAAGGCGGTGGCCGCGACTTATCGCGCGGTGATGGACGGCAAGGCCAATGTCACCCCGGAGATACAGACATTGGCGGACACGCTGACCAAAGACGTTTCCGGCCGCCGCGCGCAGGCGCGCGTACTGTACGACTGGGTGTCGCAGCACATCGCGTACGTCTCGCTGGTGCTGGGCGCGGGCGGTTTCACGCCGCATGAGGCGGGCGAAGTGCTCGCGCACAAATACGGCGACTGCAAGGATCACGTCATGCTGCTGGAGGCGCTGCTGAAGGCCAAAGGCATCGACAGTTCGCCCGTCCTCATCGACACGAACAACACCTACCGGCTGCCGAGTGCGGCATCCGCATTCGTGTTCGATCACCTCATCACCTATATTCCGGAATTCAAACTATTTGCGGATTCGACCGCGCAATTCGCACCCTTCGGCGTGCTGCCCACATCGGACGCGGGCAAGCCCGTGATCCTGGTGGCGAGCGGCGAACAGGCGACGACGCCCGCGGTGACGGCAAACAACTATCGCATGGCATCGATTGCGACGGTCGCCTATACCGCCGACGGCAGCATGAAGGGGCATTCGGCCGTTCGCGCCTCCGGCTCGGCAAGCATCGCCATGCGCGGAACGATGAGCGCGATACCGCCCGATGGCGACGACAACTATTTCCGCAGCTTTCTCGGCCCCGGCGCAAGCGGTACGCTGGAACGCGGGGATGTGAACGCGCTGTCGGAGGATTACGCCTATTCCGGCACCTATCGCGTGAACGATGCAGCGCAATTCCCCGGCCCCGCGGCGCTGACGGAAGCGCTCGCCTACAAGCCGTTCTTCTTCACCTACATGATCGGAGGCGACCTGCCGGCTTCGCGCAGCCAGAGCTGGGTCTGCCCGTCGCTGACGGCGGAAGAGACCGTGACGGTGACGCTGCCGAAGGGAACGAAAATCATTTCCGTTCCCAAGGCGGGCGATTTCAAGGCGCCGGAAGTCCGGCTGCAGATCGGCTATGTAGCGCTTTCGTCGTCTTCGCTGACGCAGCACGTCAAGCTGGTTCTCGATCATCCGGGACCGGTGTGCAGCGCGGACTACTACAACAGCATTCGTCCGCAGCTTGCAAAAATGATCGCGGCGTTGCGCAAGCAGATCGTCTATCGCTAGGAGCACATGACATGGCACGTTTGGCCGTTGCAACTGTTGCCGCCATGTTGCTGCTTTGCCTTCCGGCGCAGGCCGAGGACGCGAAGCCCGTGGTCGTCAACGGCATCTCCGCTCCAGTGCCCGCCAATGAACACATCATAACGGCGGAAGACTATCCGGCGATCTCGCGCGCACAGCACGAAGAAGGTTCGGTGATCCTGAAGATACTGGTCACCGAAGACGGGCACGCTACCGATGCCCAGGTCGTGAAATCGAGCGGATTTCCGCGGCTGGATCAGGCCGCCGCCGAAACGGTGATGCGCGAATGGCTCTACAAGCCTGCGATGAAGGACGGTAAGCCGATGGCCGTGCGGCTTGAGGTCAGGGTGAATTTCAAGATGCAGCCTTCCGACCACTCCATCACGATCAAGCCGGAAGATCCGTTCCTTGTCGTGGTGATGGGTCCGAAAGACTATCCCGCGGCTGCATTGGCGCAAAAGGAAGAAGCGGTCATCGGATTCATGGTGGTGGTGGACGAAGACGGAAAGATCACCAAGATCCGCCCCACCCATGCAGGTGTCGCTCCCGACCTCGAACAGGCGTCGATGGACATCGTGAAGACGTGGCATCTGAAGCCCGCCGAACGCGACGGCAAGCCGATCAAAACGGTGATCTCCCCTGTTTTCGTGTGGTCGCTCAATCCCGTTCCGGTGAAGGATGCGCCGACTGCAGCGCCGTAAAGCGGAAGCCGATCATCCTTCGGCGTGCACGTCCGACCGTTCGCGCGTCTTGGCGAAGCGGATGTTGGGATAGCGCTCGCTGACATAGCCCATTTCCCAGGCGCTTTTGGCGAGGAACACCGGCGCGCCGTCGCGATCTGTCGCCATCTGGTTTCGGTAGGCGGCGAAGAATTTTTCCAGTTCGGCGTCTTCGCCGCTGATCCAGCGGGCGGTGTCGTAGGGTGAGGATTCCAGATCGGCGTCGAGGCCATATTCGGCGCGCAGACGGGATTTGAGCACGTCGAGCTGCAGCGCGCCGACCACGCCGACGATCCAGTTGGCGCCGAGCATGGGCTTGAAGACCTGCGTAACGCCTTCTTCCGCCAGGCTTTCGAGCGCGCGGGTGAGATGTTTCTGCTTCATCGGATCGGCGAGCTTCACGCGGCTTAGAATTTCCGGCGCGAAATTGGGGATGCCGGTGAAAACCGTATTGCCGCTTTCCGACAGCGTGTCGCCAACACGCAAGACCCCATGGTTTGGAATGCCGATGATGTCGCCCGGCCAGGCTTCGTCCACCGTTTCGCGTTCCTGCGCGAAGAACAGGATCGGATTGTGGATGCCGATCTGCTTGCCGGTGCCGGATTGTTTCAACTTCATGCCGCGCTTGAACTCGCCGGAGCACAGACGCAGGAACGCCACGCGGTCGCGATGGTTTGGGTCCATGTTCGCCTGAACCTTGAACACGAAGCCGGTGACTTCCTTCTCTTCTGGGTGAACCACCCTGCCCTTTGCGGCTTGCGCGCGTGGGCTGGGCGCGTGTTCGGCGAGCATGGAGATCAGTTCCTTGACGCCGAAATTCTTCAGCGCGGAGCCGAAGAACACCGGCGTCAGATGACCTTCGCGATAGGCGCGCGCATCGAAATGAGCGAGACCGGCCTGCGCGAGTTCGGCTTCTTCTTCGAGCTTGTTGTAGACGTCTTCCGGCAAATGCTCTTTCAGAGCATTGGCGCCGATACGTTCGTCCTTGCCGAACACCGAAAACTGTTCGGAATAGAGATCGAGCACGCCTTTGAAGTTCAGGCCCATGCCAGCGGGCCAGACCATCGGCGCGCATTCGAGCTGGAGCTGATCGGCGATTTCGTCGAGCAGTTCGAACGTGTCGCGCGCTTCGCGGTCCATCTTGTTGACGAAGGTGACGATGGGAATGTCGCGCAGGCGGCAGACTTCGAACAGCTTGCGGGTTTGCGCTTCGATGCCTTTGGCGGCGTCGATCACCATCACCGCGCTGTCGGCGGCGGTGAGTGTGCGGTAGGTATCCTCGGAGAAGTCTTCGTGGCCCGGCGTGTCGAGCAGGTTGAAGATCGCGCCGCCATATTCGAACGTCATCACGGCCGACGTGACCGAGATGCCGCGTTCCTGTTCGATCTTCATCCAGTCCGACCGCGCGCGCCGCGCCTCGCCGCGCGCCTTCACCGCACCCGCCGCCCGGATCGCGCCGCCGAGCAGCAGCAGATGTTCGGTCAGCGTGGTTTTGCCCGCGTCCGGATGTGAGATGATGGCGAAGGTGCGCCGCTTGGCGGCTTCGGTTGCGGGGGTGTGGGCGTGGCTCATAAGGCGGCGGGGGATACACGACGCCACCCAAATTGTCATCCCCGGCGAGGTTCGCGCGCGAGCGCGAGCCGAGGGAAGGGGGATCCAGTGGCTGACACCGAGGCGGTGTCTATAGCTGGGTCCCCTTCCCTCGCTTCGCTGCGCTACGCTCGCCGGGGATGACAATTTGGGTGACGTCTTAGCCGATTTCTTCCCAGGTGTCGGCGCCGTCGAACTTGCGCACGCGGGCGGCGGTCCAGATTTCGCGCGGCATCAGACGCGTGTTCACGCCCATGCGCTCCAGCGCGGGATCGATGGGCGACCAGTGGCTGACGTTGCCGCAAATCTTGCAGCGATGCAGGCGCAAGGATTTGTCGCCCCAGATGTAAACGTCCGTCTCGCCTTCGACGCGGACGTCGGACGGCTTGTAATACGCCCACAAACCGCCCGTGCGGCTGCAGATGGAACAGTTGCACTCGGTAACGGTGTCCGGCGCGGTTTCAACCTGCAAACGGACGGCGCCGCAATGGCAAATGGCTTCGATCATCGCGAGAGTATGCACGACTGATCAGCGAAGTGCGATCCTCAGCTCACGTCCGACAGCTTTGGCGTATTTCGCCAGTGACGAAGTGGAGGGCAGCGTCCGGCCGCTTTCCATGCGGGCAACGGCGGATTGGGAGGTTCCCATGCGGCGGGCGACCTCCTGCTGCGAGAGCTTTGCTTTCGTGCGCGCGCCGATGAGTTCGCGAGCGAGCGCGAATTCGGCTTCGAGGGCATCGTAATGCTTCTTGACCGCGGGCTTTTTCAGCGCCTTTTTCTTGAATGCTTCGAAGCTTCTCATGGTTTCATCTCCTTCAATCGCGCCAGCGCGAGATCGATCGCGGCGGTTGCGTTGACGAATCCGACCGTCCAACTCATTTTTGATATATATCAGGAATGATATGACGCCGCAAGCGGCCTATTCCGCGGCCTGCACGTTGGCGTTTCCGCCTACCCTCCATGCGGGGAGTACAACGCTTACCACGGTTCCCACGCCCTGCTCGCTGACGATGCTGAGCGTGCCGCCGTGGAGTTCGACCAGCGATTTGGCGAGCGGCAATCCGAGACCTGTGCCTTCGAATTTGCGGCTGAGGCCGTTGTCGACCTGGCCGAAGGGTTTGAGCGCCTGTTCGATGCCGGCGGCATCCATGCCGATGCCGGTGTCGCGCACGTCGAGGCGGAGCGCGCCTGCGCCATCGACGCGCGCCACGATGTCCACGCTGCCGTTGGGCGTGAATTTGACGGCGTTGGAGACCAGATTGACCAACACCTGGCGCAGGCGCAACTCGTCGCCGTAGATCGGCGGTAAGTCCGGCGCGATGAGCGTGCGCAAACGAATGCCCGCCTTTTCGGCGCGGGGTTCGCAGAACATGCGCGCCTGCTCGCAGGCCAAGCCGATGTCGAAGCGTTCCTCGCGCAGTTCGATCTTGCCGGCTTCGATGCGGGAATGTTCGAGCAGGTCGTTGATGATTTCCAGCAGATGTTCGCCGGATTCGCGGATGTCACCTGCATATTCGACATAACGCTTGTTGGCGATCTCGCCCAATGCCTGATGCTCGATGAAGGTGGAGAAGCCGAGAATGGCGTTCAGCGGCGTGCGCAATTCGTGGCTCATATTGGCGAGGAACGCCGATTTCGCCTTGTTGGCGCGCATCGCCTCGTCGCGGGCGCGCACCAATTCTTCCTGCGCGCGCACCATGTCGCCGATCTCGGTGCCGGTGACGCGGAAACCGGCGAACGTGCCGTCGGGCGCGAACAGCGGTTTGCCGGAAACCGACCAATGAAGTTCGCGCCCATCCGGCAATGTCTGGCTGAAGCGGTGACCGCGGAAAGCCTGGCGTGCGGCGAGCGCCTGAGCGTGCTCGCCTTCGATCAGCGGACGGAAGCCTTCGGCGCGGCCTGCTTCGATCCATTCTTCGCCGATGACGCGGTCGCGCCCGACATCGCCGGTAAGACGCGAGGCGATCAGCTTTACGCGCAGATCCTTGTCGAGTTCGCAGAACCAATCCGACGCAAGCTCGGCGAAATCGCGCACGCGTTCTTCGCTTTCGATGGCGCGCGCTTCGGCGCGTCCGCCCGCAGAGGTGATGCGCCGGATCAGCAACACACCGATGGCGCAGGCAAGGCCGCTGAAAAAGACAAACAACGCCATCATCAGCTCTTTGGCGATACGCGAGGCCTCCGCCATGTGCTTGGCGTAGACGGCCGCATTGCGGGACAGATGGGCGTCGAGCGCTTTCACTTGCGCAAGATCGGCTTTCAACTGTTCGGGCGTGGCCCCGTGTGCGGCTGCCGCGTGCATGCGGCGGCCGGTGGCGCGCAACTGGGCCGCCCATGTGTCGCCTTGCGCCCATTCGCTGACCGCGGCCTTGAAGGTCGGCCAGCGGTGGAACAGCAGGAAGCCCCAGACAAGACCTTCGGCATCTTCCACATCGTTGCCGGCAAGGACGAAACCTTGCGCGGCGCGTGCGCGTTCGTCGCGTGTGCCGAAGCCCCTGACGTGCTCCAATGTTTCGCGCGCGACGCGGTCGCCTTCGATGGCGAGCATGCCGTGTTCGAATTGCGCGTAGTCGGCGGGATCGCGCGAGCGCGCATAACGATGCAGCGCAAAGACCGCCTCCTTCTGTCCTTTGGACCAGTGCGCTTCACCGGCGGCATAGGATCGAAGAATGTTGATGCCTTCGAGACCCAGCACGCCGAACAGCACGACCAACAACTGCACCGCAACGAACACGAATGCGATGGCGCGCGCACGCTTCTTTGCGTGCCACAGACGTCTTGTGCCGCTTGGTGCCGCGATGAAAATGATCACAACCCCGGAAGGACAACCGGGGGCAATTCTCAACCCCAAGTGGTTGCGAATTGGCTAAAAGATACCGGCATTCAAGCCGGATTTCCGCCGCTATTTCTGGTCGAACAGGAACAAGGCGCCCAACATCCAGCCCGGCTCGCCGTTGGGGCCGATGATCGGGGCGTTGAGGGATTCCACGCGCATCAATTCTTCGCCGCCGCGCATCACTTTGGAATCCACGAAATAGGGTTTGCGGGCTTTGACGGATTCGCGCGAGATATCGCACAGCGCGCGGTGACCTCTGGGATTGTCGCTGAACACGTCCGAGCCGAGCAGGCCCGTCACATCCCTGCCGAAGCGCAGCATCAGCACCTGCCCCGCCAGGCGCACGCGCGAATCCTCCCAATCGCCGACCGGTTCCACGATGATGATGTTGGCGAGGAATTTGGCCAGCCGCCGCGAGGGAATATCGCGTCCCATCTGCATGCCGCCTGCGGCTTCATACTCCCGCCAGATTTCCAGAAGTTCGCGGGCCGCCGGCAGGTCGGGGGCGTCCTTGAAGACGGTCGGATAGTCGAACTCCGGCGAGGGCTCGTGCATCGGCCTGCCGAAGATCATTTTGTTGCCTACCATGACGCCCCGCCAACTCAATCAAGGATAGCTACAGAATTCGTCCGCTGTACCGCAAGTCGAAGCGTGTGCAAAGGATAACGCGCGGTTTGTTGCCGGCGTCATCAACAATAAAGCAGCGTTTTCGGCAAGTCTCTTTTTGCTGCGATGTCTTTTCGGCGATCGGATATGTGTCGTTTGTCCGGCGGGGACTTACGCCTCCACTGACACAACTGTCAGTATTCTTGGTCAGGCATCCTGCGGCGGGCGGCGGTTGGCCTCGCGCTCCCTCTGCCAGGCGGCGCGCAGGCGGGCGCGCGACTGCGGGTAATGCTCGTCGAGAAATTCGGCGGCAGCGATGCGGTCGGTGCGAAAATGGCGGAAGCCTTTGCGCAATTCGCACCAGGCGACGATCACCCGCACGGTTTCGAAATAGGCGACCGCGATGGGCCAGATCACGCGCTGCGTGGCGACGCCGGTTTCGTCGCGATAATCGAGCGCGATCTTTCCTTCGGCGCGAATGGCGGTGCGCAACCGCGCCATGTCGATGGCATCGGCCACGCTTTGGCGCGGCGGCGTTGTCGATGCGGGTTCGCCCAACAGCGGGCGTAAGTGTTCGGGAATGACCTGGCCGATTTTCGCCACCAGATCGCGCGCGGCATCGCCGAGCGATATGTCGGCATTGGTCATCACCCATTGCGCGCCCAGCATCGCCGCTTCGATTTCGTTGGCGGTGAGCATGAGCGGCGGCATGTCGAAACCGCCTTCCAGCACATAACCCATGCCCGCTTCGCCGCGAATCGGCACGCGGTCGGCCATCAACTGCGCGATGTCGCGATAGATGGTGCGCACCGAGGTTTCCATTTCCTCGGCGATTTCCTGTGCGGTGATCGGGCGGCGCCTGCGGCGCAGGATCTGGATGATGCGGAACAGGCGGTCGGCACGTCTCATGCGGCAGGACCATGATGACAGGCTACTGACACCATGCTGTCAGTAGCGTGGCAGTATGACAATGCCCTCAGATGGAGGGACCCATGATGATGACATTTCACGGCTCAGGCCCGGCTTTCGGCCTGCCGGACGCAAGCCCGTTCGTGATGAAGAGCGAAGTGCAGCTCAAGATGGCGGGTGTGCCGTACAAATTCGTGCGCAGCCGCCCGCGCGAGGCGCCCAAGGGCAAGATTCCGTTCATTCAGGTGGGCGCGCACCGGCTGGGCGATTCCACTTTCATCCGCGCCTATATCGAACGCGAACACAAATTCGATTTCGCCCGCGGGCTTTCCTCCGAACAGCGCGCGCAGGCCTGGGCCATCGAGCGGATGCTGGAAGACCATCTCTATTTCGCGATCGTTCACGAACGCTGGATGGACGACGAGAACTTTCACAAAGGTCCGTCGCATTTCTTCGATCAGGAGCCGCCACATGTTCGCGAGGCGGCGCGCAATCAGGTGAAGGCGAATCTGCATGGTCACGGGCTTGGCCGTCACCGGCATGAGGAAGTGTTGTATCTGGGCGGGTGTTCGCTGAACGCGCTTTCGGCGCTGCTGGGCGACAAGCAATATCTGTTCGGCGATACGCCCTGCGGAGCGGACGCCACCGCGTTTGCCTTCAGTGCTGCGGTGCTGACGCCGTTCTTCACCGGCGCGTTGCGCAAGCGGGCGGAGAGCCACGACAATCTGCTGGATTATGTGGACCGGATGATGGGCACTTATTATCCGGACTTCGCATTCGGGGCGGAAGCGGCGTGATCTTCCCTCACCGACGTCATCCCCCGGTTCATCCGGGGGACCCATTTTCTTCTTGAAAAAAGGAAATTGGGTCGCCCGCACAAAAGGCGGGCGATGACGAAGCGTGAGGTAAGCCCTATATTCGGCCCATGGCACACAATAACGGACAGGTACCGCGGCGGTCGGGCCGCAAAGGCGCGGGCTTTTCGGAGGCCGCGAAAAAGTTCGAGGCGGCAGTTGCGGCGGTTCCGATTCCGGCTGCGGGAACCGCTTACGATCCCGCGCCGCCCATTGGAAACCTGCCGCTGCATGGCGCGACGGGGGCGGAGATTGCGGGATTTGTTCCGCATCGCCCGCAACGGCCCGCGAAATCGGAAGGCGGCAAACGGTTCAAGCTGGTCAGCGAATACGAGCCCGCGGGCGATCAGCCGACGGCGATCAAGGAACTTGTGACCGCGGCGAACGCGAACGAGCGCGATCAGGTTCTTTTGGGCGTGACCGGATCGGGCAAGACCTTCACCATGGCGAAGGTCATCGAGACGGTGCAACGGCCCGCGCTTATTCTGGCGCCGAACAAGACGCTTGCCGCACAGCTTTATGCGGAGATGAAATCGTTCTTCCCCGAAAACGCGGTGGAATATTTCGTTTCCTATTACGACTATTACCAGCCCGAAGCCTATATCCCGCGCACCGACACCTATATCGAGAAGGATTCTTCCATCAACGAAGAGATCGACCGGATGCGCCACGCAGCCACGCGCGCGATTCTGGAACGCGACGACGTGATCATCGTGGCGTCGGTTTCGTGCATCTACGGTATCGGCTCGGTGGAGACCTATTCGGGGACGGCGGTGACGCTGGCCGTTGGCGGGCGGGTGGACCGCACGGATTTGATGCGGCAACTCTCCGCACTGCAATACCGGCGCAACGACGACAATTTCGTGCGCGGCTCTTTTCGCGTGCGCGGCGACACCATCGACCTGTTTCCGGCGCATTATGAAGATCGCGCCTGGCGCATCGAATTGTTCGGCGACGAGATCGACAGCATTTCGGAGTTCGATCCGTTGACGGGCAAATCGTCGGGCAAGCTGGATCAGGTGAAGGTGTATGCGAATTCGCACTATGTCACGCCGCGACCGACGCTGCAGCAGGCGCTGAAGGGCATCAAGGCGGAATTGATTTCGCGGCTGGAGGATTTCCGCAAGAACGGCAAGCTTCTGGAAGCGCAGCGACTGGAGCAGCGCACGCAATTCGACATGGAGATGATCGAGGCCACGGGTTCTTGCGCGGGCATCGAGAATTATTCGCGCTGGCTGACGGGGCGCAAACCCGGCGAGCCGCCGCCGACGATGTTCGAATATCTGCCGGACGAGGCGTTGGTGTTCGTCGACGAAAGCCATGTCACCATTCCGCAGATCGGCGGCATGTATCGCGGCGACTATCGCCGCAAGGCCACGCTTGCCGAATATGGATTCCGCCTGCCGTCGTGCATCGACAACCGGCCGCTCAAATTCGAGGAATGGGATTTGATGCGGCCGCAGACGATCTATGTTTCCGCCACGCCCGGCGATTGGGAGATGGAACGCACGGGCGGCGTGTTCGCCGAACAGGTGATCCGGCCCACGGGGCTGATCGATCCGCCGGTGGAAATTCGCCCTGTCGAAAGCCAGGTGGACGATCTGATCGCGGAATGCCGCGACATCGCCAAGCGCGGCTATCGCGCGCTGGTCACGACGCTGACCAAGAAGATGGCGGAAGACCTGACCGAATATATGCACGAACAGGGCATCCGCGTGCGCTATATGCACAGCGACGTGGAAACCTTGGAGCGCATCGAGATCATCCGCGATTTGCGGCTGGGCGCATTCGACGTGCTGATCGGGATCAACCTGCTGCGCGAGGGGCTCGACATTCCGGAATGCGCGCTGGTGGCCATTTTGGACGCCGACAAGGAAGGCTTCCTGCGCAGCGAAACGAGCCTGATCCAGACCATCGGGCGCGCGGCGCGCAATGTGGACGGCAAGGTGATCCTTTATGCCGACCGCATCACCGGCTCGATGGAACGCGCCATGGCGGAAACGAACCGCAGGCGCGAGAAGCAGCAGGCGTACAACAAGGCCCACGGCATCACGCCTGCCAGCGTGAAGAAGAACATCTCCGACATCATGGGCAGCATGTACGAGCGCGACCATGTGATGGTGGACACCGGCCTTTCCGAAGACGGCAAGGAATTCATCGGCCACAACATCCGCGCCCACATCGCCGATCTGGAAAAACAGATGCGCGAGGCCGCCGCCGACCTCAACTTCGAAACCGCCGCCCGGCTGAGAGACGAGATCAAGCGGCTGACGGCGGTAGAACTAAAAATCGCCGACGACCCGTTCGCGCGCCAGGGCGCGGTGGATGACGCGGCGGACGCAGCGATTGCGGCGGGCGGGGCGAAACAGGCGCGTGGGGCGAGCGGGGGTTATGTGAAGCGCAAGGTGGGGGACAGGCCGGGGCGGCCTAAGACGTTTGGGAGTAGGAGTAGGTAATCTTTTATGAGCGGCGACAAATAACCTCACGCCCAAATAATTGGGCGCGAAGTTATTTGAGTTCAATCAATTTGGTGGAAGTGCTCGGATATAATCTTCGGCAGCGTCCAGCGCTCCCTTCGCTTTTTGAAGCGCGCCAATAAGAACAGCTGTTGCTCGCCCAGACAGATATGGTCCTGCCGGGGGTAGTAACTGAGTAGGTGCCGGAGGCACGTTCCGAAATTTCATGCCTGCTGCAATCTCGCCGACACGACCGCCATTGACGCCGAACCATGCTGCAATGTCATGCTGTCGATCTCCTCGCGCCAACATACCTTTAACAATGGCAGCATCAGAGTCGCTTAATGATATCCCGCTGGAAGGTGCGCGATTTGTCATCAACTCCTCCATTAATGCGAATGGCGTTTGAGGAGCTCAGTCTCAAACGCGTCAACTACGAGGTCATATGACCCCTCGTTTTTGCCGACTTTCTGCGGATCAGCTCGGAATGCATCGAGAATAACACGATACTTTTTGACGATCGCATCAAGATGCATATCAAGGAAATCCTCCGGGTCTTCGGACCAATGAACTAATCCCATTGCATCGGTTATCATTAAGGTCCTCAACCCATATACCAGCGGCATTATGAGGCCGTCGGGATATGCGTATTCCACGTCTTCTTGAGTAAAATGTGTCAACGGCTTCGAACGCATATTCCTCGCCATCTTGACCACCGACAACCCGCCAAATCGGCCGTCTCGTTCACCGTTGTAGGCAGTCGGGAAATCTCGATAAATTTTGTCATACAGCTTAGGTAGCTCACCCGCGAGTTTAAGAGCACTAGCAACTGCGGGATTGTGAAGTTCATGCGTGTATTCACCGCCGGTCGGCTTAGAAACACTTTCATGGCTCATCACTTCGTCGAACAGCTTCACGCACTCGCCCTTATTTCGATAGATATTTTGGGGCACCACGTGGATGTGTGACAAAGGCTCAGGAAGATCGATTACTGAAAGTGGAATCCACGCCAAAGCAATCAGGTCACGAACCTTGATTTCGCCACCGTCATTTGTCTTCCATTCTACGCGAGATGCCATTTCTTTCGGGAGACTTTTTCGAAGTTGTTCGTAAAACCCTTTCTGATTAGCCTTAGTCTCGAGTCGAAGCTCGACATTGTTATTGCGCGCTGCGCAAATCTCAAGAAGAGAGCTGCTAAACTCCTCGACTATCTCTTCATTTTCCACATCAGAAGGGACCAGTATTTCTATTGGAACGAGAAAATCGAGCGGAGCCTCTTGTTCCGCATCCTCTGATTGCTCCTTCTTCAGTTTCTCGATGGCATCTCTATGCTCGACCCACGCATCTTTGAAATCTTCCCATCTCTTTAGGCGACGAGCCAACTTTTTGTCACCGGTAGCCAGCATGAGGATATGCGTTCCAATGGCGAGCATGTTATGACCGCCATCCAAAATCCCCTCTACGCGCGGATTTTGGAAACGCAACTCGAACCGTCGTCTGTCAAGCGCGTCATAGTCTGACGACCCAACAAGAACGCCTTTAGTTTTAAACGGAAAAAAATGCGGGGTATCAACGATGCTGTCTATTATAGCATCTGTCACCGGGCCTGATTTCGCAGAACGAGGATTCGCTTCAAGATCCGCAGCGTCAAACAACGTAAGCATGTTTTTCGCGCGCACAAACCCTATTATGCGCCGAACGGGTCCTTCAACTTGTTCTGCAAATTGATCGTATCTAACGAGCACTTTATCGGGGTTCATTTCGGTTTCCTTTAGTAAGGAACCGCTCTGGAAATGATCCCACTTGTTAGATGAGCATACCACAATCGAGGGTTTCGCCTGCGATTGGGATAGCCACCGTCCGGTAGCAAGACTATATCCAAAGCCGTTCACGGCCTTTTTCCAGCTTCCATCCGGAAGCATTCGGAGAATGGGGTTCGTCCCTGTCCAAGTCAAGGTCCCTGGGAGTATTTAGCCGCCCGAGGTAAACGAAGCAGTTTCTCAGTCGAACGAAGGAAAATCCTTAAGCACCGCAATACGATACTGTGGATCTACTATTGTGATAGACTCATATTCATAATGCTTGCTTCAGTCCGCTCATGTCCCGCGCCTTCGTAAAAGAAACTGCCTCTTCCGCTCCGCCGCCTGAGCGGATGGTGGAGGATGGGCCTAATCTGGTGACGCAAGCCGGGTTCGAGCAGATTTTGGGGCATGTGGCGCGGATCGAGGGCGCGCTCAAATCCGAGACCAATGTGTTGTTGCGCGAAACGCTGGAGCGGGATTTGCGCTATTGGGCTTTGAAGAAGGCGAGCGCGGAGATTGTGGCGGCGCCTTCCGATGGGACGGTGGCGTTTGGGTCGAAGGTCTCCGTCGAGCGCTCCCTGCCGAACGGGCGGCGCGTGCAATCGTTTCGGATTGTGGGCGTCGATGAAGCCGATCCGGCGAAGGGGCTCATCAGTTTTCGCTCTCCGCTGGCAGCCGCGCTGATCGGGGCGCGCGCGGGCGATATTGTCGAGGCGGAGAAGCCGCTGGGGGAGATCGAGGTGATCTCGGTGGAGAATTAGCGGGTAGGTTCGGATTGGCACGCGGAGGCGCGGAGGGGCGCGGAGTTTGCGTTGGTGTTTTTCTCCGCGTTCTCCGCGTCTCCGCGTGCGGTGGCGGATTGTTTGCCCGCTTCGCGGGCGGGAGTTGGTGGGGGGCTCGTGGCTATTCAAAAAGCTTTCGTTTGCGGCGACATCTCCCCCTCACCCCGGCCCTCTCCCCCTGAGGGGGAGAGGGGGAAGTACGTATGGATTGTTATTGCGGGGTTGTTGTGCCGGTGTCGGGCGTTGTGTCCATCGTGCCGGACGATGAGTTGTTCATCGTGTCGGGGGTGGTGCCCGGCGTGTGGTTCGTGGGGCAGTTCATGCCGGTGGTGCCGGTGGTCGATGTGCCGGAATGCATTTGATGGCGGTCGCAGGCGCGGTTTTTTCCGTGAGAGCGATCCGTTGCGTTGGGGCCGTTGGTGTTCATCTGGCCTTGCGTGCTCATGTGGGTGGAAGATTTCCCGCGTGCCGCAATGTTGCCCGATTTCATGGTCGGGGAACCCTTGTCAGCCGTCGCCGTTTCCTGTGCGACCATTTGCAAAACAGGAGCCGGTCATGAAGTTCAACATGCTTGCGGCGGGTGCGGTTGTGGCCGCAACGCTTGGTTTGGCTGCGTGCGGATCCACTCCGGGCGATCGCGCGGTTTCGGGTGCGGCGCTGGGCGCCGGTACGGGCGCAATCATCGGCGCGGCGACAGGAACGCCCGCCACGGGTGCTGCC
Organism: Rhizomicrobium sp.; assembly: GCA_035545475.1. Classification (GTDB taxonomy): domain Bacteria; phylum Pseudomonadota; class Alphaproteobacteria; order Micropepsales; family Micropepsaceae; genus Rhizomicrobium. The sequence goes on from DASZYI010000182.1 coordinate 16,726, forward strand.
ATCGGCGCCGGTGTCGGTGCGGTGGCCGGTGCGGCGACCACGCCGCGCGACGACGGTTATTACGATCGCGACCGCTATCGCGATCGCCGCGAATGCGATTACGGCCCGGATTATTGGGACCGTCACGGTGGGCCGCGCGCCTATCACGACATTTGCGATTGAGTGCGTAAAGAAAAACCCCGGCGCTTTTGCGAGCGCCGGGGTTTTTTGTGGCTGGATCTTACCTCCCCCTTGTGGGGAGGTCGGAGAGCGAAGCGATCCGGGTGGGGGGCCGAATTGCAGCACCGTCCCCCACCCGAATAAATCTTCGCTGCGCTCAGATTTATTCGACCTCCCCACAAGGGGGGAGGTAAGTGGATTATCTCACCAACTGAAGGCCCACGCGGCGATGCGCCAGCCGGTTGTTGTTTTGTCGAGGGCGTAGGTGATGGTGCCGTATTCGGCCATGGTCTTGCCGTTCTGCTTGAACGTGTAGTCGGTCGGCATCACCACATAGGCGTGGTCGCCTTCCACGATCAGCCGTTTGGCGCTGTGCGGCTTGAGCTTGCTGTCGGTGACTTTGCGCGCCGCCGAGTCCTTGCCGAAATCGGCGAGCCAATCGTTGAACGCGGTCGGGCCCTGCCAATGGTGCGGCGGGAATTCGTCGATGATCGAAGGAGCGGCCACATGCGTCGCGGCGGCGGCCTTGAAATCGCCTGTGTTCACGGCGTTGATGAATGCAGTGATTGCTGCCGTCACATCGTCTTCGTCGGACGCATAGGCGCCGTTGCATGCAACAAGCGCGAGCACAGCACCCGCGAGAATGAAACGCTTCATGAAATCCTCCCCGTTGTTGTGAACAACCCGGGAAGCGTGATCCCAAAAAGGCGCTTTCACAAGACCAGCGCAATCGTTGATCTGCCGCAAACCGGCCGGCCCCGGGCGGCGTTAGGCTTTGCCGATTCCAACAGGGGATTTCGATGGTCAATCCGTATCGGGCCGGACTGTGGTTCGGCTTTTTCCTTGCGCTCTGGCACGCCTGCTGGTCGGCGCTGGTGGCAAGCGGCTTTGCGCAGGCGGTGGTGGACTTCGTGTTTTGGGCGCATTTCATTTCGCCCGTCTATCATGTCGAACCGTTCGATATCGGGCGTGCCGGAATTCTGGTGGCGTTCGTGTTCTTCGTCGGCCTTGTCGCCGGCACCATCGGCGCCTGGATCTGGAACGCGTTCCACACGCGCGCGGATTAAAGCAGTTCCTTGACCGTCTCCGCCGGGCGGCAGAGTTTGGCTTTGGTTTTCGTTTCGACGATCGGGCGGTTCAGCAGAATCGGGTGCTGGGCCATCGCGTCGTAGAGCTTTTCGTCGTTCGCGTTCTCGAGATTCAGTTCGTCGTACAGGCTTTCCTTCGCGCGCACGATTTCCCGCACGGGCACATTCGCTTTCTTCACCAGCGCCTTGAGCTGCGCGTTGGTCAGTGGCGTCTTCAGATATTCGACGATCTTCGGTTCCTGGCCGCTCTGGCGGATCAGCGCCAGCGTGTTTCGCGACGTGCCGCAATTGGGATTGTGGTAGATGGTGATGCTCATCGCGCGCCCTTTTCTTTCTTCTGTCGCCGGTCGCCGTCCTAGCACCGGGAAGCCCCTGTGGCACGGCCGAAACCTAAGGATTTGGTCCTATTAGTGGCGCAGTAATATTTACGGCAGACGCCCCCTTTGCGGGCCGGGGCATGTTACAGTTGCCCTATGGCAAACCAGAATGACGATCCACGGCGCAAGGCGCAGAACCATTTCACGGCCTCCGAACAGCGCGACGCGCTGGTCAAGCAGGAGATTGAGAAGGAGCGCGCGGCGCTGGCCGCCCGCACCGCCAAGCTGAAGGCGCTGCGGCTGGCCAAGGAGGCGGAAGACAAGGCTGAGGCCGACCGCCAGGCGGCCGCCAATCCGCCCAAGCCAAAGGCCAAGCCCAAGGCCAAAAAAGCCAAGGTTTCGGCCTAAGGGCGGTTCCCTCGCGTAAGGGGTTCCCCCTACGGCCAATTGTGTTTTCGGTGGCAAAGCCCTATATGGCGGGCACGCGGCGGCGTCCGTCGGATGAAAGCGCACCTGTTACTACTCCATATCGCCTTAAGTGTGCGCCTGGACGAGACAGCCACTTCTTCCTCAACGCCACCTACAGCGTCCGGCCCGGCATGTCGCAGGGACGGAACCCGATGCTTGAAGGACTAGAAATGGCCATCGGAACAGTGAAGTTTTTCAACACCACCAAGGGCTTCGGCTTTATCGCCCCGGAAGAAGGCGGCAAGGACGTGTTCGTCCATGTCTCCGCCGTCCAGGCGGCCGGCCTGCGCACCCTCAATGAGGGCCAGCGCGTGCAGTTCGACATCCAACCGGATGCGCGCGGCAGCAAGGCAGCCAACCTGAAGGCCCTCTGATCTTCGGCGCAACGGGCGGAGCAAGTGGATACCGGTTGCCCCGCGGAAAGTTGCGCAGAAGAAAAGTGGTGAAAAACCGAACGGGGCGGCGGAGGAAACTCCGCCGCCTTTTTTCTTTGCCCGGTCCTGGCGGTTCCATGACAGCGTTGAAACCCCGCCAAAGACCCCTACGTTTAGACGGTATGGTTCTGGGGATCGTTTAGATGGCCGACACCGCACACGCCTACCCGCCTCGCCCGGTGCCCGATCACGAGTCGCTGCGCACCATGGCGATCATCGTCTATGCGCTGATGCTGGCGTCGTTCGTCAGCATGCACACCGCGGCCATTGTGGCGGTGATCCTGGCTTATGTGAAACGCGGCGATGCCCGCGGCACGATCTGGGAAACCCATTTCGACGCGGTGATCTCCACCTTCTGGATCAGCCTGATCGTTCTGATCGTGGCCGTGCCGTTGTGCTTCGTGCTGGTCGGCATTCCGATCCTGTTCGCGCTGGCGATCTGGTACCTCTATCGCAACATCAAGGGATTGGTGCGCGCGATCGACGGACAGCCTTACTAGATGAACTTCACCCTCCCCTTGAGGGAGGGTCAAAATTGCGCAAGCAATTTCGGGGAGGGGTCATCGCTGCAGCAGACCCCTCCCCGAAAAATTTCTCCGCTGCGCTACGAAATTTGTTCGACCCTCCCTCAAGGGGAGGGTTTGTTTTAAGCCTTTGTCGAAGGCCGTTCCGCCACGCGTTTGAACCACCCGTTGATGTTCTTGAATTCCGGGTTCAGCGGTTGGCCGACGGTGTTTCCGAAATCGAGGAACACATAGAGCAGGATATCGGCGAGGGTGAAACGCTTGCCGCAGACGAAGTCCTTGCCCGCCATTTCGCCGTCGAGCCATTTGAGGCGGTCCTGCGCCATGCGTTTGAGACCGTCGGCGGCTTCCGGCACCGTGACGATGCGGTCCTTGAACAGCGGCAGGCCCTGGCTGAAACGGAAACCGTTCGCCATCGGCTCGCAGATGTTGAGGTCGATGCGGCGCGTCCATTTGCGCGTTTCGGCCTTTTGTTCGGGATTGGCGCCGATCAGCGGCGGATTGGGATGAATGTCTTCCAGATATTCGCAAATCGCCGTGATCTCGGTCACGCAATGACCGCTGTCCAGTTCGAGCGCGGGCATTTGCCCCGCGGAATTCTTGGACAAATAGGGTTCGCGGCGGTTGTCGCCTTTCAGGAGATCGACTTCCTCGCGCGGAATTTCAATGCCCTTTTCAGCCATGAACATGCGCACGACGCGTGGATTGGGCCCGATGGAATTGTAGAATTTCATGGCGTTTCCCTTTGCTGTGAATGGCTTTATGTAGCTGACGTTAGGGGGCGGAACCGATGAGCGTCAAACCGGCGGGCCGGCGCAGCGAAACGCGCCGGATCGGCATGGTCATCCTGGCGGTTTTTTTGATGGTCGGCGGCATTTTAATGTCGCCGCTGCCCATTCCCGTGCCCGTCGGGCTTGTCACATTCCTTGCGGGGTTTGCTATTCTCGTCACCCATTCCAAGAGCTCGCGCCGCTTCGTGCAATATATCCGGCATCGCAACGACTGGCTTTCGCGCACGCTCGACTGGGCGACGCATCGCGCGCCAGACAAGGTGCGCGCCGTGCTCCATCGCACGCGCCCGCACGCCTTGCGCCGTCATGCGCGGTTGCGCAACAGGAAGAAAGACTGATGGCGATACCCTTTATCCGCACTCTGGAAGCACCTTACGAAGCGAGCGTGAAATTGAGCCCGCTGGTGAGCCGCGTGCTGGCGCAGAATCCGGGACCGTTCACCTTCAAGGGCACCGGCGTTTATATCGTCGGTCAAACGGATGTGGCGGTGATCGATCCGGGGCCGATCATTCCCGGACATCTCGACGCCTTGAAACGCGCTCTCGAAGGCAAGAACGTCACGCACATTCTCGTCACGCACACCCACAACGATCATTCGCCCGCAGCCCAGCCGTTGAAGGAATGGACGGGGGCGAAGACATACGCATATGGGCCGCACGGCTCCGGCAAGGCGGAAGACGGTGTGAAGGTGGAAGAAGGCGGCGACATGGCGTTCGTTCCGGATGTGCGCGTGAAGGATGGCGACGTCATCAAGGGCAATGGTTTCACCTTCGAATGCGTCTACACGCCGGGGCACACATCGAACCATATGTGCTTTGCGTTGCGCGAGGAGAAAGCCCTTTTCACCGGCGATCACATCATGGGCTGGTCGACAACGGTGGTGACGCCGCCCGACGGCGACATGGCGCAATATATGGCGAGCGTGCGCAAGCTGCTCGCACGCGACGACGAGATTCTCTATCCGACGCATGGCGCGCCGGTGAGCGATCCCAAGCCGTTTCTGGAAGCCTATCTCGATCACCGGCTGGATCGCGAACGGCAGATTCTGGCGTGCATCAAGGATGGGGTCGCCACGATCCCTGACATGGTGGCGCGGATGTATGCGGATGTGGACAAGCGATTGCATCCGGCGGCTTCGCGGTCGGTGCTCGCGCATCTCATTCAGTTGACGGATGAGGGGCGGGTCTCGCTGAACGACGGCAGATACGCGTTGGTATAACCCTTTGTCATCCCGACGGCGTTCTGGCCGGGAATCGGAAGGTCGCGCCGCAAAGCCCCGCCTATCCGGCGTTTCGGTCAAGCGTTCTGGAATTCCAGTCATAGCCCGCCGGGCTACCCGACCATAGGTTCCCTCCCGAACAATGGAGGGTCTGATGACCAAGCTTCTCGCGCTGTTATATGGCGCAATCGCCTATGCAATCTTTTTGGCGACGTTTCTTTATGCCGTCGCCTTTGTCGGCAATTTCGGCGTGCCGAAAACCATCGACACCGGCCCGCAGGGACCGCTTGCGATGTCGCTGGTTGTCGATGTCGTGCTTCTGACGATCTTTGCCTTGCAGCACAGCGTCATGGCGCGGCAGGGGTTCAAACGGTGGTGGACGCGGATCGTGCCGAAATCCATCGAGCGTTCGACCTATGTGGTGTTCGCGAGCCTCGCGCTCATCCTGCTGTTCTGGAAGTGGATGCCGCTGACGCAACCCGTCTGGACCGTCACCAACCCTGCAGCGTCGACAGCGCTGCAGGTGGTGTTCTGGATGGGCTGGGGCACGGTGCTATTGAGCACCTTCTTGATCAGCCATTTCGATCTGTTCGGTCTGCGTCAGGTCTGGCGCAATTTCACCGGCCAGGACGCGCCCGAGCAGAGGTTTTATACGCCGTTTCTGTACAAGTTCGTGCGGCATCCGCT
>DASZYI010000183.1:0-8745 GCA_035545475.1 Rhizomicrobium sp.
GAACGCAACAGGTGCGGCGTGATCGCGCTCAGGCTCGGCTTCCGGCAAATCGACGGTTTTGGTGAAGCACTGGCCTCTGAACTTGTGAACGCGCGAGGTTATGGATTCTCGTCGCTCGAAAATCTCGTGCGCCGGACGGAAATCCCCAAGCGCGCACTCCTCGTTCTGGCGGAAGCCGATGCGTTTCGCTCGCTCGGTATGGACCGGCGCGAAGCATTGTGGGCCATCAGGCGATTGAGCGATGTCAAACCGTTGCCGCTCTTTGCCGTCAGCCGGCAAGCGGAACAGGCACCGGAAATCATCGAAGCGCTCCCCGCCATGCCCATCAGCGAACATGTGCTGGCCGATTACCAGATGCTGCGGCTTTCGCTCAAAGCCTATCCGACCGAGTTCCTGCGCAAGCGTTATACGCAAGAGAAAATCCTTAGCTGCAAAGAAGCCAGTGGCGCAAAGGACGGCGCTTTCGTGCGCGCGGCGGGCATCGTGCTGGTGCGCCAGCGGCCCGGCGAAGGCAACGCCGTGTTCCTTACGCTGAGCGACGAGACGGGTATCCTGAATGCCGTGGTGTGGATTCCGACCTTCGAACGCTACCGTAAGGAAGTGATGGGCGCGCGTCTGCTTCTGATCGAAGGCCGCATCCAGAGAAGCGAAGACAACGTCGTTCACCTTATGGCCGAACATATGGTCGACCGCAGCGAAGATCTTCGCCTGCTGTCGGAGGAAGGCCCTGCCATGCCCCCCATCACCGAGCCTTACGTGCCGCGGCACCCCCGGAATGTGCGGGTTTTGCCGAAAAGCCGCGATTTTCATTAATGCTTTAACCCGCGATGCGCAGGACACAGCCGTTGCGGCACAAGCCCCGAAACCGAAAATGCCGCCCGCTTCCCGAAGATCGCTGGTGTCCATGCGTTGCAAGGCCATCTGTTCGGCAAGCCCGTGCCGCGCGAGGAATATCTCGCCCTCGCTTCCCCGCCGGCGGTGCTTTCGGCCTGACTGCCGATTGTGGCGCACCTAACGCGCCAGCGACACCCCAACCCGCACCATGCGCGGCGCGTCATAGGTGATCGTGGGACCAACAGCACCCGCGCTTGCCGAGGTTGCCACATCGGCATCGAACAGATTGTCGGCCGCGAGATAGACGGAGACCTTGTCGGTCAGGAGATAGGAAAGCTTCGCATCCACCGTGGTCGCCGCTTCCAATGGCAGCGTGTTCTGATCGTCGGAGAAGCGTTTGCTTTCGTAGCGCAGATCGGCGGAAAGCAGCAGGCGGTCGATCAGCCTGGCATCGAAGCCCGCCGTCACCGTCCAACGCGGCGTCTGCGCGGGCCGCAAGCCGTTCACATGTGCATCGGTGAGATCGAAGGCTGCGCGCAGGGAAAGGCCGTCGCCGACCCGGTATTTCGCGTTCGCTTCGATGCCCGGTGCATTTATGTTGCCCGCATTCCGGCGCTGGAGGGTATTGGGATTGTTGTTGAGCGTGACATTGGTGATGGCGGCATGAAGCTGGTTGAAAAAGATGTCGCCGTCCCACGAGAAATCGCCCAGCGTGCCGCCCGCGCCCAGTTCGACCCCATAATATTTCTCCGGCGTCAGATCGGGATTGGCCGAAGTGGTGACGTTGCCCACGCGAAAGGGACGGTACAATTCGTTGAGTGTCGGCGCGCGGAATCCCGCATAGGCCGCGCTGCGCAAATAGAATGCCTCCGACACATCGTAGCGGGCGCCTGCCCGCGCGGTCGGCACGACGCCGTGTTTCGACGGATAAAGCGTTGTCGTGGTCGCGCCGGTGGCGAACACGGTCTGGATCAGATGCCCGCCGCTGCTCGACCATCTGTCGGCGCGCACGCCAAGCGTCAGCAACCAATTGTCGAAATGGCCCGCGCCTTCCGCATAGATGCCCGCAACGGAAGTTTTGCCGCCTGAGATGCGGCCTTGGGTGAATTGGCGCGTGACTTGCGAAAACGAGAATTGCTCGCGCGAATTGCCCCGCGCGAAACGCGCATCCGCTCCCACTTCCCAATCGAGCCAATCGAACGTGCCGCGCAACGCCGCATTCGTACCCCAGCCCATTGCAGGTGTCGCATATTGATTGTTGGCAGGTGTGGCAACAGAACGATCCGCCGACACCGATGCAGACGAATTGAACAGATCGGTAGACCGCAGCCACGCTTGCAAGCGCCAGCCCAATTCGCCGGACTGTTCGGGATGCGCCAACGTCAAACTGGTGCTGATGCCGCTTGCTTCCGAAGCCGTCTCGCCCAGTCCGGAGTGACGCGCTTCGTCATAAACGCCGACGCGCGCCGAGAGCAACGTGTCGCTCGCCACGTTCGTTTGCGCGCGCAACGACGCGCTGCGGGCATTCAACGTAACCGGTACATCTGCCGCCCCGCGCTGCTCCTCGTCGATGGGAATCCAACCCGCGGAAGACTCAACGGACGCGCTTGCGAACAGATCGATTCCACCGAGCGATGCGCCGCCTGCAGCGGCAGCGTGGCCGCTTTGGCGCTCGCCCCAGGAGGCATCGCCTGCGAAACCATCGCCCGTTTCCTCGTGCAGCGCGATCACGCCCGTCAAAGCACCGGCGCCGTAAGGGCCGGCGCCTGCGCCGCGCACGATATCGGCGCGGGCGATGTCCTCAGGCGGCAGCGAACTCCAGATCACCCATCCGCCGAAGGGATCGTTCTGCGGCACGCCATCCAGCGTCACCAGTGCGCGGCCGGCGCCGGAAGGCGCGATAGAGCGGAGCGAAACGCCCTGCACCGTGGGATTCGCCGAAAGGCTGGAATTGCGCCGGAAAAGCGAAAGCCCCGGCACTTGCGACAGCGCGGTGTCGAGTTCGCTGCCGCCGCGCAGATCGTCCGCGTCGAGCGAGAAGTTGGAAAATGCTGCGTTGCCGACAGGATCGGGCGGTGCCGCGGTGACGATCACCGTCTCCACATCCGTCGCATGCGCAACGGCGGGGAGCGCCAAAAACGCCGCGCAGCAAAGTCCGAGGCAAATCCTTTTATGAAATGACAATCAACCGATACCCAGCTCGCTTCTGGCGAATTCGCCGGCTGCTTTGTAATCGGCTTTTCCGTTGGGCGCACGCAAAGAAATGGTGCTGGCGAGTACCCGCTTGGGCGTTTTGTAGTCTGCCAGCCTCGACCTTACATGCTGACGCAGATCGCCTTCATCAAAACGATAGTTTGGCGCAACATGCACCACGGCGGTTACGGCTTGCCCCCAGCGTTCGTCCGGCACGCCCACCACCAGCGCGTCCGCGATCGCCGGATGCGTCTTCAGCGCCTCTTCCACCTCTTCCGGGTAGACTTTCTCGCCCGCCGTGTTGATGCAGACGCTGCCACGCCCCAGAAGGGTCAGCGTGCCGTCCGCTTCCACCCGGCACCAATCGCCCGGAATCGAATAGCGCACGCCGTTGATGGTGCGAAATGTCTTCGCCGTCTTCTCCGGATCTTTGTAATAGCCCAGCGGGATCGGCGGACATTGCGCGATCATGCCGGTCTTGCCGGAGCCGGGCAGCACCGGCTGGTCGTTCTCGTCGAACACCTTGCAGCGTTCCCCGATAGTGAATTTCGCGGTCTGTATTTCGCCATCCTTCGTCATCTGGGACGAGCCGAGGCCCACGCTTTCCGAAGAACCGAAACTGTCCATGAGCACGATCTGCGGGATATGGCGAATGAGGCCACGCTTCACTTCCACGCTCCACATCACACCGGAGGACACCATGTTCACCACGCAGGAGAGATCGTATTTGCCGGGATTGGCATCCAGCACCTGCAGCATCGGTTTGGCGAAGGCATCGCCCACGATGACGATGGTGGCGACGCGGTTGCGATCCACGGCGTCCCACAGTTCGACGGGATCGAAATGCGCGCCTTCCAGCGTCACCACGCAACCGCCCGCCAGCATCGTGGCCATTGCCATCAACATGCCGGTTCCGTGCATGAGCGGACAGGCCGGAAGCAGCCGCGGACCGGGACCGATCTCCTTGATCGAGGTCACCAGCGCATCCAGCGTTTCCGGCACCGGGCCAAGGCGGCGCAACGATGTCAGATGCGTTTCGCGCAAGTCGTCATGCGTCCAGATCACGCCCTTGGGCATGCCGGTGGTGCCGCCGGTATAGATGAAAAACTCATCCTGCGGCGACCGTTGCAGTTTCAACGGCGTGCCATCGCCTTCCTTCGCCAGGTCTTCGAAGCGTTCCGCGAACGGGGCGGGCGCGCCTTCCGTCACTTCGACGAAGGTCTCGACCTTCGTCAGGCGCGGACGGATCTCGGCGATCACCTCGCGAAACTCGGCGCCATACACCACCGTCTGCGCGTCTGAATTGTCGAAGATGTAGAACACCTCGTCCGGCTTGTAGCGATAGTTGACGTTCACATGCGTCAGCCGCGCCTTGAAGGCAGCCGCCATCGTCTCGCAATATTCCGGGCGATTGCGCATATAGAACGCGACCTTGTTCCCCGGTTTGGCGCCCCGTTTGATTAACGCTCGCGCCAGATTGTTGGAGCGGCGCGCGGCGTCGCGCCACGCGATCGTGCGGCTTCCGTGAATGAAGGCAGGCGCATCGGGCGGCAGAACCGTCTCTTCGGCTTCGAGGATGTCACCGAAATTCCAAGGCATTTCCCAACCCAGAGTTTTAATTGTCTATGAGTCCGAATTTCGCCTTGCGGGAACTCTAAATCAACAGGCTCGGGATGAAACATGAGAAAAGCCGGCGATGCTTCCATCACCGGCTTTGCCCTGAACGCTCCGCTACTGACATCACTCCCAGTAGTGGGGAGCCTTGTAGAAATCGTAAGTACGCGTTCTGAGATCGCTGTCATCCTTCGTCACATCTTCCAGACGAGTGGTCGGCGCTTGCTCGAGAACATCTTCAGACATCGGTACGATGTAACCGCCCTTGTCGGGATTGTAATCAAGCACCGACCAGGGAACCGGATGATATTTCTCTCCCATGCCGAGAACGCCGCCGAATCCGAGCACGGCGAACATGATGTTGTTCGACATCTTGTCGAGAACAATGTCTTCGACATGGCCGATCTTGTCGCCGGCCGTGTTGTAGACAGATGTTCCCTTCACTTTCGAGGAAAGGATGGCGCGGGTATGTCCGCTTGGTGTGGGCATAAAGTGCACTCCCATTGTTACAGGAGATGAACTTTCGAGAACCGCAATTGTTCCGACAAATTAGGCGCGCTCGAGCATCTTCTCCAGCGTGCGCAATTCGTCGGCCTCGCGCGCGGGTTTGTCCCAACGCAACCGGTTGATGCGCGGGAACCGCATGGCGACGCCGGATTTGTGACGGGTGGAACGCTGTAATCCTTCGAAAGCGATCTCCATGACGAGACCGAAATCCTTGTCCGCGCGCACGGAGCGCACGGGACCGAAGCGTTCCACCGTGTTGTCGCGGACGAATTTGTCGATCTGCCGAAGTTCCTCATCGGTGAAACCGAAATAGGCTTTTCCCACAGGGGTCAGCGTGCGCTTGCCTTCTTCGTCCTCGCGCCAGACGCCGAAGGTATAGTCCGAATAGAAACTCGACCGCTTGCCGTGGCCGCGCTGCGCATACATCAGCACCGCATCGATCAGGAACGGATCGCGCTTCCACTTGAACCACGGTCCCTTGGGGCGGCCCGCTTCATAGATGGAATCCCAGCGCTTCAACATCAACCCTTCCGCCGATTGCGGGTCGCCCGCCGGCGGACGGGCGCGCAGCGCGCGCAGCTCTTCCCAGTTATCGAAAGGCTGCAAGGCAGAAAGGTCGATGCGGGGCGAACGCGCTTTCGCGACAAAATTCTCCAGCCGCGCACGGCGCTGGCGAAACGGCATCTGCCGCAGATCGTCTGTTCCATCCAGCAAAAGGTCGTAAGCCCGGATCGACGCCGGATAGTTTGCCATGAGCTTCGCATCGGTCGTTTTGCGGTTGAGTCGCTGCTGCAGATCGCCGAACGGTGCAACCCGGCCGTCGCGCATCACCAGCAATTCGCCGTCAATCACGCCTTCGAATGTCATCCCGTCCAGAACGTCCGGGAAAGTGTGCGAGATGTCGTCCGCCGTGCGTGTGTAAAGCCGTTTGATGCCGCGTTCGCTCACCGCCTGCACGCGGATGCCGTCCCATTTCCACTCGGCGGCATAATCGGCGGGATCGAGTTTCGCGAAATCCGCTTCCTCATCCACGGCCTGCGCCAGCATGACGGGACGAAACCGGCCCGGCGCATCGCGCGAAGGCTTTTCGCTGCGCTTTTCCAGCCATGCGAACAGATCTTCATAAGGCGGCGACTGCGTGTGCCAGACCTCCTCCACCTCGCTCACATCGACGCCGCCCATATCGGCGGCGGCCTGTTTGGCGAGACGCGCGGACACGCCCACACGCAAACCGCCCGTCACGAGTTTCAGCAAAGCCCAGCGTTCATTGGCATTGAGCGCATCGAGCCAGCCTTCGAGCAGCGATTGCACCTGCCCGCGCGAGGCAATGCGCAAAGCTTCGATCACCTCGGAGAAGTCCGGTTCGCGATTGGCGCCGTGCCGCGCAGGCCAGATCAGCGCCACGGTCTCGGCAAGATCGCCCACATAGTCGTAAGACAGCCGGAACAGTTCCGGATCGCAGCGTTCTTCCATCGCCTTGCGGATAAAGGCGGGCTTTGCAGCCGAAAACGACAGCGCGCCTGTCAGTGCGGCCAGCGCCCAGCCGCGTTCGGGATCGGGCGCCTCGCGCAGGTAGTCGCGTACCAGAACCAGCTTTGCGTTGCGCGAGGGCGTGAACGACAGGCGATCCAGAAGATGGGCAAAGGCGCGCATCACACTTCTTCTTCGTCGTCATATCCCACGAGCGACAACGCACGCGCTTTCACGTCCTCTAGCTGCGCCCAGCGCAACAACGCGTCTTCCTCTCCGTGCGTGATCCACAATTCGCCAGGCTTCACCTCCTTGATCGTGGTTGTGAGTTCGTCCCAGTCGGCATGATCGGAAATCACCAGCGGCAATTCCACGCCGCGTTGCCGCGCGCGCGCCCGCACGCGCATCCAGCCCGATGCAAACGCCGCCACCGGATCGGGAAAGCGCCGCGCCCAACGATCCGCCACCGCCGATGGCGGCGCGACAACGATAGCGCCTTCAAAATCCTTCTTGCGTTCGGTGGTAGCGGGCGCAAGCGGACCAAGCTCCACGCCGAACGACTCATAAAGATCGTTCAACCGCTGCAACGCGCCGTGAATATAAATTGTGTCGCCATATCCGGCTTCGCGCAGCAGGCAGATGATGCGTTGCGCTTTTCCCAATGCATATGCGCCGACGAGATGCGTGCGCCCCGGAAATTGCGCCACCGACCGCAACAACTTGGCAATTTCCTCACGATCGTCGGGATGGCGGAACACCGGCAGGCCAAACGTCGCCTCCGACACGAATACATCGCAGGGGACGGGTACGAAGGCGGGGCAAGTGGGATCTCGCCTGCGCTTGTAATCGCCCGAGACGACGATCTTGCAATCTTTCCAGCGCACCACGGCTTGCGCCGAACCCAGAATGTGCCCTGCCGGTTGCAGCACGATCTCCACATCCTTGTGCTGGATCGGCTGGCCGTAAGGCAGAACTTGCGTTTGGCCCGCGAACCCCGCGCCATACCGCGCTTCCATGATGGCGAGCGTTTCGGCGGTGGCGAGCACAGCCCCATGGCCCGACCGGGCATGATCGGAATGACCATGGGTAATGACCGCACGCGCCACCGGGCGGACGGGATCGACATAGAAATCTCCTGGCGGGCAATAAAGCCCTGCCGGGGAGGGGCAAAGCAGCGTTTCGGGCTTGATCATCCTCTCCAATATGGCGGCTCAAAGCCGTACTCCCAAGCCAAACGCGCCAATGTCGCCCGCACACCCTCCGGTAGCGTTGCCATGTCAGGCGCCACAATTCGATGGTCACGATCGAGTGAACCCGCGCCGGAAACGGAACTACCGCGATCCGAAAGCGGGCGACCGACGCTTTCCCGCGTGACTTTGGCCGCAAAGCATCGTCAAATGAGGGTGTGACGGGGCGGTTGTTTAAAAAGCGAGACGGAATGTCCGTTCGTCCCCGATTGCGCGCGCTGGAAACGGCGGTGCCGCCCTATGTGCTTGATCAGAAAGACGTTGCCATCCGCGCCGCGAATCTTTTCCGCGACCGGAAGGATATCGAGCGGCTGATGCCGATATTCGAGAACACCGGCATAGAGAAGCGATATTCCTGCGTGCCCATAGACTGGTACACCCAATCGCACGGTTGGAAGGACCGCAACGAACTTTACGTTGTACATTCGTTGGCGCTGTTCGAACGCATCGCCGATGCCTGTTTGAAGACGGCGGGCCTTCGGCGCGACGACATCGGCGCCATCGTGACTGTCTCCACCACAGGCATCGCCACACCAAGCCTCGATGCACTGCTTGTCGAACGCATGGGATTGCGGCGCGACATCGTGCGGCTTCCGATCTTTGGGCTTGGCTGCGCGGGCAGCGTGCTCGGCATGGCGCGCGCCGCCGCATTGGCCAAAGCGATGCCTGGAACAAATGTACTGTTGCTTGTGGTCGAACTTTGCGCGCTCACCTTCCGCAAGGATGACGTGAGCAAGAGCAATATCGTGGCGACGGCTTTGTTTGGCGACGGTGCAGCGGGCGCGATCCTTTCGACCGAGGGCGAAGGCCCCGGGATCGGCGCGACCGGCGAATACACCTGGCCCAACTCGCTCGACATCATGGGTTGGGAAATCGAGGA
>DASZYI010000184.1:0-12435 GCA_035545475.1 Rhizomicrobium sp.
CAATATCGTGGCGACGGCTTTGTTTGGCGACGGTGCAGCGGGCGCGATCCTTTCGACCGAGGGCGAAGGCCCCGGGATCGGCGCGACCGGCGAATACACCTGGCCCAACTCGCTCGACATCATGGGTTGGGAAATCGAGGAAGACGGATTGAAAGCCCGATTTGCCACCTCCATCCCCGGTCTCGTTGCTCGCGATTTCCGCAAGGTGGCAAACGATTTCGCGCGCAAGAACGACATCGATCTCGGCGACATCGACGCCTTCGCCTGCCATCCGGGTGGGGCGAAAGTGCTCGATGCGCTGGAGGATGCGCTCTCGCTCGAACGCGGCGCGTTGCAGGAAAGTCGTGGTGTGTTGCGCGATTACGGCAACATGTCGGCCGCGACCGCGATGTTCGTTCTCAAACGACTGGAAGCGCGCAACAGAGCCGAGCGCCGCATGATGACCGCGCTCGGCCCCGGTTTTTCGTGCGGCTTCGTCATGCTGGAAGGCAGATGATCTGGGCTCTGGCCATCGTCGGATTGGTGGCATTGCAACGGCTGGCCGAAGTTCCTTATGCCGCGCGCAACACCAAACGTCTGCTGGCGAGCGGGGCCATGGAATATGGGCGGAAACACTATCCGCTGTTCATCGTGCTGCATGCGAGCTGGCTTCTGGCCATTGTCGTTTTCCTGCCTCCAGACCCGCCGATTTACCTCGTCCCCCTAACTGCCTACGTCGTATTGGAGGTCTTGCGTGTGTGGGTGATGCTGTCGCTGGGGCCTTATTGGACAACCCGCGTCATCTCGCTGCCGAAGGCACCACTGGTGCGCAAGGGGCCTTATCGCTTCCTGCGCCATCCGAATTACTGGATCGTGGTGGGCGAAGTCGCGCTTCTTCCTTTGGTTTTCGGGGAAGTGATTGTTTGCATTGTTTTCTCTCTTCTGAACGGGGCGCTGTTGTTCTGGCGTATCAGGGTGGAGAATGCGGCACTGGCGGGCCGCAGCGGCGCCTGAATCGGGGAGGCATTCCATCTCGTCCAGAATCAGCGATGTGTCGGTCCCGTTCACGGCGTGGCTCGGTTTTGTCGCCATGTGCGTGGGCATGTTCATGGCGATCCTCGACATACAGGTCGTCGCAAGCTCCCTGCCGGCCATGGCCGAGGCACTCGACATTCCCGAAGACAAATTGAGCTGGATCCAGACAAGCTATCTCATCGCCGAGATCATCGCGATTCCCCTGACCGGCTTTCTCACTCGCGCGATCAGCGTGCGTTGGCTGTTTGCGGGTTCGACCTTCGCGTTCACGCTCGCCAGCCTCGGCTGCGCGCTGAGCGACAATTTCGCCGAATTGATCCTGTTGCGCACCATCCAGGGTTTCTGCGGCGGCGCGCTGATCCCGACCGTCTTCACCACCATCTTTGTGCTGTTCGAGGGCAAGCGCGAAGCGCTCGCCACCACCATCGCCGGCAGTTTCGCAATGATCGCACCCACGCTCGGCCCCGCTTTCGGCGGCTGGTTGACGGAAATCTATTCCTGGCATGCGATATTCATGATCAACATCGTTCCGGGGATCGTCGTCACCGCCATTGTCGCCGCGATCGTGCGCGTCGGCGAGCCGAACTGGAAACTGCTCAGACGCATCGATTACGTCACCGTGCTCCTCGCCGCGATCTTCCTTGCGAGCCTCGAACTGGCGCTCAAAGAAGGGCCCAAGCGGCATTGGAGCGGCCCTTACGTTTGGGCATTGCTGGCAATCTGCGCCGTGGCCGGCGCCGTCACCATTCAGCAATGCCTCGCGCGGAAGGAACCCTTCGTCGATCTGCGCCGCTTCCGCGACCTGTCTTTCACCTGCGGCTGCATATTGAGTTTCGTATTGGGCTTCGGCCTTTACAGCGCGACCTATATGACGCCGGTGTTCCTGGGTTTCGTGCGCGGACACACGGCCCTGGAGATCGGCAAGATCATGATCGTGGCTGGGGCCGCACAATTGTTGGCCGCGCCGCTCGCCGCCTATCTCGAAACCCGCATCGACGCGCGCAAACTCGCCTTTGGAGGATACGCCGTCTTTACCGCTGGCCTGATCGTCAACGGCTTCGAACATCCCCGCTGGGATTTCGACGAATTCTTGTTGCCGCAGATCCTGCGCGGCACGGCGATCATGTTCTGTCTTCTGCCGTCCACGCGGCTGGCGCTCGACGGCTGGCCGCGCGACCAGCTTTCGGATGCGAGCGCACTGTTCAATCTGATGCGCAACCTCGGTGGCGCCATCGGCATTGCACTGGTGGACACGGTGCTGGAACAACGCACGCCCCGTCATATCGCCCACCTCGTGACCGATCTTCAGGCAGGCCACCGCGCAACCGCCCAATTCGTCGGCCTGCCGCTGCGCTATTTCCATGAAAAGCCGGTCGGCCCCGTCGATGCCTTCACCAAATCGCTGATCGAGCCTTTGGTGAAGAAAGCGGGCATCACCATTTCGTTCAACGAAGCCTGGTTGATGATCGGCTTCCTGTTCGTGATTTCGCTGCCGGCGCTTCTTCTGGCGACACGCGAACGGCCGAAACGAGCCTAGCCGGCCACCACCACAATGGCCCCTTTCCATTTCTCCAACAGCGCGCCGACCGTTTTGCCGAAATAAAGCGTATCGCCCACCCGCCTGCTCGCGCCGATCACGATCAGGCTCACGTTCCTCTTCTTCGCTTCGTCGAAGATCGCTTCATCGGGCGAACCCTCCATATGGACGGCGGGTTTGATCGCGTGGCCGTAGCGTTTGGCGAGCGCTCTGACATCGTCGAGGATGGCTTTCTCGGCCTTTCTGCTTCCTGTCGTGCGCGCGGTTTTCTTGCGAGGCGAATCCGCCTTTCGTTCCGCGACGAGCAACGCGGTGATCGTGGTGTCTTCGGCCGAGGCCATCGCAAGCGCCACCTCAAGCCCGCGGCGCGAGACTTCGGTGCCGTTGACCGGAACGAGTATGTCATAACCGGGCTGTTCGGCGGCATCTTCATAGTCGCCCGCCATCACCAGCCCCATCGGTCCGTCGAAGCCCGACACGGCGCGGCTCAACGCCGGCGTGAAGGCGCCCTTGCTGTCGCGCATCCTGTCGACGCCGACGAACAGAAAATCATAGCCTTTCCTTGCTTCCTCGCTGACCGCTTCTTCCGGCTTTTCGGCTTCGCGGGTGGTGATGTCGACCTTGCGCGGCTTGTCCTCGCCTTTTTCCGTTTCCGCCGCCTCGCTCGATTGTTTGGCGGCCGTCTTGACGACGCGTTCGAAATCGATGCGGCCGAATCCCTTCTCTTCGCTCTTGCTGATTTCGAGCACGGTCAGCGGCATGCCGCGCTGGCCCGCGACGAACCCTGCGATATGCGTCGCGAATTTTCCGTTCAGGCTTTCGTCCACCGCCACCAGCATTCGCTCGAACCGGCTCACGAAGCCCTTGGCGTCCAGTTCTTCCTTTGCAAGCCGTTCCTCTTCCTCCTTGCCGGGCGGCAGACGCGACAACGCCCAGCGCAGCATCGGCGGCATCGCGGCAGTGGTGATCACGGCCATCGTCACGATCATGGTGAACAGATTTTGCGTCAGCGCACCCATCGAAAGCCCGATGGAGGCGACGATGACCTCGGTCGAGCCGCGGGCGTTCATTCCGCAGCCAACCGCCAATCCTTCGCGCGCCGTCAATCCGCTCGTCAGCGCGCCCAGGAAAGCGCCTGCGAATTTTCCGAGACTTGCAATCGCCACCAGGCCGATAGTCAGCAGCGCCAAGGTGGGATCTTTTAGAATCGTAAGATCCGCCGAAAGCCCGGACAGGCCAAAGAACACGGGCATGAAAAGCGCCACGATCAACCCGCGAACCTGTTGCTGGATGTGATCGGTCAGGATGGGCGATTCCCCTATCAGCACGCCCGCCACGAACGCGCCGAGCACGGTGTGCACGCCGATGAGATCGGTGAGAATGGCAAGCGAGCCCATCACGATCAGGATGGCGCTCACCACCGCATATTCGCTCTCGAACGTGTCGTTCACCCATTTGATGAGCTGGAACACCAGCCATCTGCCGGCGGTGAAGCTGAAACCCAGAAAGAGCGCCACGCCGATCACGGTCTTGGCGAGGGAGCCGAAGGCGACACCGCCTGCCGTCGCGATACCAAGCGTCACCGCGATGATGATCCATCCCACGGTATCTTCCATGATCGCGGAGGCCACGATGATCTGACCCAGATTGCGGCGCATGAAATTCATTTCGCGGATGACCATCGCCACGATTTTGATGGAGGAGATCGAAAGTGCTGTGCCCAGGAACAGTGCCGCCACGATGCGATGATCGGGATTGGGCAACATCGATTGCGGCAGGAATTCGCCCAGCGCGAAACCGCAGGCAAACGGCACCGCCACGCCTGCTGCAGCGATGGCGAACGATTTCGCTCCCGCCTTGCGCGCCAGCGCCAGGTCGGTCTCCATCCCCGTCAGCAGCAGCAGCATCAGGATGCCCAACTGCGACACGGCATCGATCATGCTTTTCTGCTCGAGATTCGTGGGAAAAATGAAGTCGTGCGCCTGTGGCCACACCCATCCGAACAGCGATGGCCCCAACAGCAACCCCGCCAGCAACTGCCCCACCACGGCGGGCTGGCCGTAGCGCTGCAGGAGTTCGCCGAGTAGCCGCCCCACAAGGATGAGGAGCACGATCTGGGCGATCAACAATGCTTCCGCCGTGCCGCTACCCGGAGGTTTTCCTGCGCCCCCCGACGCGGCAAATGCGGGCGCCGCCATCAGGGCGAGCGCCGCCACGGCCGTGAGAAACAGCCTTGCCTTCATGGTGCCTCGTCAGTGTGGGTCCCATGAGAAACTCCTTGGGTTCCTCGGGGGTTCCTGTATCCGGAAGAAGGTCTTTCAAGGGAGTTCCGGCATGAATGTCTTCGCTATCTGCGGCAGCCTCAGGAAAGAATCGTTCAATCTCAAAACCCTTCACGCGGCTGTCGAACTCGCGCCAAAGGACATGCGGTTCGATATCTACGACAAGCTCGCCGACATCCCGCCCTACAACGAAGACGTCAAGGAAAAGGGCTTCCCTCCCGTGGTGCAGGATCTGCGCGGACGCATCGGGAAAGCGGACGCGTTGTTGTTCGTGACGCCGGAATACAATTATTCGATCCCCGGCGTTCTGAAGAATGCAATCGACTGGGCGTCGCGCCCGCCGGACCAGCCGTTTAACGGCAAACCCGCGGCGATCATGGGCGCCAGCACGTCCATGCTGGGCACGGCGCGCGCGCAATATCACCTGCGCCAGGCATTCGTGTTTCTCAACATCCTGCCGGTGAACCGGCCCGAAGTGATGATCGCCTTTGCACAGCAGAAATTCGATGACGCAGGCAAACTTACGGACGAGAATTCCCGCAAGTTCATCGGCCAGTTGCTTATCAATCTCGAAAGCTGGACGAAGAAGATCGTCTAGGCCGCGTCGACCGCCAATTCTGCAGCCGGCCTTGGCATCGCAATGATTTCGGCCTCAGGCCGGGGCAGCGCCGCGATACGTTGAGTCATCCAGCGCGTCATGCGGTCCAGTACCAATTCATGTTGCTGCCAGTGGAACAGCAGATGCGGCCCATCGTTGAAAAGCGCCCATTCCTTTTTTCCGGCCAGCCGCTGATGCAGCGCCCAGATGCAGGCCTGCCGAAGAATATCGTCGCGCGATCCCATCATGGTGAGCACGGGAATCTTCACCTGATCCGCCTTCTCCACCGAACTGCGTGCCAGCTTCACCAGCCCGAACAGCATGTCGGGGCGGATTCCCCTGAGGATCAGCGGATCGAACAACAGATGAAGCGCAGCCGCGGGCGTCAGATCTTTTCCGCTCAACCGTTCGATCACGATCTCCCATTCCGGCGCGAAATAGTTGATCACCCGCGCGAGCCAGCTTGCGATGAGGCGCCAGAAGGTCGAAGCCAGCGCACCGGGAGCCGCAAGGATCAAGCCGTCAACTGCGATGCTCTCGCGCACCACGGCCTGCACCGCCATCGCGCCGCCCATGCTTTCGCCGGCGACGAAGGTGGGAATGTCGCCTGTACGGTCGCGCAGCATGGTCAAGGCTTCGGCGACATCCCTCGCCATGCGTTTCTTGCCGCTCCAGCGTCCGCGTTTCTCGGTGCCGCCGAATCCGCGTTGATCGTAGGCGAACACGGAAAAACCGCGCCGTGCGAGCTTGGGCGCCACTTCATCGAAGGCGCCCGCATAATCGCAAGCGCCATGAAGCATCAACAAAGCGGCTTTTGCGTCACCGCGTGCGGGCCAATAACGGTAGGGCAGTTCCGCGCCATCGGATGCAATCATCTTGCCGCAAAGGACGTGCGTGTCGAGAGCCGACAGGGACCAGCGCTGATCGCGAATCCGCGCCTTCCAGGGCGTAAATTTGCGAAATGCCAGCCTGAATGTGCCGGCCATGAGGTGCCCCCTGAGGTGGCGATACGCCGAATCAACGCAAGCCCCTCAATTTTGGTTCCGCCGCGCCAAAACGGCTGTGCGATATCTCGCACAGCCGCTTCAAGACTCTTATGAAACATCAATCGAAGTTAGTGGCGTGCCTTCGCCTTGCCTTTTTCTTCGGCGGCACGAAGTTTCGCACCTTCCGGACCCTCGAGCGCCTTTTCGGCGTCTTTGGCATATTTCGGAATCTCCGATTTCTTCTCGGAAATGAATTTCTCGGTGCGTTTGTCGTAGTCGCGCGAGGCCGCGTAATTGCCTTCTCCGTGCACGTTGTCTTTCGGATTTTTCTTGTCCGTCATGCGAGCCTCCCTATGGTCCGGCAACCCTACGCGCCGCCGCCAATCCCATGATCAGCAACACGACGAAGATCGCCAGGAAAATAAAGAACAGGAACTTCGCGATCGCGATCGATGCGCCCGCGAGGCTTGTGAAACCCAGGATGCCGGCGATCAATCCGATCACCAAAAAGACCAAAGCCCATCTGAGCATGGAAAACTCCATTCTATTGCTTGGCGAGGGAACGCCAGCGGCCACGGTAGGTTCCCTCACCCGGCTTGGAACCTTTCGGCCCATCTCCGGTTATCTTGCGGTCTTGGCTAAAACGGGGATTTCCAAATGTCTCTGCTCCTTTTGATTATCATTGTCATTCTGGTCTTGGGCGCGCTGCCGGCTTGGCCCTATAGCCGCGGCTGGGGTTACGGCCCTTCCGGCGGATTGGGATTGATCCTGATCATCGTTATTATCCTGGTCCTGATGGGTCGCATCTAGCAGGGCTATTGTGGCAAGGCTTTCCGATTACAACGCCAAGCGCGACTTCGGACGAACATCCGAGCCGCGCGGGCGTATCGGAAAGTCCAAGTCGCATCGGTTCGTTATTCAGCGACACGATGCGACACGGCTGCACTACGACTTCCGTCTTGAACTCGATGGCGTTTACAAATCCTGGGCGGTGACCAAAGTGCCGTCGCTGGACCCGGCAACCAAGCGCCTTGCGGTCGAGGTGGAAGACCACCCGCTCGATTACGGCACCTTCGAAGGCATCATCCCGGAAGGCGAATATGGCGGCGGCACTGTGCAGCTTTGGGATCGCGGCACCTGGAAAAGCCAGACCGGCACGCCCGAACGCGATCTCGAAAGAGGTCAACTCAAGATCGAGCTGAACGGCAAGCGTCTCAAAGGCGGCTGGGCTTTGGTGCGCATGCGCGACGATCCCAGGAAGCCGGGCCGCAAGGTCCGTCACAACTGGCTGCTTATCAAGGAACGCGACGACGACGCACGCCCCGGCGAACCCGACACGCTGCTCGATGAAGATACGTCGGTCAAAACGGGGCGCACGCTCGAAGAGATTGCGGATAAGTCGCGCAGCGTCTGGCATTCCAACAAAGCGAAGACGACCACCAAACGCGTCGCTACTGCGCGCAAAGTCCGCGCGCCCGCAAAAAAAAAGAATCGCGCCCGCAAAAAGCGGAAAAGCGCGTAAGCCTTCCCGAATTCGTCGAACCCGAACTCTGCAAAATCATCGCCAATCCGCCGAGCAGCGCCGATTGGGTGCATGAGGTCAAATTCGACGGCTATCGAATGCAGGCGCGTGTGGAGAACGGCCACGCCGTTTTGCACACTCGCAAGAAGCTCGACTGGTCCGCCCGCTTTCCCGAAATCGCGAAGGATTGCGGCGTGCTGCCGGACGGCATCTATGACGGGGAGATCGTGGCGCTCGACAAGGACGGCGTCGCCGATTTCGCAATGCTGCAAGCCGCCCTCTCCGCCAAGAAAACGGCCAATCTCATTTTCTTCCTCTTCGACCTGCCGTTCTTCGAAAATCTCGATCTGCGCAATCAACCGCTGGAGAAACGCAAGGACGCATTGCGCAAAATCCTGGAAGACCGCGCTCGCACCATGACCCGGCTGCGTTACGTCTCGCATTTCTCGGCGACGGGCGGCGCGATTCTGGACGCGGCCTGCCGCATGAAACTGGAAGGCGTGATCTCCAAGCGGCTCGCCTCGTCCTATCGCGGCGGACGCAATGGCGACTGGACCAAAGCCAAATGCCGCGGCGGCCAGGAGGTCGTTATCGGCGGCTGGTGGGGCGATGCGCACAATCTGCGCTCGCTGCTGGTCGGCGCCTATCGCGACGGCGAATTCGTTTATCTCGGCCGCGTCGGCACCGGCTTCAATCGCGAGAATTCCGGCGAGGTGTTGCGCCGGCTGCTGCCCTTGCGCCGCAACACCTCGCCTTTCGCGCGTTCGTCCGAAGTGCCGCGCAAACGCGGCATCTATTGGGTCGAGCCCAAGCTTGTGGCGGAGACCGAATTCAGCACCATTACCTCGGCGGGCCTTCTGCGCCAGGCCAGTTTCAAGGGCTTGCGCGAAGACAAGGCTGCAAAATCGGTCGTGCCGGAAGAACAACCCGCCGCCAAGCAGGAAGGAACAAGGACAATGGCCAAACCGGGTAAATCCGCGAACGGCAAAAGCCTGCGCATCGCCGGCATCGCCATCAGCCATCCCGACAAGGAATTGTGGCCCGCCGACAAAGGGTCGAAAGCGGTGACCAAAGCCGATCTCGCCGCCTATTACGAACTCGCCTCGAAGCGGATTCTTCCCTACATCGAGGGACGCCCCGTCTCGCTGGTGCGCGCACCCGACGGCATCGAAGGCCAGCGCTTCTTCCAGCGTCACACCATGGAAGGAATGCAAGGCACGTCTTCCATGAAAGTGAAAGGCGAGCCGAAACCCTATCTGATGGTAGACGACCTCGCGGGTCTCATCGGGCTTGCGCAAGCCGGCGGCCTCGAACTCCATCCCTGGGGCTGCAAGAAAGGCGACCCCGAAACGCCGGCCATTCTGATCTTCGATCTCGATCCCGCGCCCGACGTGGATTTCGATGCGGTGATCGATGCGGCCAGGGAAATGCGCGACAAGCTCGCCGATTGCGGCTTCAGGCCCTTTGTGAAAACGACCGGCGGCAAGGGCCTGCATGTGGTGGTGGCAATCAAGGGCACGCCGAAGAACCCCGTGACCTGGAAAGCTGCCAAAGCCTTCGCGCGCGACATCTGCCTGTCGCTCGAACACGACGATCCCTCCCGCTACACCACCAACATGGCCAAAGCCAAACGCGGCGGTAAGATCTTTCTCGATTATCTGCGCAACGACCGTACGTCTACCGCTGTCGCGCCCTGGTCGCCGCGTGCCCGTCCGCATGCCACGATCTCGCTGCCCATTTCATGGGCGCAAGCCAAGCACGGCCTCGATCCGCAGGATTTCACGATGGCCAATGCGAAGACTCTGCTCAAACGCGCCGACCCCTGGAAGGACTTCGAAAAGAGCGCGATTTCATTGGAGAGCGCGCGAAAGAAGCTTGATTCGCAATAGTACCTACCTCCCCTTTGCAGGGAGGCAAGCTCAGATCACGCCCTCTTCCGCTTCGCCTTCGTCGTGCGCGCGGGCGCCTTGCCCTTGTGCTTCAGGCTCTTTTGCAGGGCCGCCATCAGGTCGATCACATTGGTGTCTTCCGGTTCCGGCGCGCTGACGAGTTTCTCGCCCCTTTCTTTCTTGCGGATCAGTTCGCGCAGCGCCGTCTCGTAACGATCCTTGAAGTCCTCAGTGTCGAACGGCCCTTCTTTCTGCTCGATGATCTTCTCGGCGATCTCGATCATCTTGCGGTCGGGCTTCGCATCGGAGATGTCGCGGAACGCCTGGGCCGGATCGCGCACTTCGTCGTGCATGCGCAGCGTGTAAGCGACCAGTCCTTTGTCGCGCGGCTCGATAGCCATCAGCCGCTCGCGCGTGTGCATCACCACACGGCCCAGCGCAATGCGGTTCGAATTCGCCATCGCATCGCGGATCACGCTGTAAGCTTCGATGCCGGATTCGTCGTCCGGCACCAGGAAATAGGGATCGTTCCAATAAAGCCGGTCGATGTCGGCGGCATCGACGAAGCGCTCTATGTCGAGCGTCCGCGTGGTTTCGAGCTTTACCTCGTCCAACTCGTCCTCGGTCACGATCACATATTCGTCCTTCGAAACCTCATAGCCCTTCACCAGATCCGAGCGCTCCACCGGGCCCGAATCCGGATCGGTCGGGATCATGCGGATTCGGTTGTTCGTCTCGGGATTGATCAGGTGAAAGGAAATGTCGTTGGTCCTGGTGGTGGCGTTGATCAAAGCCACCGGACAGGACACCAGCGACAGCCGCAAATGACCCTGCCAGGCGGGCCGCCCGCCACGGCGGCGCGACGGTGCATTGTCATTGGAGGCTTTTTGCTTGGTGGAGGCTTTCTTCTTGCGGCGGGCGGCCATGGCGTCCTCGGGAACTTGAATTCCTCGATTCAACCTTAACCCAGAGGATTGGTTCCGTCAGGCCAGTGCCGTGTCCAACGCCGCACCCAGGGCGGCAAGCCCGCTGCCCACCTCGTCGAGGTGCAGCCGAAGCGCGCGACGGCCACGTTCGTTCAGCACCGCGAAATCGCCAATGGCCTGGGCCTCTTGCACCACGCCGAAACTCATCTTGCCGTTCGCAAGCTGAACGTCGTGTTTGGGTTTTGCGGTGACAGTGAGGAAGATGCCGGAATTCGGCCCGCCCTTGTACGCCTGTCCGGTGGAATGCAGAAAACGCGGCCCGAACTCCGCGCAGGTCGCCACCTTCAACCTGTCGCGCAATTTCGTGCGCATCGCCTGCAGGGCCGAGAAATGGACCTGCGATTGTTCGATGAAGGCAAGCAGCCCGATATAATCGCCCGCTTTCGCCTGACGGAAATGGGCGCGCAGCACTTCGCTCAGCGTATTGCAACCATCAAGCACTTTCGCATTCTTCGCATCGGCATAAAGCGCCATGCCCTCGAACCGCCGCACCGGCTCGCCCGCGGGCAGTTTGCCGGAGCTCTCATATTCTTTTGTCAGCTCGCGCGATTTGACCTTGCTCGCCTCGACATCCGGTTGGTCGAACGGATTGATGCCGAGCACCGCGCCCGCTATCGCCACCGCGATCTCGCTGACGAAGAACAACTGACCGAGCTCATAGACGTCGCTCAGCGTGATGCGGATAACGGGTTGCCCTGCATCTTCAAGAACCTTCAACTCTACAAGCTCCGCTTCGCCTGCAAGCGCGACATGCACGAACACCCGATCCCAACCATAAGCGGATGGCGCCGCAAGCGGCTCAAGATCGACGGGGATCAATCCTTTCCCGATCTTGCCGGTCGATTCCGCGATCAGTTGTTCCAACCAGCCGCCAACAGATTTCAACGCGGATGTGGCCGAGATCGTGATCTTGTCACGCCCATGTTTGGTCGCCAGCACGCCGAGCGCCAAACCCAGCATCGCACCCGGATTGCTTTCGATATCCTCGCTCTTGCAACGCATCACCGCCTCGGCTGTCGCGTTCAACAACCGCGCAATGTCGATCCCCATCGCGGCACCCGGCACCAGACCGAAGCGCGACAACACCGAATAGCGTCCGCCGATGGTCGGCTCGCCGTAGAAGATATGCGCGTAACCTTTCTCCTTCGCTTCCTTTTCCATGGAAGAGCCCGGATCGGTAATCGCGACGAACTGCTTTCCCGCCTTGCCCACGCGCGCGAAGAAATAATCCTTCAGGATGTTCGGCTCCAAGGTCGAACCCGATTTCGACGCCACGATGAACAGCGTCTTTCCAAGATCGAGCTTTGCTTCCAGCGCCGCGATCTGATCTGGGCTGGTGGAATCGAGCGCGTGAAACTTGGGAAATCCTGCCTGCTGTCCGAAACTCTGCGCCAGGACTTCCGAGCCGAGACTCGATCCGCCCATGCCGATCAACACGACATCGGACAGCGACTTTACCTCCTGTGCAAAAGCCTCAAGAGACGGCAGGTCGCGCTGTTCGCGCGCCACAATGTCGAGCCAGCCGAGCCACTTGTCTTCGTCGGCGCCGGTCCAGAGCGATTTGTCCTTCGCCCACAATTTGGGAAATTCTGCGCGCCACGCCGCCGACGCCGCTTTCACA
>DASZYI010000185.1:0-39213 GCA_035545475.1 Rhizomicrobium sp.
TCCTTCGCGCACCAGCGCATCGAGTTCGGAGAGTTTGGCGAGGATATAGCGTTCCAGCTCCGGCATCTCGCTTGCCGCAATGCGTTCCTTCTCGTCGAAGCCCGCAAGATTGGCCAGCATGAAGCGGATGGTGTTGCGCAAACGCCGGTAGCCATCGACATTCGCCTTGATGATGTCCTGCCCGATGCGGAGGTCTTCGGTGAAGTCTGAAGACGCCGCCCACAACCGCAGAATGTCCGCCCCGTTCTTGTCCGCGATCACCTGCGGCGCCAGCGTGTTGCCGAGCGACTTGGACATCTTGTGTCCCTGCTCGTCCAGCACGAAGCCGTGGGTCAGCACGGCGTCATAAGGCGCGCGTCCCCGCGTACCGCAGCTTTCCAGCAACGAAGACTGGAACCAGCCGCGATGCTGGTCCGATCCTTCGAGATATAGATCGGCGCGATCCTTCTTCGGCCAGGCCTCTTCGATGGGACTTTCCACCGTGAACGCATGGGTTGACCCGGAATCGAACCAGACGTCTAGAATATCCTTCACCTGCTCGTAATCCGCAGGATTGTGATTGCCGAGGAACCGCGCCGGCGGCGAATTGAACCACGCATCCGCGCCTTCCTTCTCGAATATCTCCTTGATGCGCGCATTGACGGCAGGGTCGTTCAGAACTTCCTGCGTTTCCTTGTGCACGAAGATCGCAATCGGAACGCCCCACGCGCGCTGGCGCGACAGCACCCAGTCGGGCCGGCCTTCCACCATCGCACCAATGCGGTTCTGCCCCGTTTTCGGATACCACCTGGTATCCGCAATCCCCTGTATCGCGAGCTGGCGCAACGTCTTGCCGTTCGAACCTTTGAATGGCTTGTCCATATAGGCAAACCATTGCGGCGTCGCGCGGAAGATCACCGGCGCCTTTGACCGCCACGACTGCGGAGAGGAATGGCGCAACGTCCCCTTCGCGAGCAACGCACCCGCCGCGATCAATTCCTTGATCACCGCGCCGTTCGCATCGCCATCCTTGCCTTCCGGCGTGAGGATGCGCTTGCCGATGAGCGACTCCAGCCGCGCCGCATCGGTGAAACTTCCATCTTCGGCGACAATGCCGAACGCATCCGGGTTGTCCGCAGCATAACCCTTGAACAACGTCGTCATTAGTTCGAAGTCTTCTTCGCCGTGACCGGGCGCGGTGTGCACAAAGCCGGTGCCGGTATCCGCCGTCACATGCTCGCCCGAAAGCAGCGGCACATCGAAATCGTACCCTTGCGCGCGGAACGGATGGGAAGCCTTCAATCCCTTCGCGTTGAAATCGGCAACGCGTTTCAGCGTGATCTTGGCATGTTCCGCCGTCTGATCCGCGAGCACATCGGCCAGCGCGATCCGCTCGCCAACCCTGCCGAGCGACCCTTCCACCGCGTCCGCGATTTCATAAACGCCGTATTCAAGCGTCGGCGAAAACGCGATGGCCCGGTTGCCGGGAATCGTCCACGGAGTCGTCGTCCAGATCACGACGCTCACATCGCTGCCTTGAACGGCAAACTTCACATAAATCGTGGGCGAGGTCTTCTCGTGATACTCGACCTCGGCTTCGGCGAGTGCCGTTTTCTCCACCGGCGACCACATCACCGGACGGAAACCGCGATACAGCAATCCGTTCGCCACGAACTTGTGCAGCTCGCTCGCGATCACGGCCTCGGCGCGGAAATCCATCGTGGTGTAGGGCGTGTCCCACAGCCCTTCGCAGCCCAACCGCTTGATCTGCTCGCGCTGCACCCCCAGCCAATGCGTGGCGAACGCGCGGCAATCGCGGCGAAGCTGTTCTTTCGGAATGCTCTCTTTGGATTTGCCTTCGGAGCGGTACTTCTCCTCGACCTTCCATTCGATCGGAAGCCCGTGGCAATCCCACCCCGGAACGTAAGGCGCGTCCTTGCCCAGCATGTTCTGCGAGCGGACCACGAAATCCTTCAGGATGTGATTGAGCCCCGTGCCCGAATGGATGTCGCCATTGGCGTAGATCGGTCCGTCATGCAGCACGAACAGCGGGCGGCCCTTCGCGGCTTTGCGCTGCTGGCCATAAAGGTCCATCGCCTTCCAGCGGGCCAGCCATTTTGGCTCGGCCTCCGGCAGCCCGGCCTTCATCGGAAAGTCGGTGGCGGGCAGGAACAGGGTGGCGCGATAGTCGCGCGGCTTGGCTTGGGTATCGGATTGGTCGGTCATGGTCTTTCGGGTCTTGCGTCAGGGTTCTCGGGAACGGCGTTACCCGGCATCCGGCCCGGCGCTTAAGCGCGCACGACGGGAGCCGGGCGGCGAATTCGAGAAAAGCCCTTCAAGACCATATGAATAAGCCTGCAAATCAGCGGGCCCGTTTCTAGCAGCCGCCGCCGGGGCCGGTCCAGCTAACCAAAGCGCGCAATCTCCTCCTGCACCAGGTCCGGCCGCTCCATGGGCAGGAAGTGGGTCGTCCCCGGCACCTTGATAAGCCGCGTATTGCCGTGGCGGCGGGCAAAGAGCCGGCACTCGCTTTCCGGCGGGGTGGATTGCTCTGCATACATCAGGGTCACCGGACATTTGATCCGCCCGGCAAGGCTTGCAGCCCCAAAGGGTGCCGCCCGGAAGACCTGTGCCTCCCATGCCGGCGCACAGGCGAGCCGCACCCCAACGCCCTCCGGCAGCAGCCCACCCTTCAGATAGGCGGTCAGAAATTCCGGCGGCCACGTCCGGAAAGCCCCCCGGCCGAGATAGGACGCCCGCGCCACATCGAAGGAGGCGAACGAGGCCCGCCGCCGCTCCGCCCGCGACGCCAGATCGACGCTCGGGGGCCGAAACGGAATCCATCTGACCAGATGCAGGATGCGCGGTGCCAGAACCGGCTCCAGCAGGATCAGCCCCTTCACCCGATCCGGCCAGCGCGCCGCAATCATCGCGCTGACGACCGCCCCCATGGAATGCCCCGCGAGCACCAAGGGCCCCTCAGCAGCAGCATCGAGGAATTGCCCGAGGTCGCACCCGAAGATCTTCCAGCCCCGCGCCGAACCCGGCGCGGTCGGAAGCGTGGTGAAGCCGTGCCCGCGCGCATCGCTCGCCAGAATGCGCATGTGCTCCGCAAGCGGCGCCAGCAGCGGCGCATATGTCTCGGCATTGAATCCTGTTGCATGCGCGAAGTGCAGCGTGGGGCCGTCGCCGTCCCACGCCAGATAGGAAATGTTGCCATCGGAAAGGCTAAGAGATCGACGCGCGGGATGACTCATCGCCTTTAGCTTTACGGGCAAGGCGGTCCTTTCGTAAACAAGACAGACCGCTATCCAACGACCACCGGGGAACGCCATGCATCCTGTCACCCATGCTGCCGAGGCGCCGCAAAAGCCCGCCATCGTGATGGCGCGCACGGGCGAGACCGTCACCTATCAGGAGTTGGAAGACCGTTCGAACCAGGGCGCGCAATTGTTTCGCGAGCTTGGTCTCAAGGCCGGCGACGGCATCGCGGTCTTTATGGAAAACAATGCGCGTTATCTCGACATCTGCTGGGCCGCGCAACGGGCGGGACTTTATTACACCTGCATCTCTTCGCGCCTGACCGCAGGCGAAGTCGAATATATCGCGAAGGATTGCAACGCGAAGATATTCATCTCCTCGCTGGCGCTTTCCAAAACCGCCGCCGAAGTGGCCCCGCTCATTCCCGGCATGAAGCTGTTGATGGTCGGCGGCACCATTCCCGGTTACGAGAGCTATGAAGATCGTTCCGCCGCGATGCCGAAAACGCGCATCGCGGATGAAACCGCCGGCACCGATATGCTCTATTCCTCCGGCACCACCGGCCGCCCAAAAGGCGTACGTGTCGCGCTGACGGGCCAACCGATCGATGCGCCAAGCCCGCTCACCATGCTGGCCTCCATGCTGTTCGGCATCAACAAGGATTCTATCTATCTCTCGCCCGCGCCGCTCTATCACGCAGCGCCCCTGCGCTATTGCATGGCAATACATCGTCTTGGCGGCACCGTCGTCGTGATGGACCATTTCGACGCCGAAGAGGCGCTGCACTATATCGACAAATACAAAATCACCGCCAGCCAGTGGGTGCCGACCATGTTCGTTCGCATGCTGAAGCTGCCGGAAGACGTGCGCAACAAATACGACGTGTCGTCGCTGCGAACGGCTATCCACGCAGCCGCGCCCTGCCCTGTCGAGGTCAAGCAAAAGATGATCGAATGGTGGGGGCCAGTGCTGCACGAATACTATGCCGGCACCGAAGGCAACGGCTTCGTCTACACCAACAGCGAGGATTGGCTGAACCACCCCGGCACCGTCGGCCGCGCGATGGTCGGCATCATTCACATCTGCGACGATCAGGGAAAAGAGGTCGCCACCGGCGAAGAAGGCATCATCTATTTCGAAGGCGACAACCAATTCGAATATCACAACGATCCGAAGAAGACGAAGGAGTCCCGCCACCCCGAACACGACAACTGGTCCACACTGGGCGATGTCGGCAAGATCGATGAAGACCGCTTCCTTTATCTCACCGACCGCAAGGCATTCATGATCATTTCCGGCGGGGTGAACATCTATCCGCAGGAAGCCGAGAACCTTCTCATCCAGCATCCGAAAGTGGCCGACGTCGCGGTGATCGGCGTGCCGAACGAGGATTTCGGCGAGGAAGTGAAGGCCGTCGTCCAGCCTGCCGATTGGAGCAATGCGGGCCCGGCATTGGCGGAAGAATTGATCGCCTATTGCCGCGAACACCTTTCTGCCATCAAATGTCCGCGCTCGGTCGATTTCGAACAGGAGCTTCCGCGTCATCCGACGGGAAAGCTCTACAAACGTTTGATCCGCGACCGTTATTGGGGAAAACGCGAGTCCCGCATTGTCTGACGAGACGCCGACAGAATTGCCGCAATCGCTCGGGCGCCTGCTCGAGCGTTCCGATTTCAACACCAACCGCCTGCAATTGATCGCCAAGGCATGGGCGGCATCCGGCGAACAGCCGTTCATCAGCGACGCCGAACGCGCCAACCTTCTGGAAGACGTCCGCTCGGCCATCGCACCCGGCACCGATCTGTGGGTGTTTGGTTATGGCTCGCTGATGTGGAATCCCGCGATCAAGATCGCCGAAAGCCGCAAGGCCCGCATCTCCGGCTACACCGCGCGTTTCTGCCTGAGCATCCGCATGGGTCGAGGCACGAAAGAACAACCGGGTCTCATGCTCGGCCTCGACGAAGGCGAAAGCTGTATCGGCGTTGCCCATCGTGTGGCACAAGAAGACGTGGACAGCGAATTGACCGTGCTGTGGTTCCGCGAAATGTTTTCCGGTGCCTATCTTCCGGTTTGGGTGGACGCCGAAATGGAAGACGGGCAAAAGCAACGCGCCATGACCTTCGCGGTCAACCGCAAGAATCCGCGCTACGAAGGCATTCTGAACGAAGAAACGATTGCGCGACGCATCGCGCTGGCCGAAGGTTTCATCGGCACCAACCGCGACTACCTGTTTCGCACGGTATCGCATCTGAACGAAATCGGCGTGACGGACGGGCCTCTCCACAGCCTTGCCGCACGCGTGACGGAGCTGACAAAGGAAGGAAACCGACTATGAGCAAATCAACCACATTCGAAGACCTGCCCAAACTGGTGGGACAGGAAACCGGCGTCTCCGACTGGGTGGAGATCACGCAGGACCGCATCAACCAGTTCGCCGATGCAACCGGCGACCATCAATGGATTCACATCGATGTCGAACGCGCCAAAAAGGAAATGCCCGGCGGCAAGACCATCGCCCACGGCTACCTCACGCTGTCGCTCATTCCGTGGCTCACCGGCAACTTCCTGAAGGTCGCCGGCGTCACGCGCGGCATCAATTACGGCTCCAACAAAATCCGCTTCACCAATATGGTGCCGGTGGGATCGAAAGTGCGCGCCCGCGCGAAGCTGCTCTCCGCCGAACCGAAGGCAGGCGGCATGCAACTCATCAACGAAGTCACCATCGAAATCCAGGGCCAGGATCGCCCGGCCTGCGTCGCAGAGACGATGAGCCTGATCTATCGCTGATTGGATTTTCCAACGGCCCCGTGCTAGACGCGAACTCCCTTTGGGGAGTAGCCGCCCGGCTGTGACCGGGCCGCGCGTCAACACACTTGGCGAAAGCCTTTAAGGCTCAAGCCGTGGCGCGCGGGGCCTTCGGACTTGGCGAGACCAACGGTTCGCACTTCCTCGCGCCGAGCGGGAAGTGGCGACCGTTGCGCGCTCACCGCTCGGCCCGGAGTTTTGAATGCAAGCCTTTTTGATTTCCATCTCGACGGTCGCCATCGCAGAAATGGGCGATCGCACTCAGCTCCTTTCGATGCTGTTGGCCGCACGGTTCCGCAAGCCATGGCCGATCATTGCAGGCATCCTCCTTGCAACCATTGCAAACCACGCTCTGGCAGCGTTGGTCGGCGTGGAATTCGCAAAGTATCTCACGCCATTCGTGCTCGATCTGGTGGTGGGCATTGGCCTGCTCGGCATGGCGGTCTGGACCTTGATCCCGGACAAGGTCGACGAAGACGCCAAATTCGCCAAACGCGGCGCGTTTACGGCCACACTGATCGCATTCTTCATCGCGGAGATGGGCGACAAGACGCAGATTGCCACCGCAGCACTGGCTGCGGGTTACCACAATCTGTTCGAGGTGGTTGCGGGAAGCACATTGGGCATGATGATTGCCAATGTGCCTGCGGTTTTCCTGGGCCATGGCTTCGCAGCGCGCTTGCCGATGCGCGCCATTCATACCGGCGCTGCGCTGCTATTTGCGGTGTTGGGCCTCTGGTTTATTTCCCGAGCTTTGCTCTGAGGAACGCGACGATATTGGCGACGGCCTTTTTCGCTTCCGGCAGGACATCGGCGGTAACCTGCCAAACGTGAAATACGCCAGGCCACACTTCGATAGTGGTATCAACGCCAGCCG
The DNA here is from genome assembly GCA_035545475.1 of Rhizomicrobium sp. Taxonomy (GTDB): domain Bacteria; phylum Pseudomonadota; class Alphaproteobacteria; order Micropepsales; family Micropepsaceae; genus Rhizomicrobium. The sequence goes on from DASZYI010000185.1 coordinate 6,923, forward strand.
CTCGCATCTTCTCGGCCATGCGAATGCTGTCGTCGCGCAGAAGTTCGTCGCGCGAGCAGTGGAAGAGCGTCGGCGGCAATCCTGAAACTTCGCCGCGATATGGCGAGACGAAAGGGTCCGTCGGATCGGCGTCGGGACAATAGAGCGGCGGCACCGTCGGGATCATGCGCACGTCGAACATCGCATCGCGTTTGGCGTTCTGTACGCGCGATTCAAATCCTTCGTGATCGGTGACCGGCGACAGGCAAACGAGAGCGGCCGGCAACGGTAAACCGAGGGCCTTGATCTTCAAAGCGGTGACGAGCGTAAGATTTCCGCCGGCGCTATCGCCGCCAATGGCGATATGCTCGGGCGAAAGACCCTTCGCCAGCAGGGCGCGATACGCTTCAACACAATCGTCAAGCGCTGCCGGGAAAGGATGCTCAGGCGCGAGGCGATAGTCGATCGCATAAACCGGCACGCCCACGCCTTCCGCCAGGCGCCAGGTCAGCGGCCGGTGGTTCGCGGGCACACCGGCCACGAAGCCTCCGCCATGTATATAAAGCAGCGCGCGCGTCAGATCGGCATTGCGCGGCGTCAGCAGTTCGGCGCTGCGTCCGCCCAACTCCACGGTCTCCACCTTGATGCGCTTGGGCGCGGGCCGGATGGGCATCTCGGCCATGATGGCGCGCAATTCCATCACCGTCGGATTGCGACGGAAACGACGCTTCATCATCACGCGCACAACCTTGTCGGCAACAAAAAGCTGGATCGACATTCTGGACGCCCCTCCCCTGCGGGCCGCGCTTCTTAGCAAGCCTGTGACGGATTGTCAGGCCAGCGGTTCCCTTGTGGTTAGGACACATTGAACAGGGCGGGCCGAGGCCCTATGGTCCGCCGCCTTCGCGCCCCAGCGGGTGCGTCGTTTACCCGAAAAACCTTCTGTTTCGGGCCTGTTGGGGCGTCGCCAAGTGGTAAGGCACCGGATTTTGATTCCGGCATTCGAAGGTTCGAATCCTTCCGCCCCAGCCAACCCCTGCCTCCCAAGCGGAACAAAGGCCGATGGCGGTGCATTAGCCAACATATAATGTCTGCGCCCGGCCCGTCGCACATCGTCACCGACATCCCCGCCCGGCTCGACCGGCTGCCATGGGGGCGCTTTCACTGGCTCATCGTCACCGCGCTGGGCGCCACATGGATTCTCGACGGTTTGGAGATCACGTTGGTCGGCTCGCTTTCCAGCGCAATCGCCGACAAAGCCGCGTTGGGGCTTTCGAGCACGCGTATCGGACTCACCGCAAGCGCGTATCTCGCCGGTGCGGTGTTGGGCGCGCTGATCTTCGGGCACCTCGCCGACAGGCTGGGACGCAAGCGATTGTTCACCGTAACTGTTGGCGTCTATCTGGTGGCGACGTTGCTCACGGGATTGGCGTGGGATTTCTGGTCGTTCGCATTTTTCCGGTTTGCGGTGGGTGCGGGCATCGGCGGGGAATATGCGGCGATCAATTCCGCGGTGCAGGAGTTCATACCGGCGCGCTATCGCGGGCGCACGGATTTGGCGATCAATGGAAGCTGGTGGCTGGGTGCAGCGGCTGGCGCGATAGCGTCGATCGTGCTGCTGGATCGCGACATTTTTGGCCCCGACATCGGATGGCGTCTGGCCTTCATCCTGGGCGCATTGCTCGCCCTCATCGTTCTCGTGCTACGGCGCTTCGTCCCTGAAAGCCCGCGTTGGTCGATGACCCACGGCGCCCTCGAAGAAGCAGAACGCACCATGTCGGAAATCGAACGGCGCAACGGCGTGACTCGGCCCGAGAAAGCATTGCCGGTCATTTCCCTCAGGCGAGATTTCCATGCGTCGCTCTTGGAACTGGCGCGCACCTTGTTCCGGCGCTATCCGCGCCGAGCGATTTTGGGTCTCGCACTGATGGGCGCCCAGGCGTTTTGCTACAACGCAATCTTCTTCACCTATGCGCTGATACTGACGCGCTTTTACGGCGTGTCGAACGACAAGGTGGGTTGGTTCATTCTGCCCTTCGCGGCGGGGAATTTTCTGGGGCCGCTATTGCTCGGGCCCCTGTTCGATCTATGGGGGCGCAAAGTGATGATTGGCGGCACCTATGCCGTCGCTGGTGTGGCGATGGTGATCGTCGGTTATCTGTTTTCGGTAAGCGCGCTGGGCGCTGCCGCGCAGACAGTGGCCTGGAGTGCGATCTTCTTCTTTGCCTCCGCCGGTGCAAGTGCGGCATATCTGACCGTAGGCGAAAGCTTTCCGCTGGAGATCCGGGCGTCCTCCATTGCATTGTTTTATGCGATCGGCACCGGGATCGGCGGCGTGTTCGGCCCGCTGGTATTCGGCGCCCTGATCGACGCAGGTTCGCGCACCGAGATTTTATGGGGCTATCTTCTGGGCGGCGGATTGATGCTGGCAGCCGCGATCACAGAAGCTCTGCTCGGTGTGGCCGCCGAGCGCAAATCGCTGGAAGACGTGGCGCCACCACTGAGCAGCTTCTAGCCCAAATACCGCGTGCAATCGGAAGCATCCAGGATTTCCCTCAACTTGCTGTTGCCGGATGCCGCGCGATATTTGTCGCGCAACATCTGCAGCGATTTGGCGTGATATTTCTGCGGGCCCTGAACATAGCTCTTCCCGGCCAAATCGACTGAGAAGCTTTGCTCGCCGGCCTGCAGTGCTTTCGCGTTGGCGACAGTCCACGGGAGGAAATAGCGCCCAACGTAGTCGAGCAGCGGTTTCATCGTCGGAGACAGCGTTTCCCATGTTTCGAACGCGCCGTCATTGCGCGGCTCATTCATGCGGAAACACCAGTCGAGAATCCTTGGACCGCGCGCGCGCAGGATGCTGCCGCAGGTCGGATCGACCGAGCATTCGTAGAGTTGCGCCGCCAGGCCGAAATCGCCGAAAGCGGGCCGTGCGCCGAAAAGATATTTGCGGTTTGCGAAATGCGCCTGGAGGATGTCCACCAATTCGAAGAAATATCCTTCGATAAGCGGCGCGGTCTCGGCGCTGGATCCTACAAAATGACCACGGCCGGACATGCGCGCCAGTATCATCTTCGCGATATTGGCAACTTCTTCGCTGGTGCCGCGCGGCGAGAAAAGCCGCGCAAGCGTCTGGGCGGAAGCACGCTGGTCGATCTCGTCCCACCACCGATAGTGAAACATCAGCTTGTTGCCCCATTCGTCGCCGAATTCCTCCAGCAAGACCGAAAGAAACATCAATTCGCCATCGGGATGAATCGACGGCGTGGGGAATTTTGCGTCTAAGGCTTCGACGATTGGCGTCGAATCCTGTAACCCCTCGCCTTCCGGCGTGGCCACGGCAGGCACGATGGGAAGGCGCGCATATTTTTTGTATTCCTCCTCGTTGGAAGGATTGCGCGCGATCCATTCATGCGGGATCTGCTTGTAGCGGAAATAGGAGCGCACCTTCACCGAATAGGGCGACATTTCCGAGCCGAAGATTCTGTAAGTGCCGGTCATTCAGTTTCCCCTCAATTCCTTTTGGCGGCGGGCGAAATCGTCCTTGCCGATATTGGCGCCTTTCAAGACGGCGGAGCGCGCTCCCACCAGCTTGAACCAGCGTTGCAGATTTGGAAACTCCGCGCCGAGATCGATGCCCAGCGATTTGTAACCGCGTGTCCAAGGCCATACCGCCATATCGGCGATGGAGTAGTCATCGGCGAGATATTCGCTGTCTTTCAGACGACGGTCGAGGACACCGTAGAGTCGCCTGGATTCATTGGTGTAACGGTCGATGGCGTATTGGATTTTCTCGCGCTGGTAATTGAAATGCGCAGCCTGCCCCACCATCGGGCCAAGCCCGCCCACTTGCCAGAACAGCCATTCTTCAACCTTGGAACGCGGCCGGCGCTCCCGAGGATAGAATTTGCCGGCCTTGTCCCCCAGATATTGCAGGATCGCACCGCTTTCGAAGATGGAAATCGGTTTGCCGTCCGGCCCTTCCGGATCGACAATAGCGGGCATTCTTCCGTTCGGTGAGATCTTCAGGAATGCTTCGCCGAACTGTTCGCCCTTGCCGAGATCGACCGGCACGATGTTATAGGGCAGCGAACATTCTTCCAGCATGATGGTGATCTTCCACCCGTTCGGCGTTGGCCAGAAATGAAGGTCGATCGGCTGCATCGTCAGATCCTGATCTCGTCACGCACCGTTTTTGCGGCGCGCAGGAAACAATAGACAGCGGCGAATTCGAAGAGACTGACGCCGCACAGCGCCGAGCGCAAGGCATCGGGCCCCAGCGTCGGATGCAAAAGATCGCTGGCAATGCCGACTGCCGCCGGACCAAGGCCAAGGCCGATCAGATTCAAGATGAACAAGTAGAGGGAAGCCGCCATGGCGCGCATGCGCGTGGGCGCGAGCGTTTGAATGGTGGCAAATGATGGGCCTGTGAAAAGATTGGCAAGAAATCCGGGCGCGATGAACAGCACCAGCGCAAGCGTGGCGGTTCCCGCCTGAAAGGTGGCGAAGTAGAACGGTATGGAAAGTCCGACCGCGATCGCCGGCACGAACAGATACCAGCGCAGGTCGCGCCTTGCCAACCAATCCGAAACGAAGCCGCCGAACAGCGTGCCCAATCCGCCCATCACGCCGATGATAAGGCCGAGCCACAATCCCACGTCGCGCGTGCCGAGCCCGAAAGTGCGAATGAGATAGGATGGATTCCACTGCAGGATTCCGTAAGCGCAAACGGCGTGAAACGCAGAAGCGAGCGTCAGCCAACGAAAGGTGCGCAAGCCCCACAAATGGCGGAGCGATTCAGCCATGCCGGGCATAGCGTCCGGCGCCCCGCCATCCTGGGCCCCACGAACCGGCTCCCGCGCGGTGAGATAAAACAGCAGCGCAAGCAGGATGCCGGGCAACCCGATGACAAGAAATGCCGTTCGCCAGCCGAACGCCTGGTTCACCCAGCCGCCACCCGCAAGGCCCAGCAGAATGCCGACCGGTATCCCCGAAGAATAGATCGCAAGCGCGGCGGCGCGGCGTTTGGGCGGGAAATAATCGGAGAGCATGGAATGCGCCGGCGGACTGGCGCCGGCCTCGCCAACGCCTACGCCGATGCGCGGCAACAAAAGCGTGACAAAACCACTTGCGAAACCGCAGGCGGCCGTCATCACACTCCAGATCGCTACCGCAACCGCGATGATGTTGCGCCGGGAATGACGGTCGGCAAGGCGCGCAATGGGTATACCCAGGGTGGCGTAGAACAGCGCGAAAGCGAAACCGGAAAGGATCCCGAGCTGCGTATCGCTCAGATGCAGCTCCTTGCGGATCGGCTCCATCAGGATCGAGAGCAGTTGCCGGTCGAGATAGTTGAGCGCGTAGAGAACGAACAGGAAAGCAAGCGTATAGCGCGCTGCAGCGAGCGACGGCGTTGCGCGTGAGGGAACGTGTGTTTCGACGCGTGTGTCCATCGCCGTCACCCCACAGCAAGCCGGTTGCGGGAGCGGGTGAGCGGTCGCGCCAGTTCAATGGAAAGCATCCCCGTCGCACCACACTCGGCTGCGAGTTTTTCGCATGCGTTCCTGTCTGTGGGCTCGAGCGTGCGCAACCAACGGAGCGTCCTTTGCAGCAGCCAGAGCGAATGGATTTGCGAAACAGGTGTCATGGTCTGATCGCGCAAAGGAATAGTGATACGACCGAGATTCGGTTGATCCTTGTCTTCGTCGGAGACGAGGCTTCCGGACGGACGATCTGCATTAACGCGCGCCCATTCGTTGTACAGCTTCGCGCTCTCGATATAGACAGCGGCATAATCGGCTATGCACTGACGCAGCAAATCGAGCGCGGTCGCGGGAATTTCGTCGTTTGCAAGATATTCCATTGGCGTTTCGGCAAATTCGGGTGCCAGGATTTCCGGCGTGTTCATGTGCTCGATCCAACGAAAGACCCGGGGTGCGCGCGCCTGCATGAGGTTGAGCGGAACCGGATCGCGGCCCAGATGCGCGAACAATGGCCCCATCAGTCCGAAATCGCCGACGCTCGGAAGCCCGCCGAACAGAAAGGGATATTCGGTGAAGTGCCGTTCGAGCGTATCCAGCAGGTCGAAATAGATGCGTTCCAACGTGCCGTAAAGCTCTGGCGTGACGCCGAGATTGGCGCGGTGACCATCCATCTGCTTGGCGATGATGTCGCCGTAGCGGTCGATATCGGCGTCGCTGCCTTGCGGTTTGAAGGTGCGGCCGAAATCCTTCGTCACGAAGGGAAAGTTGCCCGGAAAATTCCAACGGTAGTGCCAGGCTATGCGCATGTTCTCGCTCGCGAACAGATCGATCAGATAGGCAGCGAGCCGTTGGCGGGGGCCAGGCGGCAATGCGGGCGGATCGGGAAATCTGGGTTCAAGATATTCGAAGATTTCTGTGGTGTCCTGGATCACCTTTCCATCAGGCGTTTCCAGCATCGGGATCCGTTTGGATTGCGCCGTGGGACTTACATACTCACGGAAGCGCGGATGGCTGGGCAACCGCTCGATAAACGGAATGCCTTTCTTGCGGAGATAGGAACGCGTCTTGCCGCTATAAAATGAGGCATAGGCGCCGTAGAGAATGTAGGGGCGCGTCATCCAAACGCCACCGCAAGCACGAGCGCGATAACCAGCAGTACGAAGAACACCAGAACGCGGGGCGAGCCGAGCAGGATAACCGGCGTGGCGGGATAGGCATCGGTATATTCCACGGCGACGCCTTTTTGCCCCGCTTCGCGCATGAAAGCCTCGTCGGTAACGATTTTCATCAGGTCGCGGCGGCTGCGATAGCGCATCAACGCAACGTCGTCCCACAAGCGGTCTTCAAGATTGCCCTGCACCTTGCCTGCGACTTTCCCGCGATAGATCGGGTGGGATGCGCGCGGCACGGCAACCTTGCTCCAGGCGCGCATGTAACGCTTGTGCGCTTCGCTGTTTATGTCCGCCCTGCTCCAGCGCAGGAGATTGACCATGTGGAATTCGCCGCCGTCGTCGCTGGCCGCAAAAGCGCGGAAGCGGTCGAGCATGGCGAGTGCCATTTCCCCTTGCGGGGCGCGCTGCGCCTTCATCTTCGCGAAATGGGCTTCCACCTCTGCGGGCGACAGCTTGCGGCGCGGCCAGCCTTCGTACCAGGCGAGAAATATGAGATAGAGAAGCGCCGCGACAACGAAGTCGACGCAGACAAAGCCGGATGAAGCCACAGGCGATCCCTTCCCAGTCGCGGGCTCTTTTCGATTGCGGCGGCCCGTTTATTCGTTCATTCTCGCGAATGATGAACGGGAATTCCGGTTCTGTAAACCCCGGCCCGCTTCAGAACATTGCCGAGGGGAAAACACATGACATTGCCGATACCGATATCTCTGATGGGCGTGCCGGGCTCGCCTTACACGCGCAAGATGCTCGCAGTGCTGCGCTACAGACGTATTCCCTATCGGCTGCTGCTTGCCTCGCACCGTTCGCCGCCCGAAGGCATGCCGCGTTCCAGGGTTCCGTTGTTGCCGACCTTCTATTTGCCCGGCCCGAACGGCGAATTGGAAGCGGTGACGGATTCGACGCCGATCATCCGGCGGCTGGAAAACGAGTTCGAGGGACGTTCGGTCATCCCGTCCGATCCGGTGATCGCGTTCCTCGATTACCTGCTGGAAGATTATGGCGACGAATGGCTGACCAAGGCGATGTTTCACTATCGCTGGTATTACAAGGCCGATATCGAGAACGCAGGAAATATTCTGCCGATTTGGGCCGGTTGGCCGATAAAGGACGAGGAACTGGCCACGGCGAAAAAATATATTTCGGATCGTCAGATTGGGCGGCTCTATGTGGTGGGATCGAATGACACCACAGCCCCGGTGATCGAGGAAAGCTATCGCCGTTATCTCGCGATCATGGAGCGGCATTTCCAAACATACCGTTTCACGCTCGGCAACCGCCCCTCCTCTGCCGATTTCGGCGCCTATGGACAGTTGACGCAGCTCGTTCGGTTCGATCCGACGCCGATGGCGGTGGCACAGCATGAGGCACCCCGCGTTTCTGCCTGGGTGGATTTGGTGGAAGACCTTTCCGGCATCGAACCGGTGGCGTCCGACTGGGTTTCGCGTGATGCGATTCCGGAAACGCTGACGGCACTGCTGAAGGAAGTGGGGCGCGTCTATGTGCCGGTGATGCTCGCCAATGCCGAGGCGCAGATGAAAGGTGCCGCCGAGGTCAAGACGCAAGTCGGCGGCAAACCGTGGGTGCAACAGCCGTTTCCTTATCAGGTGAAATGCCTGCAATGGCTGCGCGCGGAATATGGCGAGCTTTCTGCTGCCGATCGCGCGGCGGTGGACAACATCCTCAAAGGCACGGGCTGCGAGCGGCTGCTCGCCTGAATTTCGGCAAGCTTGAACAAACAAAAAAGGGCGGCCGTGCACGGCCGCCCTTTTTCAAGACGACGTTCGCCTAGAAGCGGAACGTGCCCTCGATACCGAACGTGCGCGGCGCGCCATACCAACCGGCGAAACCGCCGGCGCCAACATTGCTTCCACCGCTGGCAAACGCCCCCAAAGGTTCCGGTACGGTATAGACATAGTAGGTTTGGTCGCTGAGGTTGCGGCCCCAGATCGAAACGCGCCACAAACCGCTTTCCGCCTCCACGCCAATGCGCGCGCCCAGCAGCGTATAGGAATCCTGGAACGAGCGCGGATCGAGCGTTGCATCGAGGTATTGGGAGCCGATGTAGGAAATATCGCCCGCAATGAACCAGTCGATGCCGTGCCATTTTTCGAACGGCTGTTCCCATTGCGCGGTACCGTTGACACGCCACTTCGGATTGAAGGCGGGCGTGAGGCCGGTGAAGCTGCAAGTGCCGGCAGGCGTTGTATTGACCGTCGCAAGGAACGCCCCCGGATAAGCCGGGCACTGGCCCGCGGGATAGTCGGTGAATTCCGCATCGGCGTAAGTGAGGCCGGCGGTCAACGACAATTCATCGACGGGCCGCGCCTGCGCATCGATTTCCACGCCTTGAACACGACGATTGCCGGCGTTGGAGACGATGAAGCCGGAGCCCGTGAGCGGATTGAGTGTGGAATCCTGAAATGCGTGCAGCAGCATACGATAGATGTCAGCGTTGAACACCAACCGGTTGCCGAAGAGTGTGGTCTTCACACCGAGTTCGTAGTTGATCGCGCTTTCCGCATCGAACGTAATCGGCACCGTCGGACTTTGCGCACGGGCATTGTAACCGCCGGTCTTGTAACCGGTGCTTGCCGTTACGTAGGCCATGACACCTTCGGTGATGTCGTATTGGCCGCCAAGCTGCCATGTAAGCCGATGTTCGGTGCGGCGAAGATTGGGCAAATTGAGTTCCGGGAACAGCGAGTTACGAAATACGGTGGACTGACCTGCCGTTCCGGTCGTCGTGTCGACGTTTACGACTGTCGCATTCTTGTGATCGTAGTTGTATCGCAGCCCGCCGGTAAGGCGAAGTGCATCGGTGATGTTGGCGGTCGCCTGTCCGAATCCCGCAAAGCTATTGACGCTTTCGTCGAAGCTGAAATTGCTCATATCGCCGGGATGCAGCGTTATAAATCCCGCGCCAAACGCACGATTCGGATTATGCACGGTGATATTGTTCAGATAGACGAGATCTTCGTGGAATAGATAGATTCCCGCGACATATTCGAGGAACTGCTTACCCGACGCGATGCGCAGTTCCTGGCTGAACGCGCCGCGATTGAGCGTTTGCTCTCCGTGTGCGAGATCGAGCGGCAAGCCGTCCGCCGCCAATTCGCGGATGTGATCCTGAAAGCGGTTGTAGGCTGTGATCGACGTCAGCGTGTCGCTCCACGGCAAGGTATAATCCGCCGAAACCGAAATGCCCCACATATCGGTGCCATCGTCGCCGACGGTTTCGTCGTCTACCTTGTGGTCGCGTCCATTGAAATTGATAAAGGGACGACCGGCTGCCTCAGATGCGGCAAGGAATCCGGGCGTTGCTATGCCGCCGATGCCGGTGGGATCAATCTGATCGGCAGTGCAGCACTTCTGGTTGATTTTGGCATAGAAGCCGATGACGTTGACCGAAAGATCGTCGGTCGGTGTCCACAGGATGCGCCCGCGTCCGCCGTACTGATCGGTGCCGTTGATTGGCGAGTTGTTATAAAGATTGGTCTCGTAACCGCTGCGGCTGGACGTCCACATCGACAGACGGCCCGCCACATCGTCGGTGATACCGCCGCCGACATAGCCGGCTACGCGGCGCTCGCTGTAATTGCCGATCTCGACGTCGAGCATCGCTTCAGGCGTCTGCGAGGGCGCGCGCGTGTTGATATTCACCGCGCCCACAGGCGTGTTGCGGCCATAAAGCGTGCCTTGCGGGCCACGCAAGATTTCCACGGTGGAAATATCAAGCAGGTTCTGCTGAATCGCGCCAGCCGCACCGATATAAACCCCGTCGACAAAAACGCCGACATCCGGCTCGATACCGGGGTTGGAGCCGGAGGTGCCGATGCCGCGGATCTGCACCACGGAGTTTCTGTTGTTGTTGGTCTGCAGGATGTTGAGGCTGGGCACGAATTTCGCGAGATCGGTCATGCTCGTGATGCCGCGATTTTCGAGCTGATCGCCGGAGAAGGCGCTGATCGACATGCCGACATTCTGCACGTTCTCGGCGCGCTTTTCGGCCGTCACGACCACCGTCTCGATACCACCGGTGTCCTGAACCTGCGGCGGCGCGGCGGCAGCAGATTCGGTCTGCGCCTGTGCGCTCATCGACAACGCTGTCGATAGCGCGATCACGGAAGCGCCGAGCCGAAATGAAAGGCGCAGCATGTCCTTGGAAAGTCCTGGCATGTCTCATCCCCTTGTGCTTCGGCCAGGCTGTTTTGCCCGCCTTTTTTGGCTCCGACGCCCCGTAGTCGAACCGGAGTTTCGGTTCACATATTAGCAAACGAAGGGTCACGGTCAACCGAAGAGATGCGCCGCTCTCGTGTGAACTTTGCAACAGGCGCGATGAAACGAGACACCCCGGCGGAGTGCTTCAATCGCGCTCCGATGAAATCTGATCCGACAAGACGGTGGCTATTTCTTGCGTTTCTGCGCCTTGCGCGCGGCGACCAGCTTTGCCAATTCGGCTTCGTCAACCGGCGCGCCGGCCACCGCCATCAGACTGCGGGTCAACTGCGCCGTCGCATCGGGATCGTTGAAGCTATAAGGGCCGGGGCCGTGCAGCATGATACTGATCTGACTGCCGGTTATCATGCGAATGGCGAAAGCGACCGCCGGCACGAAATCGGGGCGGATATTCTTCACCCCCTTCTTGCGCAACAACTTCTCGAACCCGGCTGCCTGATATTCCTCCAGCTCGCGCATCCGGCTCCAGACATTGCGGCCGCGCAGGCTGATCTCGAAAAGCGCGCGATAATAGCCCTTGATCTTGATGGCTTCGGTTCCGGTATTGTCGATCAGATGGAAGAAGATCGACGTCAGCGATCTCTGCTCGGCGACAGGATTGGCGAAGAAACGGTCGATATTGGCGTGCGAACGCGCATGCATGTCCTGCTGAAGTGCCAGGAACAGCGCTTCCTTGTCGCGAAAGCGGCGATAGAAACTGCCGACGGAGCAGTTCGCTTCCTTTACGATTTCGGAAACATGCGATTCCCAAAAGCCCTGCGAGGCGAAGACGCGCTCGCCGGCCTTCAACAGGCGGTCGCGCTGTTCGCGCGAACGCGACTGATGTGCGGGCAGAACCCAACCTTCGGCTTGTTTCAACGCCTGGGCGTCTGTTTCGGCTGTCTTTGGCATTGTCTTGCGAGTCATTGATGGTCGGCCGCCGAGTTCAAATAAAGCGCAAAGCTGCCGTCTGGCAAATGCGGTTTAATTGACGTTCCTTTCCCTGTTTTCCCAATACGGTTTGCGAAGCTCCCGCCGCAGGATCTTGCCCGCCGCGTTGCGTGGGATGGCCGCCACGAAATCGACCGATTTTGGCACTTTGAAACCGGCGATTCGCGAGCGGGCATGCTCGATAAGAGCGCGCTCCGAGACTTCCCTGCCCGGTTTGGCGACGACGATCGCCTTCACGGCTTCGCCCCATTTTTCGTGCGGAACGCCGATCACGGCGACGTCCGCCACATCCGGATGATGGAACAGCGCATTTTCCACCTCCGCGGGATAGACGTTCTCGCCGCCCGAGACGATCATCTCTTTCACACGGTCGTGGATATAAAGATAGCCGTCTTCATCGAAATAGGCGGCGTCGCCTGTATGCAGCCAACCATCGGTGATGGTCTCTGCCGTGGCTTTCTCATTGCGCCAATAGCCTTTCGTCACCATGGGTCCGCGCACGACGACTTCGCCGATGGCGCGTGGCGGACAGGGATTGCCGTCCGCATCGACCACACGCACCTCGGCGCCAGGCAATGGCCGGCCGCAGGATTTAAGCTTGTCGCGCGCAGGATCGTGATCTTCCGGCGCCAGCATGACGACCGCGCTGGTGGCCTCGGTCATTCCATAGCCTTGCGCGAAGGCGCAGCCAAAAACCCTGCCCGCTTCCTTCAGCACCCGTTCTGCAATCGGGGAGCCGCCATAGGTGATGAGTTTGAGACTGGAGAAATCCAGTTTTTCGATGCCCGGGACCTCCAGACACATCTGGATCATGGCCGGCGCAAGCGTAGCGCGCGTGACTTTCTCGCGCGCAAAGATTTCCACCACCTCGGCAGGGCGAAACTGGTCGATGGTGATGAGGCGCGAGCCGACGCTGAGACTGCGCAGCGCCGCATTGATGCCATTGACGTGGAAGAACGGTGCTGGCGCGAACATCACATCCTCAGCGCAGTTCCGCTGCCAGGGAAGCTGTTCGAACATCGCCATATAAGAGGTGTAGTTGCGATTGGTGAGTTGCACGCCCTTAGGAAGACCGGTGGTGCCACTCGTATACATCTGCACGATCACGTCCTCGGGATCGCAGGCCAAGCGCGGCGTCACGCTGGGATTCGCATCGCGCCAGATTTCGTATTCGCGTCCGATGGCGATGAGTTGGCGCGGACCGGCTTCTTTCACCGCCTTCACGAAATCTTCTTCCGAGAACACAAGCTGCGCTTCGCCGTGATCGAGGATGTAGCGCATTTCGGGCGGCGCAAGGCGCCAGTTGACGGCGAGCAGCACAACTCTGGCCTTCAGTGCGCCGATGAAGATTTCCATGAAGGTATCGGAATTGCGCGAGACAATAGCCACCCGCGAACCCGGTTTGCAGCCCGCCGCAATCAACCCCTGGGCAACGCGATTGGCCCGCGCGTCGAGTTCGCCATAGGTGAGCGTGCGATCCTGAAACTGGATGGCGATGGCATCGGAGCGGAGTTGTGCCTGCCGTTCGCTCCATTCGGCAAGGATAGGGCTATAAAGCGTCATGGTCGTTCCGGTTTGGTGGATTTGGGGCCGGGGGCGCGCAACACGGTGCGAAAGCCCAGATGGCTGGCGGCAAGATCGGCTTCCTGCGGCTCGCGCGCACCGGAGCGATAGCGCATGCAATAGTTCGGCGCGCAGAGGAAAGACCCGCCCTTGATAACGTAGCTTGTGTTCGCCATCGCCCTACGCGCTTCACCCATTTGCGAAGGCTCTTGCGCTGCGTGACCCGGCGCAAACACATCGGAGGTCCATTCCCACGCGTTGCCGATCATGTCGTAAAGGCCATATGCGTTGGGAGGATAGCAGCCCGCAGGCGCAAGGCCGACGAAGCCATCTTCATCGCTGTTCACAACAGGAAAGATGCCCTGCCAGGTATTGGCGTTCTTCGGCTGGTCGTGATCGAGACCGGCTTTCGTGTTGCCCGCACGCGCCGCCCATTCCCATTCGCGTTCAGTGGGCAAGGCGCGGCCTTTCCATTTCGCATAGGCCAGCGCGTCTGCATGGGTGATCTCCACCACAGGATAGTTCTCGTGCCCCTTGATGGACGATCCCGGTCCCGCCGGCTGGCGCCAGTTCGCGCCGGGGGTGTAACGCCACCATTGCGCGATGTTCTGCATACCTTCGACGCTCTTCGGCATGACGAAGGTCATCGCTCCCGCCTTTTGCATGTCGGGGGGCAGGTCGGGATGTGCCTTGGTGTCCACCGGTTTTTCGGCCTGCGTGACATAGCCCGTGGCTTTCACGAAGGCCGCGAAGTCGGCGTTGGTGACTTCGTGAGTGTCCATCCAGAACCCGGCAACATGCGCGGTGACGATGGGGCCTTCCTCGCCATAAACCGTATCGCCGAAATCGAAGGTGCCACCGGGAATCCACACCATGCCCGGGTGCGGAGATTTGGCGGAGGCATTTTTCGGGCAGGCGGAAGGGGTTTTCGCGGCAAAGGATGGCGCGCCCGCGAAGAACGCGAGGCCCGCCGCAGCAGCGGCAGCCAGACTTGCGATAGCGATCAGACCGCGCCGCGCCATTCAATTCGACCAATAGACATATTCATCGTCGGGCTTTTGCGGGAACGAAAGCGGGTGGTCGATATCGACCGGCCCATCCAGCAGCGAAGGCCACAACGGCTTTGCCTGTTTGGCGTCGATCGCCATCATTTCGGACATCAACGTCTTCACTTCGCCGGGATTCGCCTCCGCGAGATTGTGCTTTTCGGTGGGATCGGTCTTGAGATCGAACAGCCAGGTTTTCTTTGGCAATTCGGCCGATTGGATTTTCCATTCTCCCGCCAGCATGGTTCGATACGAACCCGAGCGCCAGAACAGAGCCTTGTGCGGGTACCCTTGCGTCTCGCCGAGCACGAAGGGCAGCACGTCCACGCCATCCATCACGCGGTCCTTTGGCAATTCCGCACCGGCGGCTGCCGCAGCCGTCGCAAAGATGTCGACATGAGCCACAGCACCGCCATAGGTGCTGCCGGCCGGAATCCTGTCAGGCCACTTCATAAAGAACGGCACATGGATGCCGCCTTCGAAGAACGACAATTTCCAGCCGCGATATGGCTTATTGATGTCGGGAAGACCGATGTAATTCGCGCCGCCATTGTCGCTGGTGAAGATCACCAGCGTATTCTTGTCGATACCATCCTTGCGCAATTGTTCGAGGATGCGGCCAACATTCCGGTCGAGCGCACGCACCATGGCCGCATAGACGCGCAGGCGATGATCCTTGATCTGCGGTAGCGCATCGTAGTCCTCCTTGCGCGCCTGCAGGGGCGTGTGCACGGCGTTGGGCGTGAAATACATGAAGAACGGGCGGTTGCGGTTGGCATGTATCGCTTTCACCGCTTCCTTGCCGAGATAATCGGTCATGTATTCCGACGGCGCGAAGCGATGGCTGCGGTTGTTGACCACCGCGAAACGCAAATTCGCCCAGAGGAATTTGTCGATTGGGTCGAACTCCTGGTGCGCCTCGACGCCGCGCGGATCGCCCTGCGGCAGGTAATCGGAGGCGCCGCTCAGGAAGCCCAGTACGTCGTCGAAGCCGCGCGATTCCGGGCGCGTCGCGTCGGTTTCGCCCAAATGCCATTTGCCGAGGAACAACGTGCGATAACCGCGGCTTTTCATCAGTTGCGCGATCATTATCTCGTTGGTGGGAACCACCATCTGCTCCATCGGCGGTTCGGCGTCTTCCAATTCGGAGCGATAGACCGGCTTGTGCTGGCCGTAATCGTAAGTGCTGATGAGTTTCTCGAAACCTTTCGGCGTCGGCGTGAATTCGAAACCGAAACGGGTGGCGAAGCGGCCCGTCATAATGGCCGCGCGCGAGGGGGCACAAGTCGCATTGCCCGCATAGCCGTTCACAAAACGCACGCCGTCTCTCGCGATGGAGTCGATATTGGGCGTCGGCACCACACCGCCCGCGACGCCGCCGCCATTTGCCGTGATGTCGTTGAAGCCCATATCGTCGGCCAGGATGAGGATGACGTTGGGCTGACGCTGATCGATGGGCGCCGCGGCCACGGCGGGGCCTTGCCCCCAGGTGACGGGACGGTTGGGTTCGATCGGATTCTTGAAATCCTGAATCCACCCCGGGATGTAGTACCAGTGCGACTGGAACCACATCCATCCGCCCACCAGCACAACCGCAATCACGACAAGCGTGATGATCGTTCCGCGTCGTTTCACCCCGGTCTCCCCTTCGCCAATCCGTTCAGTTCGTCCAGCTAACCCATTCCTGATCGCCGTGCGTCTCCTCCGCGAAGCCGTCGACATCGACACGATTGCGTTGCGCCGCGGGCCAGGCAGGCTTCACCATCTCCTTGTCGATACCGGCGAGCACAGCTTTCAGCTCCTTCACCTTTTCCGGCATGAAGGGAGCGAGATTGATGCGCTCGGTGGGATCTTTTGAAAGATCGAACAGCCACACCTTGTCGGGATATTTCGAGACTTGCAGCGTGTATTTGCCGTCGCGGAGCAGATAGTAATCGCCATTGCGCCAGTAGAGAGTGCGGTCGGCCAGATCGTTCGGGCCGCCTTCCAGAACGGGCAACAGGTTGCGGCCGTCATATTTGCGGTCGGCCGCGAGTTTCGCACCCGCTGCAGCCGCCGCCGTCGGGAAGATGTCGAGCGTCGAGGCGATGCCCGGTATCGTCTGTCCCGGCGCGATATGGTCCGTCCAACGGACGAAATAGGGAATGCTCACGCCACCCCGGAAGAAGGTGATCTTCCAGCCGCGATACGGCAGGTTCTCCCAAGGAATCCGCGTGTAATGCGCGCCGCCATTGTCGCTGGTGAAGATGACGATGGTGTCCTTGTCGAGGCCCAGTTCGCGCACTTTGTCGAGCAACTGTCCGACATTGCGGTCCATCGCCTCGATCATCGAATAGTAGATGCGCGTGCGCTCGTCCTTGATGAAGGCGTTCTTTGCATAGATGTCCTTCGGCGCCTGAAGCGGCGTGTGCGCTTCGGGATAGGCGAAGTAGATGAAGAACGGCTTGTCCTTGTGGCGCTCGATGAAATTGGTGGCGGCGCTCGTCAATTCGTCGCCCAGCCAGCCTTTGATGGGACCGCGCACGTCTCCGCGCACGATCATCGGTTTCAGATTGGCCCACAGCCACTGATCGATGCCGTCCCACGGCAGCTTGAACGACACCGTGTTCGGGTCGTCCGGCTGCGCGTGGAACATGGCGCCCCCGGGGTAATAGACGTGTTCATCGAAGCCGCGCTTGCCGGGCTGCTGGCTCGGCGCAAGGCCCATATGCCACTTGCCGAAGATCGCTGTGGAATAGCCCGCGCCTTTCAGCATCTGCGCGACGGTGATTTCGCCGGACGCCAGGCCGTTCTTGTCGGGATCGACCTTGACGTCGTCGCCGGAAAGAATGGTCGCGGGATAGTCCGGCTTCACATAGGTGCCGTCCATTGCGTGAACGAAGCCGCTCAGGTGCGGCAGATATTCGAAGCCGAAACGCTGCGGATAGCGGCCTGTGAGCAGCGCCGCACGCGAGGGTGCGCAGACGGCATCGCCGGTATAGCCTTCAGCGAACCGTGCGCCCTCTTTCGCGATGGAATCGATGTTGGGCGTGCGGACCAGCGGATTGCCGTTCAGCGAAACATCGTTGTAGCCAAGGTCGTCGGCCAAGATGACGATGATATTGGGCTGTCGCGGCGCAGCTCCGATGGCCTCGGGCGAGAGCGCGGCCCAGCTCATCGCAGCCGCGGCCAAAACCAACGCGGCGACAATGCCGCGCCTCGCCAAACGCCGAGCGTCCGCCATTCCCGTGCCTCCCGATACGCCGGTCTATAACCGGAATTTCCATTCACATTGTCAGCAAAGACGTGCGGCGTCAATCGCGGGCTTTGCACAGGCGCGGTCAACTTGTGTTGCGGTTGCGAAATTTACACCGGGTTCGCAATCAGCTTTCGGTAGAGATGCCAGGTGGCATGACCAAGCACCGGGATCACCACCACGAGCCCGATAAAGAGCGGGATCGAGCCGATTACGAGAGCCGCCGCAACGATCAATCCCCATACAGCCATCGGCACGATGTTGTTGGCGACGGCGCGCACCGATGTGCGGACGGCGGTGTCCAGACCCACATCGCGATCGAGCAACAACGGAAACGACACGACACTGATGCACATCGCGAACACCGCGAACAGAAAGCCAACACCCACGCCCACCACGATCAGCGTCCAACCCGCGCTGGTGAAGAATACGTCGTTCAGGAATGTTCCGATGGATTGCGGTTCTTCCGGGCCCAATGTTGCGTTGTAGATGCCCCATGCTGCGGTCAGCCAAACGAGGAAAGTGGCGATCAATGCAAGACCCAATATCGAAATCGCTCCGATGGCGGGCGCGCGAAAAACATCGAACGCATTGGTCCATTTCACCTCGACGTCCTGCTCGCGCAGCCGGCTCATCTCGTAAAGACCGACAGCGGCGAACGGCCCGACGATCGCAAAACCCGACGCCAGCGGAAAAAGCAGCGGCAACAGGTCCATGCCAAAGGCGAACCGCGCCAATACCAGCCCCACCGCCACATACACCACACCAAGGAAGATCACGTCGGTTCGATAAGCCTCGAAATCGACGAAACCCTGCTTCAGCGCATCGCGTACATCGGAAATCCGGATGCGGCGCACTGCCGGCGCAGGCGAATGGATGGTTTCCTGGATGTGATGGAGGGAATGCCCGGCAACACGCATGACATGGGCCGCTTGCACAAGTTGCGAGCCGCTCCATTCGATCGGATTTCTGATGGTCATAAGCGATCCTCCCAAAGCGTTGGCTTTGAGGTCACGGAAATCGCTCTGGCCTGGCGGCCGCCCTTGCCGTCGGTCACGAGTGAACCCGCAACCTTCGTTATGGGAAGACTATAGCCTATCGAGCCGGTTAGTTATGGAAAAATGGATCGCTGGAACCTTCCACCGGCGGGCCATAGGTCCTCATCGGCCCCATCGGATTGGAAGGATCGGAATTCGGGCCAAAAGAATTGGGCTCGAACATGTTGTGGCGATATCCGCCGGAATTTCCGGATACGCTGAAATGCCAGGAGCTCTTGCTGTCTTTTTTATCGTCAGGCGTTTGCGTGAGCGCGGCCGAATTGGGCGTGCTAGCGGTTTGCGAATTGGGCAGCATCAACGTGTCCAACGCCATCGACGGCGAGGCAAACACCACGAAGGTCAAGGCGGATGCGGCCCCGATCAGGACTTTGCGATACATAATACGGTATCTCCTCGGCGCGGACCGGTACGGCCCTTGGGACTCAGATTAGCAGAGCAATCTCCCGCCGGGCTATCCCGGAAGTGAAGTTTCCGCAATCCGTGTAGGCGGCGGTCACTCGCCGACAAGCGTACTTTGCACCACCGCACCATCTGGCTGCGGAGCAGGCGCCGGCTGGGATTCAGGCGCCGCCGGAGCTTGCGGAGCTTCGGCGACCGGAGCCGGCTGAGGCTCGGCGGCAGGTTCGGCTGACGCTTTGGCGTCTTGCGTCCCTGCGGCCGAATGTTCGGGCGCAGGGGGCGCTGCTTCTGCTTTTGGACCGGGTACGGTCTGCGTTTGTGGTGGCGCAGGCGGGGCGGATACCGCGGGCGGCGTCGCGGGGACCGGGATCTGGAGCGAACTGGCAAAGGCCCAACCTTGCTGGGCGGGTTTGCCGTCGGCTGCTTCCAGGCCGATACGCACCCAATTTCCGTTGCGTTCGCCCGTCACGACCTGCGTTCCGGCTTTCAGCGTGGTGATGATGGAATCCGACGTTGAGGGGCCGGAACGCACATTCACCGAGCGCAACACCGTCGACTTGGGGACAACAACAGCGGTTACGGCGGCCACCGGCTTCGCAGGCGCCGCGACTGGCTGCGTTTCTACAGGCGGGGTATCCGAAGGCCAGATGAAGAAGAATGCCATAACGGCTGCAGCGGCAAGCGCGGCCGCAACGGCGCCGCTGATGATCAGGCTCTTGTTGTTGTTGTTGTTTTTGTCTTTCTCGGCAGCCCTCTGACGGCGTTCGACGAAGCCGCCCTTGATGATGCGCGTATCGGTGGGATTGACGGAGTCGATCGACCCGGCATTTGCGAGAAGCTGATAGGCATCCATCGCCAGACGGTCGAGTGCCTGATCGGCAGCGGCGCGCGCATCGGCAAGCGGCTTCGGTGCGGAATAAGGCGCGGTCTGTGGCGGCGGCGCAAATTCCGGCATCGGCCGGTCTTCAACGCTGCCCGCAATATCAACACTGACCGCTTCTTCCATCGCAGGCGCGGGCGGCGGCAGACGGCCCGCGCGGCGTTCGGCATCGAGCGACTGTTGCAATGCCTTGCGGGATTCTTCCTGCCATTCGGCACGCGCCGCAGCAAGTTTGGAAGCTTCTGCGGCTTTCCACATCTTCTGTGCTTTGGCGAGATCGGCTTCCGCTTGCTTCTTCCAGCGCTCGTAAGACCGTTCGGTGAACAGCCTGGCTTGTGCAAGCTCTTCTTCGCGCTCGGCAAGCTGAGCCTGCAACTGTGTCAGTTCGCCTTTCACGCGGCGGACCTGAATATCCTCGTTTTCGCGCAACTCTTCGAGTTGTCTGTCGGTGGCGTTGATGCGCGCGATGGCTTGCGTGAGTTCGAGCTCGCGGTCGGCAAGCGTTGTTTCGAGAACGGCCGCATGTTCGCGCAATTGCCGCAATTCGGTTTCGGCCTCGTTGCGCGCCGTTTCGGATTCGGTGAGCGCCGATCCTGCCTGATCGCGCATCCTCTGCTCGACAACCGCAATCTTCGCCGATTCTGCCGAGCGCCAATTCTTCTCGGCCTCGGCGAGCGCGGCCTTGCCGTCTTCGCGCGCGCGATCGGCCCTGGCGCGCGCCTCGGCAAGAGCTGTGTCACGTTCGGCGAGTTTGGCTTGCGCGTTCGTCAGTTCGGCGCGCAGGCGCACAAGTTCGACCGCGCTTTCGTCGCGTGCGGCTTGTGCCTGCGCGCGCGCATCCGCAATCGTTTTGGACGATTGTTCCTTCCACTGGACTTCGGCGGTCATCAGCCGATCGGATTCTCGCGCCTTCCAGGTAGCTTCTGCCTTGGCGAGGGTAGCGTCCGTTTCGGCCACCCAACGCTCCCGCGCCTTCGATAGCGCGGCATCGAATTCGGCCTTGGCCTGCGCACGGGCGTCGGCAAGCATCTTGGTTGAGGTTTCCTGCCACTGGACTTCCGCCGCCATCATCCGGTCGGACTCGCGCGCCTTCCATGCGGCCTCGGCCTTGCCGAGCATTTCGTCGGCCAGCTTTCGGCCACGCTCCTGCGCATCCTTGATTGCAAGATGTGCCTGCGCCAGTTCCTTGTCGCGAGTGACGAGCTTGTTCTGCAGCGCGGCCGTTTCATCACGCAGGCGGCGCAATTCGGCGTCGTTCTCTGCCCTGCCCGTTTTGACATTGTTATGCGCTTGCGCGAGTTCCTTCTCGCGGTTCGCAAGTTTCGCCTGGGCAGAGGAAAGTTCATCGCGCAAGCGGCGAAATTCGCTGTCGCTCTTGTCGTTGCCGGATTTCAGTTCAGCTCGCGCCTCGGCGATGGCTTTGTTTGCCTTTTCCTCTGCGCGCGCTTCGGCGGCAGCGATACGCGCAGCCTCCTCCGCCTTCCATTCCTTCTGCGCCTTGGCAATGGCTGCCTCGATCTCCTGACGCCCCGCCCCCTGCACCCCGCCGGATTTGGCCTGCGCAAGTTCGGCATCCCGCTCGGCCAGAAGATTTTGCATCGACAGCAATTCGTCGCGCAGACGGCGGAGTTCTATCGCATCGCCATGCTCGCGCATCGCCTTGGACGACGCACGCTGCTTTTCCGCCGCATGTTCGGCATCCGCACGCCACCGGGCCTCCGCCGCCGCAAGACGGCGTTCCTCTTCCGCTTTCCATTCGCGCCGCGCTTCGGCAAGTATCGCCGCACTTTCCTGCTGCCAGCGCGCACGTTCGTTGTCGATGTCGACTCCGGACTCGGTTTTGGACTTCTGTTTCTGTTCGGCCTGCCAGGCAGCCCAACTTCTTTCGAGATTGGCGGCCGCCTCGGCTTTCACCTTGGCGATCTTTTCCTCCATCTCGGCTTTCCACGCCGCGCGCGCCTCGACAAGTTCGGCATCGATGGTGCCCGGAGGAAGCTTGCCGGGCACGGACGCTTTCGCACGAACCTCGTTCAACTCGGCTTCGCGCAGGGACAGCGTGGATTTCACGCGCGTCAGTTCTTCGATCAGCCGCTTCAGCTCTTCGTTGCTGATGTTGGCGAGATCGATTTCGGTCAGTTCCTCGCCGCCGAACTCAACCGGCAATTCGCGGACTGCAATGGTTGAGGCGTCGCCATCATCGAGAGCAATAATGCGCACCGACAGAACCGGTCGCGGATCGGTGCCCTCGGGCGCGAGATATTCAAGATCCTCCAACTCGTCCATCATCAACGAGTAAGAGCGGTCGCCATTGTTGCGCCCGGCGGAGAGTCGCGCCTGTATCGGAAGTTTTTCGACGCGAACCGTGAGCCGCCCGCGCTTCTTGAACGGCGCAAGCAGCGGAAGAATGTCGAGCGGAACGCCGCGCAATTCGTCCGACGGCGAAGATGTGCGTGCGAGCGCACCCACTTCGACGTGGCGTGACGTCTTCTTGGCAAACTTCGTCGCGCGCTGCGCCATCTGCGCAAAAGCCCCAGTTCACGCCGCTTTCTTCACGGTCGTTGGCTCATACTGCTACAGAATGCGATGCCAGCCGCTTACTTGGGGTTACCGGATTTGTCGAAAGTTTTAGCGATTTACAATTCGGTAAGGTTGGAAAGCTTCTTGCGCTGTGAGCATCAGCCGTTTTCCGCAAGCACCTGCCCCGCAAGATATAGCGAACCGCAAATCAAAATGCGGGGCGCGGGTTCCCCGGGGCGCGAGCGCCTCCAGGCGTCGATCTGCATCATGGCGTCTTCCAAATCGTCGGCCGGCGAGGCGTCGAGCCCCGCCTGGCGCGCGGCGTCGTAGAGGGCGCCCGAACCCTGGGCGGACGGCTCGCCTTCGATGGGAACCGTGGTGACGTGGCGAGCCAGACCTTTGAACGCCGCGAAATAGCCCGCAGCATCCTTGGTGCGCAGCATCCCGCAGATCAAATGCAGCGGACGTTCGGCGCGATCTTCGAGATCGGCGATCGCGCGCGCTACCGCTTGCGCGCCATGCGGATTGTGGCCGCCGTCGAGCCAGACCTCCGCGCCTTTGGGCGCCATGGAAACGAGCGGACCGCGCGTAAGGCGTTGCAGGCGTGCCGGCCATTCGACGGTGCGCAAACCTTTCTCAATCGCCTCGTCGTCACTCCAATCCTTGTTGGCGTGACGCAACGCGGCGATGGCAGTTGCCGCATTTTCGATCTGGTGGCGCCCGATCAATTTCGGGAGCGGTAGATCGAGCAGGCCGTCCATGTCCTGATAAACCATGCGGCCGTGTTCCTGATGGGCGAAAAAATCCTGCCCGAAGGCGATCAACGGCGCGTTCAACGCATCGGCACGCCGCGTGATCACATCGCGTGGAATGTCATCCTGTGCGCTGACAATTACAGGAATTCCGCGCTTGATGATGCCGGCCTTCTCGGCGGCGATATCGGCGATCGACGTACCCAGAAACTCCGCGTGATCGAGGCCCACTGGAGTGATGACGGCTGCCTGTGGATGGGCGATCACATTGGTAGCGTCGTATTTCCCCCCCAAGCCCACTTCGAGGACCAGCGCATCGGCCGGATGACGTGCGAAGGCGAGGAAGGCCGCGGCTGTGGTAATCTCAAAGAACGTGATCGGCGCACCATCGTTCACGCGCTCGCACTCCTCCAGCGTCGAGGAAAGCTCGTCTTCGCTGATAAGACGGCCAGCGAGCCGGATGCGTTCGTTGAAATGAACGAGATGCGGAGACGTATAGACGTGGACTTTCAACCCTTGCGCTTCCAGCATCGCGCGCGCGAAAGCGCAGGTCGAACCTTTGCCGTTGGTGCCCGCGACGTGCAGCGTCGGCGGCAGGCGCAATTCGGGATGGCCAAGACCGGCGAGCAGGCGCTGAATGCGGTCCAGCACCAGGTCGATCTTCTTTGGATGCAGCGACAGAAGGCGTTGAAGGATCAGGTCGCTTTGCGCGGCCACGCTCATGCGCGCACGCGCAGCGCTGTACCCGTAACCGTTTGCGCAGGCTGACGCGATTTGGGCTTGGGCTTCTTCATCAGCATGTGAACGAGGCGCGAAAGCGTGGCGCGCATTTCGTGACGGTGCACGACCATATCCACCATGCCGTGGTCGCGCAGATATTCGGCGCGCTGGAATCCTTCTGGCAATTTTTCGCGGATTGTCTGTTCGATCACGCGCTGGCCCGCAAAGCCGATGAGCGCGCCGGGTTCCGCGAGTTGGATATCGCCCAGCATCGCGTAGGACGCGCTGACCCCGCCGGTAGTGGGATCGGTGAGCACCACGATGTAAGGCAGGCGCGCCTCATCGAGCATATCGACCGTGATGGTGACCCGCGGCATCTGCATCAGCGAAAGAATGCCTTCCTGCATGCGTGCGCCGCCGGACGACGAGTACAAAATGAACGCGCGGCGTTCGTTCACTGCGGCCTGCATCGCCTGCACCAGCGCTTCGCCCACACCCATGCCGAGCGAACCGCCCATGAAATCGAACGGCTGCACCGCGATCATCACCGGCAAACCATCCAGCGTGCCGCGCGCAGCGACCAGCGCATCCTGACGCCCCGTCTTGTTGCGGGCGTCCTTGATGCGATCGGTGTAACGCTTCTCGTCGCGGAATTTCAGCGGATCGGCAGGCACCGGCGGCTGCGGAAGTTCCTCGTAAGAGCCCGCATCGAACGTCCAGGCAAACCGCTCCTTCGGTCCGACGCGCATGTGGAATCCGCATTGCGGACACACATAGAGAGCGGCCACAAGATCCTTGTGAAAAATCATCTCGCCGCAACCCGGACATTTGGTCCAGAGGTTTTCCGGCGTTTCGCTGCGCCGGCCGAGCCAGCTCTTGATTTTCGGGCGGACGAAGTTGGCGATCCAGTTCATGCGCTTACTCTAGCACAGATCATCCGCGCGCCGCATGTATTGCGTTCGCAAGCTTCTGACAGAAATTCAGCGTTTCTGTCACGACACTTTCGCGGTCGCCCCCATTCGCAGCATTTTTCGCAACCAGATCCACGATCGCAGAGCCCACTGCCGCGCCATCGGCAAAACACGCAATGGCGGCGGCCTGTTCCGGCGTCTTGATGCCGAAGCCGACGGCGACGGGAAGCCCGCTTTTTTCCTTCAGACGCGCAACCGCCGCGCGCACATCGCTTTCGGTAAAGCTTTTCGTTCCCGTCACGCCCGCAATGGACACATAATAAAGAAACCCGCTCGCACCATCGAGCACCGCGGGAAGCCGCTTGTCGTCCGTGGTCGGCGTTGCCAGCCGCACGATGTCGAGCGAGTGCACTTTCGCCGGCACCCGCAGCACCTCGTCCTCTTCCGGAGGCAGATCGACGGTGATGAGCGCATCGGCGCCCGCTTCCGCCGCATCCTTCGCGAAACGCGCGGTCCCATAGGCATGGATAGGATTGTAATAGCCCATCAGCGTAATGGGCGTCGCCTGATCCTGCTTGCGGAAGCGGCGGACGAGATCAAGCATCTTCACCACCGTCATGCCTGCTTCAAGCGCGCGCAAGGACGATGCCTGCACCGAAGGGCCATCCGCCATTGGGTCGGAAAAAGGCACACCCAATTCGATCAGATCGGCACCCACCTTCGGAAGCTTTTCGAGAATCCTGAAGCTCGTTTCGAGATCGGGATCGCCTGCCGTGATGAACGGCATGAAGGCGGCGCGATTGGCGCGCTTCAATTCTTCGAAACGCCGGGCGATGCGGCTCATATCTTTTCCCCCAAAGCGGCAGCCGCCGTGAAGACATCCTTGTCGCCACGCCCCGACAGCGTGACGACAATTACCTGGTCCTTGTCCATCTGCGGTGCGACGCGCATCGCATGTGCCAGCGCGTGCGCCGATTCGAGTGCGGGAATGATGCCTTCGAACCGGCTGAGCGCGGTGAACGCGTTCATCGCTTCCTTGTCGGTCGCAGAAAAATATTTCACCCGGCCCATATCCTTCAGCCACGAATGTTCGGGGCCGACGCCGGGATAGTCGAGGCCGGCAGAAATCGAATGAGCTTCCAGAATTTGGCCGTCGGCATCCTGCAGCAAGTAGGATCGCGCACCGTGCAACACACCGGGCGTGCCTTTGGAAATCGTCGCGGCGTGGCGCGGTGTGTCGGTGCCCTCGCCCGCCGCCTCCACACCATGGATTTTAACGTCGCGGTCGTCGAGGAAGGGATGGAACGTGCCGATGGCATTCGACCCGCCGCCGACACAGGCGATCAGCAGATCGGGCAAGCGCCCTTCCGCCGCCATGATTTGTGAACGAATTTCGTTGCCGATCACGCATTGGAAGTCGCGCACGAGTTGCGGATAGGGATGCGGACCAGCGGCGCTGCCGATGATGTAGAACGTGTCGTGCACATTGGCGACCCAATCGCGCAATGCCTCGTTCATCGCGTCTTTCAGCGTTTTCGAACCGGAGGTAACGCTGCGAACTTCCGCGCCGAGCAGCCGCATACGGAAGACATTCGGCTTCTGCCGTTCGATGTCGACCGCTCCCATATAGACGATACAGGGCAATCCGAAACGCGCGGCAACGGTTGCGGTGGCGACACCGTGTTGACCGGCTCCCGTTTCGGCGATGATGCGCGTCTTTCCCATGCGGCGGGCAAGCAAAATCTGACCGATACAGTTGTTGATCTTGTGCGCGCCGGTATGATTGAGGTCTTCGCGCTTGAGATAAATTTTCGCCCCGCCCAGATGGTCGGTCAGGCGTTCGGCGAAATAGAGCGGGCTTTCACGCCCCACATAGTTCTTCAACAAACCGTCGAGTTCGGCCTGGAATTTGGGATCGCGGCGAGCGTCTTCATAGGCGCGTTCGAGATCGAGCACGAGCGGCATCAGCGTCTCGGCGACAAAGCGCCCCCCATAAGCTCCAAAATGCCCCCGATTGTCCGGGCCTGTGCGGAAGGAATTGGGCATGTTCATGCGGATACTCCCGCGAATTGTTTGGCCCGCGCCGATGCGATGAAGGACTGGATCAATTCAGGGTTTTTCACGCCGGGTGCCGTTTCGACGCCGGACGACACGTCCACGGCTGCTGCGTTCGCCGCAGCGATCGCGCGCGACACGTTTTCGGGCGTGAGACCGCCCGCCAGGAACCACGGACGCGAAATCGTCCGTGAGCGGAGCAACTGCCAGTCGAACGCCACACCATGACCTCCGGCGCGATCGGCGTTGGCAGGCGGCTTGGCATCGAACATCAGCATATCGGCGGCATCTTCATACGCCGGCAGATTTGCGAAGTCCGCGGCTTCGGCAACGGGAAGCACCTTGATGATGGGAATGCCGAACTTCTCGCGTATCTCGCCGACGCGCGCCGGGCTTTCGGAGCCGTGAAGTTGCAGGAAATCGGGAACGGCATTGTTCATCGCATGAACGATGTCCTCATCGCGCGGATCGACGATCACCGCCACGATACGCACCTTGTCCCGCAGCCGCTGGGCGAGTGACCGGGCGTCTTCCGGCGTTACATGGCGCGGCGATTTCGGATGAAACATCAGGCCGGCGAAATCCGCGCCAGCCCGTGCAGCGGCATCCGCCGCTTCGGCGCTGTTTATTCCGCAGATTTTGACCAGGATTGCCATTTGTATCCGACCAAGGGCGGGCCTTATCGCCGCCCGAACCCGGGAAATCAAGGAACGGACAGGTCTTCCACTATCGCATGGGCGGCGGCGCCTGGATCCTTGGCACCTGTGATGGGACGGCCGATCACCAGAATATCCGCCCCGGCCTTCATGGCGTCGCGCGGGGTCATCACCCGGCGCTGATCGGCCACCTCGGCGCCGCTAGGCCGGATGCCGGGGATCACCAGCAGAAAATCGGGGCCGCAGGCGGCACGGACAGCCGCAATTTCATGCGCCGAGCAAACGACACCGTCGAGCCCGCCCACCTTGGAGAGCGTAGCAAGTTTCATCACCTGATCCTTGGCCGGCCATGTCTGCCCCACCATCTCGAGGTCGCCATCTTCGAGGCTGGTCAGGACGGTGACGGCCAGCACTTTGGGGCGCGCTTCGGATTCCGCGGCAGCATCGCGGGCCGCGTGCATCATCGCGAGCCCGCCCGCCGCATGGATATTGAACATCGCCACGCCCAGATTCGCGATGGCGCGCGATGCACCCTTCACGGTGTTGGGGATGTCGTGGAATTTGGTGTCTGCGAAAACCGGCAGGCCGATCTCCACGATCTGCGCCACCGCATCCGGCCCCAGCGCCGTGATGAATTCGAGACCGACTTTGAGCCCGCCGACATGGGGCTTCACCGCACGCGCAATCTCCAGCGCACGGCCCAGATCGGGCGTATCGAGCGCAACGAAGATGGGATTTTGGAATCGCGCCGGGCGCATGATGAGGGTCGTAGTCTGGCGCGCGAAAGAGAGCAAGCCAAAGCTCGATGAAACGATCAGGCTCCAGACGCGAAGGTATTAACCTTTGTTGCCGCCGTTAAGGCGTTCGCGCAGTTCCTTGCCCGTGCGGAAGAACGGCGCACGCTTTTCCTCCACCGTCACAGGCTCGCCGGTGCGCGGGTTGCGGCCTTGACGCGCCGGGCGCACCTTGACGGAAAACGCACCGAAGCCGCGCAATTCCACACGATGGCCCTCGGACAAAGCCTTGGTGATCTCGTCGAGCACCGTGGACACGATCCGTTCGACGTCGCGATGATAAAGATGCGGGTAGCGTTGCGTTAGCCTCGCAACCAGTTCCGATTTGATCATCCCCCTGACCCGGCCGGGCACCCCTGTTGTTGGAATCGGCCAAAGGGCCGTTTCCGGATGGAATTGTTGTCAGAGGGCACCGGGGGCGTCAATGGAAGCCCCTGTATCGCCAATGCTTTTTTCGTGCTGTGGCGGAATTCACGCAATGCACCGGACGCATGAGCCCTTGAAATCGTTGAAGAAATTCGCTCGGCCGCCGGGGAACTTTTTACTAAATATTGTGTCGTTCCAAACCCTGACTACTTTTTGTGCATCCCCGAGCCGCAAAGCAAATGGGCCGGCAGGATCGCTGCCGGCCCACGAATATGCATCGATAGGTTATCTCAGGCGCGACGACGCTTGCGCGCGAACCCCAAAAGGCCGGCCCCGAACAGGGCAAGCGTGGCGGGTTCGGGAACTGCGCCCACCGGCGGGTCGATCACCGCGAAAACAAAGTCGTTGTAATCGTAGTCACCGCCGACGCGATCTTCGAAGGCCACATATCTGATGACGCTCGTCGGCGTGGAGAGGGACGCGATTATGTCGGCCGCCGCTGTCGGCATCGCGAACACGCCCAGATCGGCATAGTTCGAGACCACTTTGGCATAGTAGTAGCCATCCGAATCCGGGGTCGACGTGCTGTAAACATGCGGCACCGAAATATCGCGTAGCGTGAAATTCAGGTCTCCGAAGAGCGTTCCAAGATCGACCACCTGCCCGGCGACAGCCGCGGTGCAGGTCGGGGTGGAATGATTGCAGAAAATGTCCGACGGACCGCCGACGAGCGACAGGTAGCTTGTGTCTCCGGCGTCCGAGCCGATGAAGACCAAGGTGACGTTGCCGTTCACCGACAACGATTCATTGCCTGACAGAACGGGTGACGCCTGGGCGGCGGTAGCAGCCGCAGCCAAAAGGAGACCCCCGAAAACACCCAACAGTTTTTTTACCATGACGCCTA
This sequence comes from Rhizomicrobium sp., assembly GCA_035545475.1. Taxonomy (GTDB): domain Bacteria; phylum Pseudomonadota; class Alphaproteobacteria; order Micropepsales; family Micropepsaceae; genus Rhizomicrobium. The sequence continues at coordinate 36,579 of DASZYI010000185.1, forward strand.
CTCTTACGCTTACCCACTCTGGGCATGAAACCAGCAAGTTCGAGGCCACAGGCGGGGAATGGCGATTTTCAAAATTAATTGAGGCAGACGTGTTCGCGCTGTTTACAATATGTAAACCAATTGCCGTCGGCAAGAGTCCGGCAGCAGAGGGCTCACCTCCGCCTTTCGACGAGGATGTTTTGTACGGCACGGCCGAAATAACCGCTGCCGTCGGCAAGCTTTGCGAAGGCGATCCCGCCGCCGTTCGGAGCGGCCCATGTCTCGGCGTCCAGCAACACCCATTCTCCAACAGGCTCGCGCGCCAAAGTGATCGTCAGGTCTGCATTAATGAACGTCCATGATTCCCATGGCAACACGCTCGAGGCGCCATTGCAGAAATCGGCCGCGACGGCTGCGCGCATCAGCGGCGAGGGCGGCTGACCTTCCACGATGGGCCGGTTGGCGCGATACCAAATCGCCGCCGGTCCAGGTGCCTGGAAGGAGCCCTTGGCGTTGCGCAAGGAAAGCCCCGCGAGAAACGGCACCGGATCGTCGTTCATCGGCATGTCTACGAGCGATTCCGGCAGGGGCACTTCGATTTTGCGGTCTGCAGCTTCTGCCGGCAGCGGCAGATCGATCTTGCGGATTTTCAAAACGCTTGCGCGCACGACTTCCGTATCGCCCGCCAAAAGACGGATCGACAGCAACTGAATTTTGCGTCCCTCGCGGACGATCTCCGTTTGAATATCCAATGTGGTTATCGGAACGGGGCGCATCAGGTCGATGGTGATGCGCGCAACGCGCATCGGCGCCAACGTCGGCATATGTTCGGCGATATGCGCGATCAGCGACGTGGGCGCGGAGCCATGCTGCATGGAACGATCCCACGGACCACCCGCCCATTTGCTCGTGTGTGCGCGGGCGCCTTCAAGGCGATAAATGGCTTCCATGAAATCCGGACTTTCTTTCAGGCAGAGAGACGGCGAACCGCTGCGGCGGTCTCCTCATCTGCCGGAAAAAAGGACTCGACCGCAAGCTCCGACAGCGTCACATCGACCGGCGTGCCGAACACGGTCGTGGTACTGAAGAAAGACAGCACGTCCGCCCCGACGCGAATCCTCAACGGCACCAGCACGGCGTTGGGATCCGCGGATGCGTGGGGTGTTTGCGGCGCCGGATATCGCAGCACTTCGGCCTGCAGCGCGATCAATTCGGGATCGGCGGTGAGGTCGGCCTGCTGTTTGAGACGCGCGAGCAGATGTGCCCGCCATTCCGGCAGGTTTACGATGCGCGGTGCGAGCCCCTGTGGATGCAGCGAGATACGCATGGCATTGACGTTCTGCATCAGATGCTCGGCCACGCCTTCATACATCGGCTGCAACGCCGAATTGGATGCCACGACATTCCAGTGACGGTCCAGCGCAAAGGCCGGAAACGGTTTCTGGCTTTCCAGCACGATGTCGATGGCGGCACGCGCGGCGGCAAGCGCAGGACTGTTGAGCGCGCGTTCGGGAAAGATCGGCGCGTAGCCGCCCGCCACAAGCAGCACATTGCGTTCGCGCATGGGAATCTGAAGCTGTTCGGCCAGATGCAGGATCATCTCACGGCTAGGCACGGAACGGCCCGTCTCCACGAAACTCAGATGGCGCGGCGAAATCTCCGCCTCACTGGCGAGCGCAAGCTGGCTCAAGCGCCGCCGCTGGCGCCATTCGCGCAAATGATCGCCGACATTGCGGGTAGGAACGGCCATATGAGGAAGATAGTGCAAGGACACGGCACTTCCATTCCCCCTCGCCCCCTTTCGGGGGCAAGGGAGCTATGCGGATTTAGTGTTTCGGCGCTTCGTCGACAAAACCGGTCACCGAACGGATGCGCCCGTCTTCGGCGATTTCGATGACGTCGGTGCCGACGAAATGCAGCGGCGCGTCGGACTGACCGCCCGCTTCCCATTGGAACCGCGCGCGGTTGTTGTGCGTGTCAACCGCCCCTTTCAGACGAAAACGATAGGCCTGGGGAAACTGCTGGTGAACGGAAGCGATCATCTTGTCGAGACCGTCATGGCCTTTGCCGCTGCGCGCAGGGTCCACATAATACGCGTCGTCTGTATAGGTCGCTGCGATAAGCGCTCTGCGCTCGCTGTCATCGCGCTCATTCCACGCGGCGATATAGCGAGCGGCTGCATTGTTTGCGTTTGTCATCTTCATCTCCTTCGGTTGCGGCATCCGCGATGCCTGATAGGATTTTGGCGATTGCTTCGCGCGAAGCGATTACGCGGCAGGTAAGGAAATGAAATTTAAAAGATCGCGATTGACCTGTTCGGCATGCGTCAGGAACAGGCCATGCGGCGCGCCGTCATAGACCTTCAATTCGCTACCCTTGATCAGTTGCGCGCAACGCCGTCCCGTCAGTTCGAGCGGCGCACTTGCATCGTTGGTTCCGTGCAGGATCAGCGTGGGCAAAGCGATGTCGCCCATCTCGGCGCGGAAATCGGCCTCGGTCAGCGCGCGGTTCAACTCGATCACGGCCTGAAGCGAGGTCTGCCGCATCATGGCCATGAACCAGTCGATCGAAGCCTGGGACGTATCCGGCATCACGAAGGGCCGGGCGTTCTCCACCAGCCAGCGCGGGAAGTCCCGCCGCCAGTGGCCACGCACCG
>DASZYI010000186.1:0-26520 GCA_035545475.1 Rhizomicrobium sp.
CGGCAAGAAACCCGTCGCACTTCCGAAAGGCGTCACCGCGAACGTCTCGGGCCAGACCGTGAAGGTCAAAGGTCCGAAAGGCGAATTGCAGGTTACGCTTCCTGCGGAAGTTGCCGTCGAAGCGGGCGCGGATGGCGTCTCCGTCACCCCCCGCAAGGAAATGGAACGCGCAGCCGCCATGTGGGGCCTGTCGCGCACCTTGGTGAACAATCTCGTCGTCGGCGTGACGGAAGGCTTCCAGCAGAAGCTCGAAATCCAGGGCGTCGGCTATCGCGCGGCGGTGCAGGGCAAGAACCTGAACCTGCAGCTCGGTTTCAGCCATGACGTGGCCTATCCGATCCCGGCAGGCATCACGATCACGGCCGAAAAGCCGACCATGCTGACCGTCGCCGGCATCGACAAGCAGCTTGTGGGCCAGGTCGCCGCTGAAATCCGCGCCTATCGCAAGCCGGAGCCGTACAAGGGCAAAGGCGTGCGCTATGCCGACGAATATGTGCGCCGCAAGGAAGGCAAGAAGAAATGACGACGAAACTGTTCAAGCGCCGCAAGACGCGCACGCGCTACAGCATTTCGCGGAAGTCGGTCGGCCGTCCGCGTCTGTCGATCTTCCGTTCGGGCAAGCATATCTATGCCCAGGTGATCGACGACGTTGCGGGCGCCACGCTGGCGACCGCCTCGACCAACGAAAAAGAAGGCAAGGTTGCCAAGACCTACAATGTCGAAGCGGCCGGTACGGTCGGCAAGAAGATCGCCGAACGCGCGCTCGCCAAAGGCGTGAAGCAGGTCGTGTTCGATCGCGGGGGCTACATCTACCATGGGCGCGTGAAAGCGCTCGCCGATGCCGCGCGCGAAGCCGGCCTCGATTTTTGATTTTGATAAGGAACTGACGCATGGCGCGTGAAGAAGGCAGCAAACGTCGGGAACGCGGTAGCGATCGCGAAGAGCGCGACAACGAATTCATCGACAAGCTGGTTCACATCAACCGCGTGGCGAAGGTGGTGAAGGGCGGCCGTCGTTTCGGCTTTGCCGCACTCGTCGTCGTCGGCGATCAGCGTGGCCGCGTCGGCTTCGGTCACGGCAAGGCGCGGGAAGTGCCGGAAGCGATCCGCAAGGCGACCGATGAAGCCAAGAAGTCGCTCATCCGCGTGCCGCTGAAGGATGGCCGCACGCTGCATCACGAAACCCGCGGTCATCACGGCGCAGGCAAGGTTGTCGTCCGTCCAGCGCCCGCCGGTACCGGCATCATCGCCGGCGGTCCGATGCGCGCAGTGTTCGAAGCATTGGGCGTGGGCGATGTCGTGTCGAAGTCGCTCGGCACGTCCAATCCCTACAACATGGTTCGCGCCGTGTTCGATGCGCTCAAGTCGCAGCAATCTCCGCGCATGATCGCGCAGCGCCGCGGCCGCAGCGTGACGGAAATCCTTTCCCGCCGCGAAGGTGCGAACAAGGCAGAGCAGGCGTCAGCCAGCTAATCAGGAAACAGAGTCATGGCCGTAAAGAAAACCGTCACGGTGCGTCAGATCAGAAGCGCCAATCGCAAGCCGAAGGTTCAGGAAGCGACGTTGCGCGGCCTGGGCCTCGGCAAGATCCGCCGCACGCGCACGCTCGAAGACACCCCCGCAGTTCGCGGCATGATCAACGCGGTCAAGCATTTGGTCGAGATCGTCGAAAGCAAATAAGATGAAACTCAACGAAATCAAAAACAATCCGGGCGCGCACAAGCGCAAGACGAAAGTCGGCCGCGGTTCGTCCTCCGGTCTCGGCAAAACATCGGGCCGCGGCGTGAAGGGTGCGAAAGCGCGCACCGGCACGAAGGTCTATGGCTTCGAAGGCGGCCAGATGCCGCTTTACATGCGTTTGCCCAAGCGCGGCTTCAACAACATCTTCGCGCTCGACTTCGCTGAGGTCTCGCTCGCCCGTTTGCAGCGTGCGATCGACGCCAAGAAGTTCGACGTGAAGGCAAAGGTGACCGAAGAGGTTCTGCGCAAGGCCGGCGTCGCACGCAGCTCCAAGCACGGTGTCCGCCTGATCGGCAACGCACCGCTCTCCGTGAAGCTCGACCTCGAAGTCGCGGGCGCCAGCTCGGGCGCCAAGGCGGCGGTCGAAAAGGCCGGCGGCTCCGTCACGACGACCTTCGTCAAGAAGGTCTACATGAACAAGAAGGGCGAGCCCGGCAAGCGCCAGCAGCGCCGCGCCGATTCCGCCAAGAAGCGGGAAGAACGCCGGGGCTCGGGCGCGACGGCCTGACCCTTCGTATTTTCCGCGAACACCCCCATATTGGGCGGGGTGGGGCCGGGTTCAGGAGTGAGGGATGCCGTCAGCGGCAGAACAGTTAGCTTCGAACTTTAATTTCAGCTCCTTCGCCAAGGCGAAGGAATTGCGCCAGCGCATCTTTTTCACGCTGGGCGCCCTGATCGTTTGCCGCCTCGGCACATATATTCCGATGCCGGGCATCGACCCGACCGCGCTCGCGCAAATCCTCAACCAGCAGAAGGGCGGCATTCTCGACGTCTTCAACGTGCTGGCCGGCGGCGCCGTCGGCCGCATGGCAATCTTCGCGCTGGGCATCATGCCCTACATCTCCGCCTCCATCATCATTCAGTTGATGACGACGGTGTTTCCGGAACTGGAAGCGCTGAAGAAGGAAGGCGAGGCAGGCCGCAAGACCATCAATCAATACACGCGCTACGGAACGGTGGCGCTCGCCGCATTGCAGGCGCTCGGCATCGCCATCGGTCTGGAGAATATGGGCCGCGTGGTGATCGACCCCGGCTACTTCTTCCGCTTCACCACCATCATCACGCTGACCTCGGGCACCGTGCTGCTCATGTGGGTCGGCGAACAGATCACTTCGCGCGGTGTCGGTAACGGCATCTCGCTCATCATCTTCGCGGGTATTGTCGCACGCTTCCCTACGACCATCGGCCAGATATTCGAATCCGGCCGCACGGGTGCAGTGCCGCTGCCCGAAATCCTCATCATCATCGGTGGTCTGATCGGACTGATCCTGCTGATCGTGTTCATGGAGCGCGCGCAGCGGCGATTGCTGGTGCAATATCCAAAGCGACAAGTCGGCAACAAGATGTTCGGCGGCGAGTCCTCGCACCTGCCGCTCAAGATCAACGTCTCCGGCGTGATCCCGCCGATCTTCGCGTCGTCGATCCTCCTGATCCCCGCAACCATCGCGAACTTCAATGCCGCCAACACGCCGGGCTGGCTGCAGACGATGATGACCTATCTCGCGCCGGGCCGTCTCGTCTATGAATCGCTCTATGCGTTGATGATCATTTTCTTCGCGTTCTTCTACACCTCGATCATCTTCAACCCGGAAGAGACCGCGGACAATCTTAAGAAATACGGCGGCTTCATTCCCGGCATCCGTCCCGGCAAGAAGACCGCGGAATATATCGACTTCGTGCTCACGCGCATCACGGTGATCGGCGCCATCTATCTCGCCTTTGTCTGCCTGGTCCCCGATTTCGCGCGTCAGGAAATCCAGCTTACGCTTGGCGGCACCTCCATCCTCATCATGGTCAGCGTGACGATGGACACCGTGGCGCAAATCCAGAGCCATCTCATTGCCCAGCAATATGAAGGCCTGATCAAGAAATCGAAGTTGAGAGGATCGCGGCGGTGAATCTGGTCCTGTTCGGACCTCCGGGGGCGGGGAAGGGCACGCAGGCCAAAATACTGCAAACGGAACGCGGACTTCCGCAGCTCTCCACCGGCGACATGCTGCGCGCCGCCATCGCCGCCGGAACGCCGCTCGGCAAACAGGTCGAAAGCATCCTCGCAAAAGGCGACCTTGTGTCCGACGAAATCGTCATCGGCATCATCGCGGATCGTTACGACCAGCCCGATTGCAAGAACGGCGCAGTGTTCGACGGTTTCCCGCGCACCATTCCGCAAGCCGAAGCGCTCGACGCGATGCTGGCAAAACGCGGAAAGAAAATCGACCGCGTGATCGAACTCAAGGTCGACGACAAGATCCTGCTGGACCGCGTCGAACAGCGCATCAAGCAAGGCAGCGCCCGCCCCGACGACAATCCCGAAACACTGAAGAACCGCCTCGACGTCTACTATAAAAACACCGCGCCGCTGCTCGATTACTACAACAAGCAGGGCAAGGTCGTGGCGCTGGATGGAATGGCGCCGATTGACGACGTGACGAAAGCAATTGCGAAAGTGCTGGGCGGCTAGTTCTTCGCGTACTCAGCCACCACCGCGTCCAGCAGTTTTTCCAACTCCGCTGCCGCCTCGACGATCGGCGCTTCGCTCTGTTCCACGCGCGATTGGATCAAACTTCCTTCGAGTGCCGACGTCACCAATCCGGCAAGCCGTTTGGCGCGTGCCGCCGGAACGCCTTTCTCGATCAACCGCTGCGAAAGCAGGCCCCTGCGCTCCGCATAAGCGTCACGTCCCGCAGCGGTAATCGCGGGATCGTCCGGCGCCGTTTCCAGCAACACTGTGGCAACCGGACTGCCGTCGCGAAAACCGGAAGCCTTCATCCATCCCGCCAGCAATTCCGCGTAAGCGCGAACCACACGGCCCAGGCTTTTGTGTTTGCCCGCCACTTCCTCGATGGTGTTCGCCGAACGCTTCGCCGCCAGCCGCACCGCCGCTTCCGCAATGGAAAGCTTGCCGTTCGGAAAATAGTGATAGAGCGAACCTTTCGGTGCGCCGCTCAATTCCACGATGTCGCTCAACCCCGTGCCCGAATAGCCCCGCCTGCGGAACAGCGCCACGGCCGCGTTTACAATGGCATCGCGGTGTTTGGGTTTCGCAGGCATTCAGGCGGCAGACCGCGCACGCGGATTGTCCGATTTGATGTCTTCGTCTATTGCCGCGCGAATGGCGCGCGCTGCCGGTTCGCGCACGCGCGTCTTGGTTGCGTAATGCGCCATCGGGTCGACCTTGGTCAGCGATTGCGCAATCGCATCCGCCGTCGAACGCAATTGCGAAACCTCCGCCACCTGATCGAGAAATCCCGCGGTGATCGCCTCGCGCGGCCCAATCATTTCACCCGTCACCAGCAGCCGGTTGAAATAGGCGGGTAGTAGTCTTTGCCGTGAAATCTCTACCGCGAATTTCGGCAGGGTCAGCCCGATGGTGACTTCGTTCAGCCCGATGCGAAACGGACCCTCGACTCCGATCCGCACATCCGCCGCCAGCATCAGAAATGCCCCCGCGGGATAACAATGGCCGGTGCAAGCGGTTACGACCGGCGTGGGGAAGGTGAGAACGCGCAACGCCAATTCGGCGCCCAGCGAAAGCATCTCCTGAACATTCTCGGGAACGCCTTGCGCAAAAACCTTGAGATCGAACCCGGCCGAGAAAATCCCCGGCCGCCCTGTCAGAACGACTACCGCCTTGTCCTTCTCCGCCCGGTCGAACGCATCGTGCAGCGCGCGAAGCATCGCAATCGACAGCGCATTGGCCTTGCCGTCGTCCATGGTGATCCGCGCCACCTGTCCCGAAAGCTCATACGTCATCAGATCGGCCATTGCCCGCCTCCATCGCTTTCTTGTTTGATATAGACCGGTCTATATAATTTCAAGCGATCAGGAGCCCTGCATGACCGGCATACCCGAAGGCTTCGAGCCTCACTTCCGCAAAAGCCCGCTCACCGATCCGTGGGAGCCTCTCTATTCCAAACGAACGGATGATGCCGTCATCCTCGGCGTCCGGCTGGCAAAACCGCACACCAACGCCCGCGGTTTCGCCCATGGCGGGCTGATTTCCGCCCTGGCCGACAACGCCATGGGACTGTCCTGCGGCCCACACCTGAAAGCACCCACGTCTGGCTTGGTCACGATCTCCCTTTCGGTCGATTTCATGGGACGCGGCGAGATCGGCCAGTGGCTCGAATTCCGCACCACTTTCGTCAAGGCGGGCCGGACACTGTGCTTCACCCAATGCTTCGTGACCGCCGACGACAAGCCCATCGCCAAAGCTGCCGCGAGCTTCCATGTTTTGCCAAGCAAATAGTGTGAATTATTATGACGTTCTTAAGCAACGGACACGAACCCGCCCCAAAGACACCAAATTGCCTTCCCGCCCGATATTTGTGTTTGAAATTTCATATCTGTCGGGAACTTTTGAAGCTTTCCTAAACACTTCAAGGATACATCAACGGCCCTCAACCGGCTTGACGTCCTTTCGACCTGACCTTGGGACCGCTCAACCATCTGGAACGCCAACCCGGCGTTGCCCAAGCGAAGGAGCCCTGAATGAAGCGTGTCGGAACGATCGTGTCTCTGGCAGCCGCCGCCCTGCTGTCGGCCGGGGTATCCGCCCAAGCCGAGGAGAAGGTTGCCATCCACTATGGCGATCTCAATCTCAGCCGCTCGGCCGATGCCAAAACCCTGCTTCATCGTTTCGAACAGGCCTCCGAACAGGTTTGCGGCGGCCGTCCGATGATCGGCAACCTTCATGCCCAGGCCATCCATGATGCCTGCGTGAAGGAAGCGATGGATCGCGCGGTGGCTTCGGTTCGCGCCCCACTGGTCGCCAGCCTCTACAACAATGAGACCGTGCCTTATCGCGTGGCCGGCGAGTAAATCCGGCATCCGTATAGCGTGAAGGGCGCGTCCCAATGGGGCGCGCCCTTTGCGTTTTGGGTGCTCAGGGCCCGTAAAATCTCTTTCTTCGTCATTTCATCGGCTTAGTCGGCATTCGGTCGGCGAAAGGTCGGCTGCGCGTCCTTTCGAATGCGCCTTGGCGGACGCAAAACCGCCCTCGCGATGACAACGCCGTCATCGCGAAAAGGAGTACCCGCCATGAAAAAGCGCATCGGCAAAATCGTCTATTGGGCCGCCTGTTTCATCCTGACGAGCGGCATTGCCACCTATGCGGCCGAGAACCGGGTCGCCGTTTCCTACAGCGACCTGAACCTCGCCCACGAAGATGGCGCACGCACCTTGCTCACCCGCCTCGACCACGCCGCCACGCATGTCTGCGGCGGACGTCCCAGCATCGCCGACCTCCACGCCTGGTCTTCCTACGAAGCCTGCCGCAAGGCCGCGATGGATCGCGCCGTGGCAACTGTCCACGCCCCGCTGGTGGCAAGCCTCTACGGCGTGCCGCGGCAGGAACAGCCCACACAGGTCGCGGCCCGTTAGCCGCCACTGTCTCCCCCCAACTTGGGGGCGCTTCCCGGGTTCATTGGAAGCGCCCTCATCTTTTTGGGGCGGGGAGGGGACCGTCCCAGCGTTCTTCGGGACGTCCTTTCCGGAACGAATGTCACGAAACCGAGTTCAAACCAGTTCACAAGGAGGCGACATGTTTCTGCTGCTCGATGCCTTTGGTTTGATTCTGGCTGCAGCGCTTGCCTGTGCGGTGTGGGGTCCGGATGTGTGGCGCTGGATCGCGGTGCAACTCGGCATTCAGCCGCCGCCGAAAGAGCAGCCCGGCCATTTCGGACTGGATTGAAACTATCTCTTCGCCAGATGCAGCAGCGCGATGTCGCTGTCGCTGAGGTCGCGGATATAAACCGGCGTCGCGCTGCGCGGATCGAGCGCCAGAACGCCGCCCGCCACCGTCTGCCGGATGCCGGGCGCATCGATGATGGTGTCGGTTCCCCCGTTCAGCGGATGCAAAACGATTTTCGTTTTCTTCGGATCGCCGAAATCGACATAGGCCAGCGTGTCGCCCGCAATCGCCCAATCCGCCCAATAGTCGGGCGAAAGGTTGTCGATGATCTGCGTTGGCGTATCGCCCAGTTTCCAAATGCCGGGCTTGTCGAAGCGCGTCGCGTAAATATCCGCGCCGTGGAAATGCGCCGAATACCAGCCATAACCCGGCAAGGCTTCCGGCTTCGCCGAACCATCCGCCGCCACGCGCCACAAACGCCAGCCATGGCCGTCATTGGCGGAAAAGAGTAGCGATTTTCCATCCGCGCTCCAGACAGGTGCAGAGGCTTGCGCGTCGGCCTTCATCGTCGCGACATTGATCCGCGCCGATCCGTCCGCGCGGATTACACCGATCTTCGAATTCTTCTCGTCGCCCATCGCAAAAGCGATGCGCGATCCATCCGGCGACCAGTGCGGATTGAGCACCTGCTTGAACGAAGCGATCTTGTTCGGTTCTTTGCCCGGCCGTTTCACCACCAGCGAAACACCGCCCGTCCCATACGCGACGAACACGATGCTTCCGTCCGCCGCCATGTCGGGATCGAGGATGTCGCTGTTGCGCTCGATCAGCGTCCGGCCGTCCGCACCCACAATACTCATCCGCGTTGTGTAGACTTCCACCGCCGCGACATTGTTCGGCCCGCCGACGATGCGCCCGAATTCTTGCTGGTTGAACGTCAGCCGTTTCGCAGGCTTGCCATCCAGAGGATAGACCCACAACGCTGGTTCATCCGGCTGCAACGTTCCCACGATCACTGCGCTGCTGTCCGACGTCCAGCCGTTGCCCCAGACCGACAATCCGTCCGGCGTCAGCCGTCGTTCGTTTCCGCTTGCCAGATCCAGCAGATAGATTCCCGAATGCGGATATTGATCGCGATAAAACGCCAGCGTTTTTCCATCCGGTGAAAGCTGCGGTTCCTTGTCGTTGGCGATCAGCGGGTTGGGGTGGGTGACGTCGCTGCGTTTGCCCGTTGCCAGATCGAACCTGACGATGCGGCTGGTCTGGTTCGCGGCGGGCGCATCCGAAAAATAGAGTGCACCGTCCTTGCCCCAGGCGACGCGCGAACTTTCGTTCGTCTTGCAATGCGCAACTTCCTGCTCGTTTCCTGCCGGCACCGGCTTCACCATGATCGTGCAGGGCTTTCCGGGCGTTTCGCGCACGAACGCGATGCGGTCGCTCTGCGGCGACCAGGCTGGCGAATATTCGTCGCGCGGATCGTCGGTCAGGCGAACCGCTTCGCCTTCGGTGAGATTGCGCAAATAGAGGCTGCGCGAATTCTGCCCCGATCCCGCGGCGTAAGCGATCATCGCACCATTGGGCGCGAGCGCGGGCTGGTCTTCCAAAGCCGGCGTCGAAACCAGCATCTGGAACCGGTCGATCGACCATTCCTGTGCAGGCCGCAGCAACACCCACGCCGCCGGTATCGCGATCAGCCCCACCGCGATCACCGCAATCCATATCCAGTTGGATCGCACTCGCCGCGTAGGCGGGGCAGCGGCGAGCGGCAATACGCCCGGCACCGCAGAGACCACGCGCGGCTGCGGCGCGTCGGGCGCCTCCGGCGGGGGCGTCAGGCTCTCGACGGTCGCGGTTTTCAGGTGCGAAAGGCGATAGCCCACCCGTGTCACCGTCTCGATGGCGAAGGACTCGTTTCCGTCCAGTTCCGCCACGCGGCGGACCTTGGCGATGCAGCGATTGATGGCGTCCTCGCCGACGATCCGGCCGCCCCAGCACCGCTCGATGAGCTGGTCCCGCGACACAACCGCGCCATCGGCATGGGCCAGCAGCACCAGAACCTGCATTACCCGGGGTTCCAGGGTCTCGGCCCGGCCCCCTAGCCGGATCTCCCGGAGCGAGGGCCGCACCTGCAGCCGCCCCAAAAGGAAGTCCGCCTCGCGGGCGAGGTCGATTTCCCCCTTTTCGCTCATGGCGGGTGGGCCTCTCGGCGGGTGGCGTTGAGTCGGCGGCGACCTTATAGGGAGAGCGGTGCGGCCGCGATTGGTAAATGAACGAGAGCGGTGAACCGGCCGTTGCCGCGGCCTTTAAAAGGGGCTCGGAAACATTATGTTAGGGCAGTTGACGTGGGACCCGCGATTTCTATAATCCGCGCCCTCGCGGCAACTTAAGCCCTGAAATTTCAATGTTTTAGGTCCAACGAGAGTCGGACCCGGCGCTGGAACGCGCTGCAAAGGCAAAGAATTTCAAGAGCTTGGAAAGGATACTCTCGTGGCGCGTATTGCTGGCGTCAATATTCCAACTCAGAAGCGCGTCGAAATTGCGCTGCGCTATATCCATGGAATCGGTCCGAAACACGCAAAGGATATTTGCGAGAAGGTCGGCATCGCGCCCAACCGCCGCGTGTCCGATTTGTCGGATTCCGAAGTCATCCAGATTCGCGAAACGATCGACCGCGACTATCTCGTCGAAGGCGATCTGCGCCGCGAAGTGGCGATGAACATCAAGCGGCTGATGGATCTCGGCTGCTATCGTGGTTTGCGTCACCGCAAGGGCCTGCCGGTCCGCGGTCAGCGCACGCATACAAACGCCCGCACGCGCAAAGGCCCAGCAAAGGCCATCGCCGGCAAGAAGAAAGTGACGAAGTAAGCTATGGCTGCCGAAAAGAAAGCCGCGGGCGGCCGCCCGCGCAAGAAGGAAAAGAAGAACGTCGTTGTCGGCGTCGCGCATGTTGCTGCGACCTTCAACAACACGATCGTCACCATCACCGACACGGCGGGCAACGCGATTTCGTGGTCCAGTGCCGGCATGATGGGCTTCAAGGGTTCGCGCAAATCGACTCCTTACGCCGCGCAGGTCGCCGCCGAAGATGCCGGCAAGAAAGCCGTCGAACACGGCATGCGCACGCTGGAAGTGGAAGTCTCCGGCCCCGGTTCGGGCCGTGAGTCCGCACTTCGCGCGTTGCAGGCCGTCGGCCTCACGGTGACGTCGATCCGCGACGTGACGCCGATCCCGCACAATGGTTGCAAGCCGCCCAAGCGCCGGCGCGTCTAAGAGTAAGCATTCGGAAGAGTCTAACCCGTCGAACGAAAAGGGCGTGATCCGACACGTCCGGGAAACGATGAGGACAAAATGTTTCAGAAGAACTGGCAAGAACTGATCAAACCGCAAAAGCTCAAGGTCGATGGCGGCCATGAGCCGGGCCGCTCGGCCACAATCACTGCGGAACCGCTGGAGCGCGGCTTCGGTCTGACGCTCGGCAACGCGCTGCGCCGCGTGCTGTTGTCGTCGCTGCAAGGCGCCGCCATCACGTCGATCCAGATCGACGGTGTGTTGCACGAGTTCTCGTCCATCGCAGGCGTGCGCGAAGACGTGACCGACATCGTGCTGAACGTGAAGCAGATCGCGCTGCGCATGCACGCCGAAGGCCCGAAGCGTTTGACGCTCAAGGCGCAAGGCCCCGGCGAAGTGAAGGCCGGCATGATCCAGCAGACCTCGGATGTCGAAATCCTGAATCCTGATCTCGTCATCTGCACGATCGACGAAAAGGTCGAATTCCGCATGGAACTGACGGTCGCCACCGGCAAGGGCTACGTCCCCGCCGACCGCAACCGCCCGGAAGATGCGCCCATCGGCCTGATCCCGGTCGACAGCCTGTTCTCCCCGGTGAAGAAGGTTTCGTACAAGGTCGAGAACACCCGCGAAGGCCAGATCCTCGACTACGACAAGCTCACGCTCACGGTCGAAACCAACGGCGCCGTCACGCCGGACAACGCAGTGGCCTATGCCGCGCGCATCCTGCAGGACCAGCTTCAGGTCTTCATCAACTTCGAAGAACCGCGCGAACGCGTTGCCGAAGAGACCAAGCCCGATCTCGCTTTCAATCCGGTGTTGCTCAAGAAGGTCGACGAACTCGAACTCTCGGTGCGGTCTGCCAACTGTCTCAAGAACGACAACATCGTCTATATCGGCGACCTCATCCAGAAGTCGGAAGGCGAAATGCTCCGTACGCCGAACTTCGGCCGCAAGTCGCTGAACGAGATCAAGGCTGTGCTCGCCGAAATGGGCCTGCATCTCGGCATGGAAGTGCCGGGCTGGCCGCCGGAAAACATCGAAGACCTCGCGAAGCGTTACGAGGACCAGTACTGAATTCATCCTTCGAGGCGCGCGAAGGGGCGCGCACCTCAGGATGACGAGAAATTGTCAGCGTCATGCTGAGGCGCGAGCGAAGCGAGCCTCGAAGCAAGGAACGGAAGTAAAATGCGCCATCGCAATCAAGGCCGTAAACTCGGCAAGAAAGCCCAGCACCGCACCGCCATGTTCGCCAACATGGCCGCCGCGCTGATCAAGCACGAGCAGATCAAGACCACGCTGCCGAAAGCGAAGGAACTTCGTCCGGTGGTCGAGAAACTCGTCACGCTCTCCCGCCGCAACAACCTGCATTCGCGCCGTCTCGCGCTCTCGCAGATCCGCGACGAGACCCAGGTGAAGAAGCTGTTCGACGTGATCGGCCCGCGCTACGCGAGCCGTCCGGGCGGCTACACCCGCGTGCTGAAAGCCGGCTTCCGCCACGGCGACAACGCCGCCATGGCCTTCATCGAATTTATCGACCGCGACGTGGACGCCAAAGGCCTCGATTCCGGCCCGGTAGAAATTGCGGACGAAGAGAACGAAACCGAAGAGTAAGGTTCGAGTTTCGAACGGATTGAGATCAAGGCGGCTCGTTGGAGCCGCCTTTTTTGTTGCACTGGCACCTTGAACTATAGTTCATAGTATTATATACAAGCGCCGGTGCGGATATTCAAATCCAGATGGTTCGCCCGGTACGTCAAGCGAGAGCGCATCGAAACCGCATTGCTTGTCGAAGCAATCGAGCGGGCCGGGAGTGGGTTGATCGATGCCGATCTGGGCGGTCATGTGATCAAACAAAGGGTCGCCCGGCAGGGCAAGGGCCGCTCGGGTGGTTATCGAACGTTGATTGCCTTTCGATCCGGTACGAGAGCCGTGTTCCTCTATGGTTTTGCGAAGAACGAGCGCGAGAATATCGACGCGAGCGAACTGGCAACGCTGAAAGAAATCGCCGCCGCGTGGATGGCCGCCGATGAAGGAAAAATTGCAAAGGCAATAGCAGACGGTGTTCTGCAGGAGTTGGAACAGTGAAAAAGACGAAGAAAACCCGCTTGACGGAAGCTTTGCTGGAAACCGCAAAAGACATGCATCGCGCCGGCATTCTTTCGAAGCCAGATCACACAAAGATAACCAAACGCCATTTGGGAGCCGTTAGCACCGCCACCCTGCGTCAGTTATCCGCCGATGAGATTCGAAACCTCCGGCAACGCTCGAAGATGAGCCAGGCCGTATTCGCCCATTACCTGAATGTCACAACCGGCTATGTCTCACAATTGGAGCGCGGCGCGAAACGCCCCACCGGCGCCGCTCTCGCGCTGTTAAACGTCATTCGACGCAAAGGTATCGAGGCGATACTTTAGGCGCGGCATCGGCCTCGAATGGGATAATTTCGGTTAAGGAAACAACCATGCGCAATTGGATTTTTGGCTTGTCGTTGTTGCTTGCTACACCAGCACTCGCCGCACCTCCCGCCCCCCAAAAAGCCCTCCCCAAGCCCGAAATCCCCCAATCCATGATGCAGGTGCAGCTCTCCTTCGCGCCTGTCGTCAAGCGCGTGGCGCCCGCCGTGGTCAACGTTTACGCCCGCACGGTGGTGCAACAGCAGGTCAATCCGCTGTTCAACGATCCGCTGTTCCAGCGTTTCTTCGGCGTCACGCCCGAAATGCGTCAGCGGGTGCAGCAGTCGCTCGGTTCCGGCGTGATCGTGCGCTCGGACGGCACGATCCTCACCAACAATCACGTCGTGCAGGGCGGACAGAACATCGTTGTGGTGCTGGCCGACAAGCGCGAGTTCAAGGCGAAAGTCGTGCTTGCGGATTCGCGCACCGATCTCGCCGTGTTGAAGATCGATGCGAAGGGCGAAAAGCTCCCCACCATTCCCTTCGGCGACAGCGACAAGCTCGCCGTCGGCGATCTCGTGCTCGCCATCGGCGATCCGTTCGGCGTCGGCCAGACGGTGACCATGGGCATCGTCTCCGCGCTTGCGCGCACCGGCGTCGGTGCGAGCGATTATCAGTTCTTCATCCAGACCGACGCGGCCGTGAATCCGGGCAATTCCGGCGGCGCACTGGTAACGACGGACGGCAAGCTCGCAGGCATCAACACGGCCATTGTCTCGCGCACCGGTCAGTATGCGGGCATTGGTTTCGCGATCCCCGCCAATCTCGTGCGCCGCGTGCTGGAAGGTGCATCGACCGGCGGCGTGAAACTGCCGTGGATCGGCGCGGACGGTCAGGCGATAACCAGCGACATCGCCAAAACGCTCGATCTGCCGCGTCCCGGCGGTGTCCTGCTCAAGAGCGTCTATGCGCAAGGCCCCGTCGGGCGCGCGGGCCTGACGAAGGGAGACATCATCTTCGCCGTCGACGGCGTGGAAGTCGACGACATGCAATCGCTGAACTATCGCATCGCCACGCACAAGGCGGGCGATGTCGTGAAGATGCATGTCCACAAGGGCGGAAAGCCTGCCGACATCGCTGTGACGCTGCAACTGCCGCCGGAAACGCCGCCGCGCGAAACCACCACGATCAAGGGCCGCAATCCGATGACCGGTGCGACGGTCGAAAATCTTTCCCCCGCGAACGCCGACGACTTCAGTTTCGACAGCAACGCGAAAGGCGTCGTGGTGGTGTCAACCGCGCCTGGAACCCCGGCTGACGGTTACGGCTTTCAGCGGGGCGATATCGTGGTCGAAATGAACGGCGTGCGCATCAACCGCGTCGGCGATCTCACCCGTGCGCTCGAAAACGCGCAAGGCGAGTGGTCGATGATCGTCAACCGCGGCGGCCGCCAGATGCAGCTTTCGGTACGCGGCTGAGTTATCTTTGAAGGATGAGCGATCTCTTTGAAGCGGGCGGCCTGCCCGACGATGCACCGCGGCCCTTGGCGGATCGTCTGCGTCCCAAAACGCTATCCGAGGTTGTGGGCCAGGATCATCTGCTGGGCCCGGAAGGCCCCATCGGCCGCATGGTGGCCCAGGGCCGCCCGCATTCCATCATTCTGTGGGGGCCGCCCGGCACCGGCAAAACCACCATCGCGCGGCTGCTTTCCACCGCGTTCAAACTTCATTTCGAACAGCTCTCGGCGGTTTTTTCCGGCGTTGCCGATCTCAAGAAAGCGTTCGATGCCGCCCGTCAGCGCCGCCGCATAGGGCAGGGCACGCTGCTTTTCGTCGACGAAATCCATCGCTTCAACCGCAGTCAGCAGGATTCCTTTTTGCCGGTGATGGAAGACGGAACGGTTGTCCTCGTCGGCGCGACGACCGAAAATCCCTCCTTCGAATTGAACGGCGCGTTGCTTTCGCGCGCGCAGGTGCTGGTTCTGCGCCGCCTCGACGATGCCGCGCTCGAAACCTTGCTGCAACGCGCCGAAGCCCATTCCGGCGAAAAGCTGCCGCTCACCGACGATGCCCGCGCCAGCTTGCGCGCCATGGCCGATGGCGATGGCCGCTACATGCTCAACCTCGCCGAAGAACTCGCATCGCTGAAAACAGTGAAGCCGCTGGATTCTGCCGGTCTTGTTTCGGCCGTGCAGCGCCGCGCTCCGCTTTACGACAAGTCGCGCGAAGAGCACTACAACATCATCTCCGCGCTTCACAAATCCATCCGCGGATCCGATCCCGACGCTGCACTTTATTGGCTCGCGCGCATGCTCGCGGGCGGCGAACAACCGCTCTACATCGCACGCCGCCTCGTGCGCGCCAGCGTCGAAGACATCGGTCTCGCCGATCCGCAAGCGGTGGTGCAGGCGCTCGCCGCCAAAGACGTTTACGATTTCCTGGGAAGCCCGGAAGGCGAAATCGCGCTCGCCCAAACCGTGATCTATCTCGCCACCGCCCCCAAATCGAACGCCGTCTACACCGCATTCGGCGCCGCCAAACGCGCCGCCGCCGAACACGGCTCACTGATGCCGCCCGCCCACATCCTCAACGCGCCCACCAAGCTGATGAAGAACCTCGGCTACGGCAAAGGCTACGAATACGACCACGAAGCCGAAGAAGGTTTCTCCGGCCAAAACTATTTCCCTGACGAGATGGACCGCCAACAATTCTACCAACCCAAGGAAACCGGCTTCGAACGAGAGATCGCGAAGCGGTTGGAATATTGGGCGAAGCTGAGAGCGAAGAAGGCGGGCGAGAAAACCTAACCTTCACCTCCCCCTTGTGGGGAGGTCGGAGAGCGAAGCGATCCGGGTGGGGGACCGAGTTCGACATCGGTCCCCCACCCGAAAAATCCTTCGCTGCGCTTCGGATTTGTTCGACCTCCCCACAAGGGGGAGGTGAAGTCTTGCTTGAATCTGCTATATCCCCCGTCAGCACATCGATGGTCTTTCACATGCAATGGGGAGTTCTTGCCGCCGTGGCGCTCGGCGGCGCGGTTGGGTCACTGCTTCGTTATTTCGCCGCCGGCGCCATCCAGCCGGTGAACGCGGCGTTCCCATGGGGCATCTTCGTCGTCAACATCACCGGCGGCTTCGCAATGGGTGTGATTGTCGAATTGAGTGCGCTCAAGCTTAACTTCACGCCAGAGATGCGCAGCTTCCTCACCGTCGGCGTCCTCGGCGGCTTCACCACCTTCTCGACATTCTCGCTCGACAGCGTCCTGCTGATCGAACGCGGCGCCTATGGGCTGGCGGCAACCTACATGGCCGGTTCCGCCATTTTGTCCGTCGCCGCGCTGTTCGCGGGAATGTTTCTGATCCGCGCGATCTAACATGGCGGAAAGCGTCTACATCAAAGACGACGATGACGGCATTCGTCTCGACCGCTGGTTCAAGCGTCACTACCCGACGCTGACGCACGGCCATCTCGAAAAGCTATTGCGCACCGGCCAGGTGCGCCTTGACGGCAAACGCGCCAAATCCAACGACCGCCTGCAACGCGGCCAGACCCTGCGCCTGCCGCCACAACTCGGAAATGCGAAAGCCGAATACACGCCGCCACCGCGTGCCGAGAAACGCGGCGATGACGACCGCATCAAGGAATACGTCATCTATCAGGACGATCTCGTGATCGTGCTGAATAAGCCTTCCGGTCTCGCCACCCAAGGCGGCTCCGGTCTCACGCAACACATCGATGGAATGCTCGATGCGCTGTCGTTCGGCAAGAAGCAACGCCCGCGCCTCGTCCATCGCCTCGACCGCGACACCTCCGGCGTGCTGGTGATCGCGCGCACCGTTCCCGCTGCCGCCGCACTCGCCGAATCCCTGCGCCGCCGCGACGCCTCCAAAATCTATTGGGCGCTCACCAAGGGCGTGCCGGAGAAGAAGCAGGGCACGATCAAATTCGCGCTCGCCAAGGAAGCCGGTCACGGCAAACACGGCCGCGACGAACGGATGGTTGCCAAGGAAAAAAGCGACGACACCAAACACGCCATCACCGACTACGCCGTGCTCGATCGCGCGGGCGAGGATTTCGCCTGGGTCGCCGCCAAACCCGTCACCGGCCGCACGCATCAGATCCGCGTGCATCTGTCGGAACTCGGCCACCCAATCATCGGCGATTTCAAATATGGCGGAACCGAAGCCCGCCCGCGTGGCGCCATCGAAGACAAGCTGCATTTGCATGCCCGTTCCATCGACATCGCCCATCCTGCCGGCGGCCGCCTCATCGTGACGGCGCCCCTTCCGCCGCATATGATGAAGACGTGGAAATTGTTGGGCTTCGATCCCAACGCGAATATCGACCCGTTCGCGCATGGAAAACGCAAATGAAAAAACGTCCTGCCTTCATCAAGCACTGGAAAGAGGTGGAGTCCGCCGAACAGGTGCGTCCGCCCGTGATGGACGAACCGTTCGGCTACGTCGCCGAACTCGCGCCCGCCACGGGACTGTCACACCTGCGCGTGGCCCACATCCGCCTGCCGCCCGGCGTGCGCTCGCATCCGCCCATCGCTTCGCGCGATGAAGATGTGTTCTTCTTCGTGCTCGAAGGCGCACCCGATCTCTGGGCCGACGGCTATCTTTATGCACTGAACGAAGGCGATGGCATTTCCTTCCCCGCGCGCACCGGCATCGCGCACTCCATTCTCAACAACACGCCAAACGAAACGCGCGTGCTGGTGGTTGCCGAAGCGATGCGCTACCTCTCCAAATTCGCGCACCCCGTCGATGCAGCCGCGGGCGAGAACCTGCAAAAGATGGGCAAGCTGTGGACCGATGCGCCGAACCGCAAACTCGGCCCGCATGATGGCCAGCCCGATGCGAACCGAAAATCGCCGCGCAAGAAGAAGCGCCCCGATTTCGTCGCCCACTGGCGCGATATTATCGAGAAGAAATCCGTCACCTATCCGGGCAGCACGGAAGAACACGGCATCGACGCCCCGTTCGGCCGCCGCGCTCGTTTCTCTCGCATCGGCGTGCATCTCGAAGTCCTCAAACCCGGCCGCCGCACTTCCTGGCCGCACGCCGAACGCGACGAGGAAGAATTCGTCTATGTCGTCTCCGGAAATATCGATGCCTGGAACGACGGGCACATCACAAAGATGGGCATCGGCGATTTCATCGGCTGGGAAGCCGGCACCGGCATCACCCACGTCATCATCAACAACAGCGACGAAGACGCGATCCTGATCGTCGGGGGCGAGGCGGGCCGCGTTCGCAACCAGTTCTGGTACCCCTTCCATCCCAAGCGCAACAAGGAAGTCGGCAATCTCTATTGGGCCGATCATCCAAAAGTAAAACTCGGGCCTCACGATGGCTTGCCGGATGCGTTGCGCACGCCGAAGAAAAAGAAACGCTCCCAACGCCGCTGATGGTCAAACGATTTTACAAAGACGTGAGCGTCGGCGAGAACAATTCGGTTTTGCTCGACAACCGCGAGATGAAGACGCCGAAAGGCGCGCCCTTCATTCTGCCCACGCGCGAACTCGCGAGCGCCATCGCCGAAGAATGGCGCGCGCAAGAGGGCGACATCAAACCCGACACGATGCCGCTCACCAAACTCGCCTATGCGGCCATCGACGGCGCGTCCGAAAGCGCGCGCATCGCCGAACAGGCTGCGGCCTATGCGAAATCCGATCTTCTCTGCTACCGCGCCGAACACCCGGACGAACTCGTCATCCGCCAGGCCCGCCAATGGGGCCCGATCCTCGACTGGCTGGCCGAAACCCACGGTGCGCGGCTCAAGCTCGCCACCGGCATCGGCTTCGTCGACCAACCGCCGGAAGCGCTCGCCCGCCTGTCCGAGCGGGCAGGGCGGCTCAACCCCTTCGCGCTGGTGGCGCTGCACACCGCCACCTCCATCACCGGCTCGCTGGCGCTGGGGCTGGCGCTCCTCGAAGCCCGCCTGACCGCCCGCGAGGCCTTCACGCTCTCCCAGCTCGACGAAACCTTCCAGGCCGAGAAATGGGGCCAGGACGCCGAGGCCCAAGCCCGCGCCACTCGCCTCCAGGCCGAACTGGAAGCGGCGGAGAGGTTTGTTCGTCTGTTGTCTGCGTAAGCTTCAGCGCGCCTTGGCGATGCCAATGCCTGCTTTCCCCGCGGCGGCGCAGAGCGCCTTGTCCTGCGTCGCCAAAGGCAAGCCTTTACGCAAGGCAAGGTCCAGATAGGCGGCATCGTAAACCGTCAGGCTGTAACGGTCGGCCAGCTCTGCTTGCAATTCCAGAACGCTTCGTGACGGCGCTCGCACCACTTCGATGGGAAGCTTGAACACTTCCTCGATGAACAACGCGCGTTGTGCCGCCGTTATGCGGCCGCGCCTCTGCGCCATGACAAGGCCGTTGGCGACTTCATGCGCCCACAGATCCGGCACCCATGCCTTGCCGGAAGCGACGAACCGCAAAATCGCATCGGTATAAGTCGAGGCTTCGTCCGGCAGCGCCCATGCCAATGTCAGCGAGGCGTCCAACACAACGCCGTGATCAATCGTCACCGCCGGCCTTCTTCGATCAGGCTGCGCATCGAAAGCTTGCTCTTGCCCTTGGGAACCTCCGACCGCAAGGCGAGGATGCGTTCCGCCGCCGCCTTCGCATCGGCCACGGGGGCCAGCCGCGCGACCGGGCGTCCGTTGCGCGTGATCGTTATGCTGGCGCCCGCCTCAACTTCGTCCAGCAGTTTGGAGAGGTGGGTTTTCGCTTCATAAGCGCCGATTTCTTCCACGGCCGTTTCCAGACTGGTCTACCAGACTAGTCTGCCCCACAGCCCGCCTTCCCGCAAGGGGAAAGGAGGCAGGATAAAAGGCGCGCTTGACCGCCCCATCGCCCTATGACACCCCATTTCCCAGCAAATCCGCCGGAACCTTCCCCATGAAAAACGTCCTTGCCGAACTCGAAGAACGCCGCGCCGCTGCCAAGCTCGGCGGCGGCCAGAAGCGCATCGACGCCCAGCACGCCCGCGGCAAGCTCACGGCGCGCGAGCGCCTCGAACTCCTGCTCGACCCCGGCTCGTTCGAGGAGTTCGACATGTTCGTCGAACACCGCAACACCGATTTCGGCGCGGAGAAGAACCGCATCCCGGGCGATGGCGTCGTCACCGGCTGGGGCACCATCAATGGCCGCATGGTCTATGTGTTTGCGAAAGACTTCACCGTCTTCGGCGGCTCGCTGTCCGAAACGCACGCCCAGAAGATCTGCAAGGTGCAGGACATGGCGCTGCAGAACGGTGCGCCGGTCATCGGCCTGTTCGATGCGGGCGGCGCGCGCATTCAGGAAGGTGTTGGTTCTCTCGCGGGTTACGGCGAAGTCTTCAAGCGCAACGTGATGGGTTCCGGCGTCATCCCACAGATCTCCGTCATCATGGGCCCGTGCGCGGGCGGCGACGTCTATTCGCCCGCCATGACCGATTTCATCTTCATGGTGCGCGACACCAGCTACATGTTCATCACCGGCCCCGACGTGGTGAAAACCGTCACCCACGAAGACGTGACGCCGGAAGAGCTGGGCGGCGCGAAGGTCCATTCCAGCAAATCCTCCGTCGCCGACGGCGCTTATGAAAACGACGTGGTCTGCATCGAAGAGATGCGCCGCCTCTACGATTTCCTGCCGTTGAACAATCGCGACAAGGTTCCGCACTGGCCGACCGATGACTCGCCCAACCGCGAAGAACCCTCGCTCGATACGCTGATCCCCGAAAACCCGAACAAGCCCTACGACATGAAGGAGCTGATCCTGAAAGTCGCAGACGAAGGCGATTTCTTCGAGATCGGCGAGAACTTCGCCAAGAACATCATCACCGGCTTCGGACGCATCGAAGGCCGCACGGTCGGCTTCGTCGCCAACCAGCCGATGGTTCTGGCGGGCGTGCTGGATAACGACGCCAGCCGCAAGGGCGCGCGCTTCGTGCGCTTCTGCGATTGCTTCAACATTCCGATCGTGACCTTCGTCGACGTGCCCGGCTTCCTCCCCGGCATCAGCCAGGAACACAACGGCATCATCAAACACGGCGCGAAGCTGTTGTTCGCCTACACCGAAGCGACATGCCCGAAGGTGACGGTCATCACGCGCAAAGCCTATGGCGGCGCTTACGACGTCATGGCCTCGAAACACATGCGCGCCGACGTGAACTACGCCTGGCCCACCGCCCAGATTGCGGTCATGGGTGCAAAAGGCGCGGTGGAAATCATCTTCCGCCAGGACATCGGCGACAAAGACGCCATCGCCCAGCGCACCAAGGAATACGAAGACCGCTTCCTCAATCCGTTCGTGGCGGCCTCACGCGGCTACATTGACGAAGTAATCATGCCCCATTCGACGCGTTGGCGCGTGGCGCGCGCGTTGCGCATGCTGCAAAACAAGCAAGTGCCGCACATCTGGAAGAAGCACGACAACATTCCGCTGTGAGGCGACGATGCGTCCGGAAATACTCATCGCCATAAGCGCATTCATCGTGCTGGCGATGGGCACGGGCCATCTTCTTCTCACCTTCCTCACAGACAAAATGGACCCGCGCGACGCCGTGCTATCGGCGCGAATGAAAGAGGTCGCTCCTCGCTTGTCCCGGCGTACGACGATGTGGAATCTGCACATCGGCTTCAACGCCAGCCACAGCTACGGCCCGATGATCTTCGGCGCGATCTATGCCTGGCTCGCGCTGGCGCAGCCGTCGTTCTTAATGCAATCGGATTTCCTGCTCGCATTCGGTGCAGTGGTTTTCGCGGGCTATCTCTTCCTTGCCATCCGCTACTGGTTCTGGGCTCCGCTGACGGGTCTGTCCATCGCAGCGGCGTTTTATGTGGCGGGACTTGCACTGACTCATTTGCAGTTCTGACGAAGCCCCAAACTTACCTCCCCCTCGCGGGGAGGTCGGCGCGTCAGCGCGACGGGTGGGGGCCGCGCCACGAATTCGGTGCAACAGAACAGACGCGCGCTTCGAGCCGGAAGTTTATCCAGCGTATACCCTCATTGCTGCGCGGCCCCCACCCGCCACTGCTTCGCAGTGTCGACCGCCCCGTGAGGGCCGGTGAGTCCGCAAGCGACGGTCATGGAAGGTTTGGGCACCTTCAACGCCCCAAATCCGTGCTAAAGTTTCCACCATCAATCGGGCTGAGGGAAACACAATGTCAGCAACCGCATTCGTCGTAACGCCGGAATCGCGTCCGCGCGCGCTCAGCGTCGTGGGAGAACGTCTCACGGTGC
Source organism: Rhizomicrobium sp. (assembly GCA_035545475.1). Lineage (GTDB taxonomy): Bacteria > Pseudomonadota > Alphaproteobacteria > Micropepsales > Micropepsaceae > Rhizomicrobium. The sequence continues at coordinate 22,287 of DASZYI010000186.1, forward strand.
TGGCTTCGGCCCAGCAAACGCATGGCTACGAAATCTTCCTCCAGCAAGGCGACGTAGGGCAGGGCCCTCCGCCGCATTCGCACGACTGGGATGAATCCTTCTATGTCGTCTCCGGAGAAATCGAATTCGGTTACGGCGACAAGGCAATGCTCGCCAAACCCGGCACGCTCGTTCATCTGCCCGCCGGCACCACACACTGGTTCCGCTTCGCCACCAAAGGCGAAATGGTTTCGATGACCTCGCGCGAGGGCGCCTCCGCTTTCTTCACCGATGTCGATGCAAAAGTCCCGCATGGCGTGCCCGATCTCGCCATTCTGGGATCGGTCGCGGAAGATCACGGACTCAAGTTTGGAGGTTAAGCGATTTCAATCCAACAGCCGCGCCTGCGTCCCTTGCGCGGTGAGCAGCGATACAGCCGCTTTGTCAAACGAAACGAAGGTTTCGCCACCCAACCAGCGGCCCTCGAAGGCGATCAGTCCGTCTGCAAAATCGCCGCCTGCGTTGTGCACAGCTAGGCCTGCCTCGACGGCAGCGCGGTTCACCTCAACATTGCTCACATCGAGCAACGCCTCAAGTGCGGTCCCGATGTCTTTTTGGGAAAAACCGTAAACGCGGCGCAGCACCCATACGAACTCGCACAAACAGGGCAGGGATACCGCGATGATCTCTGCCTCGCGCAAAAGCTTCGCCGCCGCCTGTGCCTGTTTCTTGTCGTCACGCACGACAGCGCGGATCAGGATGTTCGTGTCCGCGATGACCTTCACTTACGCGCCGCCCAACCGGCCGACGCCGCCTCGTTGATTTCTTCGATGGTTGCAACCTTTTTGGTTTTGTTCGCCAGCAAGCCGAGGAAATTATCGATCTTGCCCACCGGTCGCGCCGCTTTCAGAACGACTTCGCCGTCCGGCCGTTTGTCGACTTCGATCTTTTCGCCGGGCCGAATGCCGAGATGCTGCAGCACATCCTTGCGGAATGTTACTTGCCCCCGCGTGGTGACTGTCAGAACGGTCATGGACCTCTCTCCTTGCTTATGCCAATGTAATGCAAAACTGCATTACATTCAAGCCCCTTCTTTCGGCCAATACTTAGCAACCTAAACATCCATTTCACCCAGGCAAACCCTGGAAAAACACGATAGCCGTCGAACACCTCCGGAACGGCCGTACAATCGGCCTCGAATTCAAGGAGGTGCGCCGGTGGAGCCGAGCGGACTTGCATGGGTGCAACGCTTCCCCGGCAGCGTTTCGCTCGACGATCTGGTGCCGGAGTTTCGCGATCGTGTGCGAGCGTTCCTGCGCGCGTTGAAAGACGGCGGCGCGAAGGTTCGCATCGCCGCCACCTATCGCCCGCCGGAACGTGCGTGGCTGATGTATTGGTGCGCGCGCATCGCGAAGACGAAGTTCGATCCCGCGAAAGTGCCCCATGTGAAGGGCATCGACATCGACTGGCAGCACATCGCAAACGGCGCACCCGACCCGGCAGCATCGCGCAATGCCGCGCTTGCCATGCAAGGCGCCTACAACATCCAATACCCGCCCGCGCTGGTCAGCCGTCACACCCAACGCCGCGCCATCGACATGAGCATCGGCTGGAACGACCACCTCTGCATCGCCGACGCACGCGGCAAAGCCCACATGATCGTCACGCGCCCCTATAACGGCCAGAACTACAAGCTAATCGAAGTCGCCAAGACGTATGGCGTGATCAAACTGTTCAAGGATCCGCCGCATTGGTCGGATGATGGGCGCTGAATTCACGTCCCCCCTTCGGCTCACTGCGTTCGCCTCTTCCCCCGCTTGCGGGGGAGGTGCCGCGAGCGAAGCGAGGGCGGAGGGGGTAAGTCGCAATCACTTCCCCGCGTAAGCCACGCACTCCAATTCCACCATCGCGCCCAGCGCCAGCCCGTTCACGCCGAATGCAGACCGCACGGGCAATCGCTCCGGCTTGAAATATTGGATGTAGACCTTGTTGAACGCGGGCCACAATTTCATGTCGGTCAGAAACACGGTGCATTTGAACACGTCGTCGAACGAAAGCCCGTTCTGCTCCAGCGTGCGGGCGATGTTCTGCATGGTCTGGCGCGTCTCGGCTTCGATGCCGCCCGCCACGATCTCCATCTTTCCGGGTACATTCCCCAACGCGCCCGACAAGTAGAACAGGTCGCCCACCCGCGCTGCGTCGCTGAACGGAAGACCCGCCGCCTTGTTGCCGTGGGAGCGGATGAATTCGAGCGTCATGGGAAAGACCTTTCGCAAAATCCGCCCAACTCTACCCAAATAGGCGGCCCCTGCGGAATTGCGTATGATGCGGGCCGAAGGGGTGCCGCCATTGGATACTTTTGCGCATTATTACGGCCTGGGTCTCGCGCTGGGCATCGGCCTGCTGGTCGGCGTCGAACGCGGCTGGCAGGAACGCGACCTGCAAACGTTGCAGCGCGTGGCAGGCATCCGCACCTTCGCGCTGATCGGATTGCTGGGTGGCATCTGGGGCGTGTTGTTTCCGATTGTGGGCCCCGTTCCGGTGGCGGCGGTGGCATTGGCCTTCGCGGCCGCGCTGACCCTGTTCGAATGGCGCGAGAGCGTGAAGAACGACACGCTGTCGGCAACCGATCTGATAGCAGGTCTGGTCACATTTTCTCTGGGCGCGCTGGCGGTACTCGGCAACAAGACAGCGGCGGCAGCGGCCGGCGTGACGGTCGTCGGTCTTCTGGCCTTGCGCCATCCGTTGCACAATTTCCTGCGCCGCCTCAGTTGGCCCGAATTGCGTTCGGTTTTGCTGCTGCTTGCAATGACGGTTGTGATGTTGCCGATCCTGCCGGATCGCAACATCGACCCCTGGGACACCATCAACCTGCATCGCATCTGGCTGATCACCGTTGCCATCGCGGGTCTGTCATTCGTGGGTTATGTCGCCGTTCGTCTCGCCGGCGCGCGGCGCGGGCTGCTGCTTGCGGGGGCGGCGGGCGCTCTGGTTTCCTCGACCGCCGTCACGCTCACCTATGCGCGGCTGGCGAAAAGCGAACCGAAGATCGCACACGAAGCCGGTGTCGCGATCATCGCCTCATGGATCGTTTCCCTCACGCGCATGACGACGCTTGCCGCTGTTCTCGCGCCGGTGTTGCTCAAGCCGCTGTTTCCCGCAGTTGCGGCAGCGGTCTGCGTTCTGGCCGTGACAGCCTTTGCATTGGACCGCGTCAGCCGCGCCGACGGTGCGTCGCCGAAACTCAAACTGCAAAACCCGGTCGAATTGGGCATGGCCATTCGTTTCGGCACGATGCTGGGATTGGTGACGGCGGCTTCCAAACTCTTTGCGGCCCAGATCGGCCAACTCAGCCTGTTGCCCCTCGCCGCCGTCACAGGGCTGGCCGACGTGGATCCGATCACGCTCTCCGTGGCCCAGATGGTTCCAAAGGATGTGACGATTGCCGTCGCCTCCATGGCCATATTGGTCGCCGCCGCCGCCAACGGCCTGACCAAGCTGACGCTCGCCTTCATCTTCGCGCCGGGCCGGGTGCGGCAGGTTCTGGCCGGGGCTGGTGTCGTCGCAATCCTGGCGGGTGTGGCCGGTGCAATCTTCATCCCGGTGGCCTAGCCAACGCGGCAAGAAAACCGTTTACCCCCTTGGGGACAGGCCCTAGAACGCTTGCCGATCAGGCCCATAGGCCGGCCAGGGGACGCTAAGTGTTCAAGAAAATCCTGATAGCAAATCGCGGTGAAATCGCTTGCCGGGTCATCAAGACCGCCCGGCGCATGGGCATCAAGACGGTGGCCGTCTATTCGGACGCCGACAAGGACGCCCTGCATGTGGAAATGGCCGACGAGGCCGTCCATATCGGCCCGCCGCCCTCAGCCCAGTCCTACCTCCAGATCGAGAAGATCGTGCAGGCCTGCAAGGACACCGGCGCCGAAGCCGTCCACCCCGGCTACGGCTTCCTGTCGGAACGCGAAGCCTTCGCCGAAGCGCTGGCCAAGATCGGCGTCGCCTTCATCGGCCCGAACGTCAAAGCCATCGCCGCGATGGGCGACAAGATCGAATCCAAGAAGCTCGCCGTCGCCGCGAAAGTGAGCACGGTCCCTGGCTTCGTTGGCGAGATCAAAGACGCCGCCCACGCCAAGGCCATCGCCAAGGACATCGGCTATCCAGTGATGGTCAAAGCCTCGGCGGGCGGCGGCGGCAAGGGCCTTCGCATCGTCCACAAGGAAGACGAACTCGTCCAAGCCATCCAGTCCTCGCA
>DASZYI010000187.1:0-8333 GCA_035545475.1 Rhizomicrobium sp.
AATCGATAGTCCGTTGCCGCCGGTTTTCGCCGATTGGTTCGCCACCAAGGGCTGGACCCCGCGCCCGCACCAGTTGGCCCTTATCGAACATGCCCAGGCCGGCGAGTCGGTTCTGCTCGTCGCCCCCACCGGCGGCGGCAAGACATTGGCCGGTTTCCTCCCCAGCCTGATCGACCTCGCAGGCGTCCACCCGCGCAGCCGCGCCCGCGCCGTTCACACGCTCTATATCTCGCCACTGAAGGCCTTGGCGGTGGATGTCGCCCGCAATCTCGAAACCCCTGCCGCCGAGATGGGCCTCAACCTGCGCATCGAAACCCGTACGGGCGACACATCCGCCGCCCGCCGCCAGAGACAGAAACATCTGCCGCCGGACATTCTGCTGACAACGCCCGAACAGCTTTCGCTGTTGTTGTCCTCCAAAGACGCTCCAAGATTTTTCGGCAAGCTCCGCGCCGTCGTTCTCGACGAGCTGCACGCCCTCTACAATTCCAAACGCGGCGATCTGTTGGCGCTCGCGCTGTCCCGCCTGACAACGCTCGCCCCGCAACACCGCCGCATCGGCCTTTCCGCCACGGTGAAAGACCCTGCGCCCCTGCAACGCTTCCTTGTTCCCCAACCGGACCGCGAACGACTGTCCGCGCTCGTCATGGGTCAGGGCGGCGCGAAACCCGAAATCGAGATTCTCGCTTCGGATGCCTATGTCCCCTGGGCCGGACATCTGGCGCATCATTCTATGCCCGAGGTGATGGAGGCGATCCGCAAAGCCAAGACCACGCTCGTCTTCGTCAACACCCGCGCCCAGGCGGAATTGACGTTTCAGGAATTGTGGAAGCTCAACGAAGAAAACCTCGCCATCGCGCTCCACCACGGCTCGCTCGCGCCCGAACAACGCCGGAAGGTCGAAGCCGCCATGGCGAAGGGCGCGCTGCGCGCGGTGGTCTGTACCTCGACACTCGATCTCGGCATAGATTGGGGCGCGGTCGACAAGGTCATTTGCATCGGCGCGCCCAAAGGTGCGGCCCGTCTCGTGCAGCGCATCGGCCGCGCCAACCACCGCCTCGACGAACCGTCCGAAGCCCTGCTGGTCCCCGCCAACCGTTTCGAGGTGCTGGAATGTGAGGCCGCGCGCGACGCTGTGCTCGCGGGCGAACTCGATGGCGACCGCCTCAAGACCGGCGCGCTCGATGTGCTGACGCAGCACATCCTCTGCGTGGCCGTCTCCGCGCCCTTCGATGCCAACGCTCTCTACAACGAGGTGAAAACCGCGTCCCCCTACGCATTGCTTTCGCGCAAGGACTTCGACGACGCCGTGGATTTCGTCGCCACCGGAGGTTACGCGCTCAAAAGCTACGATCGCTATGCCCGCCTGCGCAAAACGCCGGAAGGTCTGTGGCGCATCGCCCATCCGCGCGTGGCCCAGCAATACCGCCTCAATGCTGGTGTCATCGTCGAAGACCCGATGCTGGAAGTCCGCCTGCAAGGCAAAGGCAAGCCCGTAGGCGCCGGCGGCCGCGTGCTCGGCAAGATGGAAGAGTATTTCCTCGAAGGTCTAGCGCCCGGCGACACCTTCATTTTCTCCGGCCAGGTGCTGCGTTTCGAAGGCATCCGCGAAACCGCGGCCTATGTCACCCGCACCAACGATCCCGAAGCGCAGATCCCGTCCTACAACGGCGGAAAGTTCCCGCTCTCCACTTTTCTCGCGAGCCGTGTGCGCGAAATGCTCGCCCATCCCGAACAATGGAAAGTCCTGCCCGATCCGGTGGGGGATTGGTTGCGCATTCAGGAATGGCGCAGCGTGTTGCCGAAACCGGGCGAATTGCTGGTCGAAACCTTCCCACGCGGTTCCAAGGAATATCTCGTCTGTTATCCCTTTGAAGGCCGCCTCGCGCATCAGACCTTGGGAATGCTCATCACGCGCCGCCTCGAACGGTTGCGCAAACGTCCGCTTGGTTTTGTCGCCAACGAATATGCGCTCGCCGTTTGGGCGCTCAGCGATATGGGTGGCGTCAACATGGACAAACTGTTCGATGAAGACATGCTGGGCGACGATCTCGACGCCTGGCTCGCCGAATCGGCACTCTATAAACGCACGTTCCGGAACTGCGCCATCATCTCCGGCCTGATTGAACGCAAGAGCCTCGCGGGCGAAAAAACCGGCCGCCAGGTGAATTTTTCCTCCGATCTGATCTATGACGTCTTGCGCGCGCACGAGCCTGACCACATTCTCCTGCGTGCGACCTATGAGGATGCCGCTTCGGGGCTCCTCGACATCGCGCGGCTGTCCGAGATGCTGAAACGGGTCAAGGGCCGCATTGTCGTGAAAAATCTGGATCGCGTTTCGCCGCTCGCGGTTCCGGCCCTGCTGGAGATCAGCAAGGAAATGGTGGCCGGCGAAGCCCGCGACGAATTGTTGCGCGAAACCGAAGAAGCATTGGTACGGGATGCAATGCGTGTTTGACCCTATGCGTATAATCGTCAATCGGGAAACGCTTTTGCTGGATGCGCTTGGCGCCGCCTTCTGGCCCGCCGAATCCACTTTGATTGTTTCCGATTTGCATTTCGAAAAAGGTTCATCCTTCGCGCGCAAGGGCCAGTTGCTGCCGCCCTACGACACGATGACGACGCTCGCCCGCATCGCCGATCTCTTCGCGCGCCACAAACCGGCCCGCGTCATCGCGCTCGGCGATTCCTTCCACGATGGCGAAGGCCCGGATCGTTTGCCCGCCATCGCGCGTGACAAACTTTCCAATCTCATCTCCCAATCCGAGTGGATCTGGATCGAAGGCAACCACGATCCCGATGTTCCCGCCTGGCTCGGCGGCAAGACCACCAGTGAAATCGCAATCGGCGGACTGGTGTTCCGTCACGAACCCACTGGCTCGCTCGGCGAAGTCGCCGGACATTTGCATCCCTGCGCCACCGTCACGCGCCGCGGCCATTCCATGCGGCGGCGCTGTTTCGTCAGCGACGGCGCGCGCCTCGTGATGCCCGCCTTCGGTGCCTATACCGGCGGCCTCAGCGTGCGCGATCCGGCATTCCGGGCCTTGTTCGGAACGGCTTATCTTGCTTATGCGCTGGGAGGACGCCGCGTCTACGCGGTGGCGGGCGATCCTCAGGTCATGCGGCGAAACACTATCGACGACAACCATCCCAATGCCGCCGCCATCAGCACCGTCGAAAGGCCGTAAGCCAGCGGCTCCTGATGCGCGAAGTTGAACAGGCGGCGTTCCAGCCCCGTCTGGTCGACATAAAGCGGTGTCGATTGCGCGCTCACCACATTGCCGTCGCGGAACAGATAGACTTGCACATTGTATTGCCCGCGCGGCACATCGGCGGGCACGGGCACGCGCGCGCGGAACAAGGTTGGGCTCAGAAATTCCACGCCGCCCGCATTCTCGTTGTAGAGCCCTTCAATCAATTTGTGTCGCACCAGCGCCTGCCGATAGGGCTCTGCAATCTCGGGCGTGCGCGCTGTCGTCGAACTTGGTTCAACCAGATCCAGTCCCAACTCGTAACGCTTCAACGTGTCTTCGGGCGCAATCGCCGAAAGCGGACGTGTGCTCGCGACATAATAGTAACCCGGTATCCCGCGCATCACGACGCCATGATTGTTGAGCCAGATGCCGGCTACGCGCTCCTTCTTGCGCACCGTGATATCCGCATTCGGCCCACGCACCGCCACCACGATGTCCAGCGGCCCCGCGGCCGTCATCACGTTCATGTTCTCGATGGCGCCGAACGCCACAATATCGGTGCCGTTATAGTTCGAGGTGATCTGGATGATGTCCTGCGAAAGCCCCGCCACAAGATCGTCGGCCTGCGCCGCACCTGCGCTGAAAAATAGCGAAGCCGCGAACAGTGCAGCGCGCCTCTTACCTCCCCCCACGCGGGGAGGTCGACATCGCGCAGCGATGGCGGATGGGGGACTATCGCGCCTCATGGCATGTCCGCCGAAATGCTGAACGGATCGCCCGGCGACACCAGCAATCCGTAGAGCAGCCGCGCCCCCACAGCGAGCACCAGCAGCGCCAGCAGAAACCGCAACTGTTCGCCACGCAAACGTGCTGCCATTCGAACGCCAAATTGCGCGCCGATCACGCCGCCGGCGATCAATATCGCCGCCAGAACGATATCGACCGTGAAATCGCTCACCGAATGCAAGATTGTGCTCGATGCCGTCACGAACAGGATCTGCATCAGCGACGTGCCCATCACGATATTCGCGGGCACCCGCACCAGATAGATCAGCGCGGGCACCAGCACGAAACCGCCGCCGATACCCATGATCGCCGAGAGAATACCGACCGAAAGCCCGATCAACACCGGCGGGATCACGCTGATGTAAAGCCGCGAGTCCCGGAACCGCATCTTGAGCGGCAATCCGTGAATCCAGTTGTGATGTTGCGCGCGCGCCGAAGGCGCGGGCTCTCCCCGCCGCGATGCCGCCAGCGTCTCCATCGACTCGCGCAGCATCAATATGCCGATGGTGCCGAGCATGATCACATAAGACGCCGAAACGATCAGCTCCATCTGCCCGGCTTCGCGCAACAGGCCGAACAGCCAAACGCCGATGCCGGTGCCCACGATGCCGCTGATCGTCATGATTCCGGCAAGCTTCAGGTCGACCGCGCGATTGCGCAATTGCGTGAGGGCGCCCGACATCGACGAGGCCGTCACATGGCTTGCCGTGGTCGCCACCGCCACGCCGGACGGAATGCCATAGAAAATGAGCAAAGGCGTCAGCAGGAACCCGCCGCCCACGCCGAACATGCCCGACAGGAATCCCACCGCGCCGCCCATGGCGAACAACAGCAGCCAGTGAACCGACATCTCGGCGATCGGCAGATAGATTTCCATCGGTCAGAAAGCGAACCGGTTTGAGCGATGCGCAAGAATGTCATGGCCCGCTGCTGCGGGCCACCCGATTGAGCGGAAAATTCTCGCCAATTGTAGATAGCGCGAAAAATCAAATCCGCCCCTCAAGGGGAGGGTGGCATCTATCCGTGTCCCGGCGTCTCCGGCGGCACATTGGCTGCGCGGTTCAGTGCTTCGGGACGGAACGCATCGGCCGCTTTCTGTGCGGCGTCGTGATCGGCGGGCGAAAGCTGCGTCGTCAGTGCCTGCACGCGCGATTTCGATTCGTTGTCGCCCTGCGTCGCGGCGATGGCATACCATTTGTAGGCTTCGGTCAGGCTCTGCGGCACGCCAAGGCCGCGTTCGTAAAGAACGGCCAGATTGAACTGCGAGTCGGCAAGCCCCAACGAAGCCGCGCGCGCAAACCAGCGCGCCGCTTCGTTGTAATTCTTGGCCGTGCCCGAACCCTCCGCATAGGCGACGGCCAGATTGTGCATCGCCTTGCGATTGCCCTGGCGTGCGGCGGCTTCGTACCAATGCGTCGCCTTGGCGGCGTCGGTCGCAACCCCATGGCCGCGCTCGTAAAGCGTGCCGAGGCGATATTGTGCGATCGGCTCGCCCTGTTCGGCGGCGCGCTGCAGCCATTTGGCCGCGACGGCTTCGTTCACGGCAACGCCGTCGCCGTCGAGATATTTCAGTCCCAGCAGCAACTGCGCTTTCGAATTGCCGCCATTGGCGAGCGTCGTCAGCCGGTCTCCGGCCGCCGCGGTCTTTTCCGGTTGGGGCGATACAACCGGTTTTGCCGCCGGCTTCGTTTCGGCAGGCGGCAATACCAGTGCATTCGGCTTGGGTTCGGTTTGCGCGGCCGGTTTCGGCGTCTCGACAGGTTTGACGTTCGCGGGCGCGGTGTTGGTCGCCGGTGCAAACTGCAAAATCTTGTGCGTTCCGCCCAGCCGCTGGCTCAGCATTACACCGGCGGCAATCGCAAGGATCGCAACCAGCGCGATGCCGCCGATCAACACCATGCGGGAGCGCGGTTGTTCTTCACGAACCTCTGTTTCCTCGCGGCGTGCGCCCCAGGTGAACCCGCCCAGGGTCGTCGCCATCGGCTCGTCGGGCATGGCTGCCGTGGAGGCGGTCGCCGAACGTCGCGCGGAGGAAAGAAAATCGTCGTCCCGCGGCAGAGCGTTCGCTGCCGCCAGCGGGTGTTCCTCGCGGAAAATATCTTCGTGATCGTCGGCGGGCGAAGCGAACGCTTCTTGGTGACGATGGCCGAACGCACGATGGATCGCGCTCTCTTTGAATGCTGCGGCCACCGGCTCGTCGAACGGCGGCATGTCGAATGCGGGTGCGTCCTGGCCCGCCGGCTGTTCGTCTTCCGCCGACAGTTCCACCGTCTCTTCCGTCTCTATTTTTTCCGACTCGACCGTTTCCTGCACGGCCGGTTCGAAAACAGGCGAGGGCGCCACCCCTTCGATCGCTTCCAGCCTGCCCGATGTCTCTTTCACCGATTGCTGCAAATCGGAAAGCATGCCCCGTGTGTCGCGGTCGAAGCCTTCGATGCGGCTGTTCAACACGCGCAATTGCTCTTCGATGCTGACCGACGTCGCCGAAGCATTGCGTTCCGCCGCTTCAAGTCGATCCATCAGTTCCTGGAGGCTGCGTTCCACACCATAGACGCGGCGGTCAAGCGTGTTGTCCTGTTGATGGCTTTCGATGCGCGCAAAACCTTCTTCGAGGCGGGCCATCGCGCTCGCGCCTTGCGTTTCCTGCGCCGTCACGCGTGCCGCCAACTGCTCGATCCCGTCTTCCAGCCTCTGTATCTGCTCGGCTATGCTGTCGCTGCGCGAGGTGTCTTGCGCCGCTGCGAATTGCCGTTCGATGTCCGCGATGCGCGCATGCACTTCGTTGATTGCCGCCTGCTGCGACGCGCGCATCTCGTCCAGCGCATGTTGCAATTGCTCGGCCGCACGCTCCTGTTCGGAGGTGTCGGTTTTTGAGGCGAAGCTCTGTTCCAATGCTTCCAGCCGCGCATGGACTTCATTGTGCGCGTTCTGCTGCGCGGTGCGCGCTTCGTCGATGGCGCGGCTCAATTCCTCGCGTCGCATTCCATAGCGCTGGTCCAGCGCCTGCAGGTTCTGCTTGAACTCGTTGCGGATTGCCGCGTGGCGTTCTTCCACGCCCGCAAGCAACTGTTCGGAAATGTCGTAATCCGGCGCCGAGCGCTCTTCGAGGCGCTGCAAGGCGCGGTCCGTCGCCTCGCTTTTCACGCGCAGCGCGGTTTCCATCGCGTGCACGCGGTCGTCCACAAACCCGATGCGCTGCCCAAGGGCATTCGCAGCGGAGGCGGCTTCCTTGTGCGCCTCGCCCATCTTGGTGACGACGGCTTCCATGGCGCTTGCCAGCACCGAAATCTGCGAAGCCGATTGGCTCGCCGTCTCGGCCACCTGATCGGCCATGCGCGACAGCCCGTCCTGAAGTCCGCGCACGATGTCCTTGCTGGTGTCGTCGCTGGCTTTGCGTTCGAGCCGGTCGATGCGTTCGCCCAGCGCGATCACATGATTGCCCAGCGTATCGAACGCCTGCATCTGTTCGCTGGAAGCGTGGCTGATCTCGTTGGCGGCCTGCGCCAGCACGCGGCTGTTGTCGGATTGCGCGCGCTCGGTGGTGTCGAGCCTGCGCGCCAGCGACCGCAGGTGATCTTCGATCTTGCGATAGGCGTTGTGCGTCTCGGACTCGCTGCGGCTGACGCGCGCCAGCATGTCCTCGGATTGGCGGAAACTCGTGGCCATGGCGGGCTCCTCAGCGAAGCGCTGTGCCTGCGCTTCGCCCGGCCATGTCATGCGGGCCGGCTCGTAAGCGCCCCCGGCATCCGCCGCATTGCGTGCAATCTGACGTGTGAGCCATTCGCCGACGGACAAGCCCTCGCGCCTGGCCGCGGCCCTGGCCGCTTCGCGCGCTTCTGGGGGTATTCCGGCAACATTCCACGGAAGGTCAGTCCGCATCCCGACTCACAGCGCCCGAATAACCCGCAACAAGGCAAGGTATCGACGCCGAGATGTTGTGTAAAGAATCTACACAACGTCGATGGGCTGTGGGTGAATCCCCAGCCGTCGATCCACGATTGTTTAACGATCAGCGTTAATATCGGGTTAGCGCGCGGGAACTCCGGCCCGCACCAGCTCCGGCCCCAGCCGTCCCACCGCCCAAAGCCCGGCCATTCGGAAGTCCGAGATCAGCGACCAGAACGGATAGGTGAAGGTCGCCGGCCGGTTCTTCTCGATGAAGAAATGCCCGATCCAGGCGGGTCCATAACCCCCGACCAGCGCCACAAGCCCGAACCAGCCGATACCCGTGACCGCCAGCGCAATCAGCGATGCCACCGCCAGTCCCGTCCCGAAGAAATGGATCCTCCGCGTCGCAGGCTTGCCGTGCTCGCGAAGATAATAAGGCCAGAAATCGCGATAGGTCGCGATCTT
>DASZYI010000188.1:0-6681 GCA_035545475.1 Rhizomicrobium sp.
AGGCCATCGCCATGGCCAACGACACCGAATATGGCCTTGCCGCCTATTTCTACGCCCGCGACATCGGCCGCATCTGGCGCGTGGCGGAGGGTTTGGAGTACGGCATCGTCGGCATCAACGAGGGCATCATCTCGACCGAAGTGGCGCCCTTCGGCGGCATGAAGGAATCGGGTATAGGCCGCGAAGGCTCGAAATACGGTATCGAGGATTTTCTGGAGATAAAGTATTTGGCACTTGGTGGATTGGGAAAATAGCTGAATGATTCCGCGTTACGCACGCCCCGAAATGACGGCGATCTGGTCGCCGGAGACGAAATTCCGCATCTGGTTTGAAATCGAAGCCCACGCCGCAGACGCGCTGGCCGAACTGGGCGTGATCCCGAAAGAGGCCGCCCGAAAAGTCTGGGACATGGGATCGAAGGCGAATTTCGACGTCGCCCGCATCGACGAGGTCGAGCGCGAGGTGAAGCACGACGTCATCGCCTTCCTCACGCATCTGTCCGAAATCGTCGGCCCCGAAGCGCGTTTCGTGCACCAGGGCATGACGTCATCGGATGTGCTCGACACCTGCCTCTCGATCCAGATGCAGCGCGCCGCCGACATCCTCATCAAGGACGTCGATCAACTTCTGGCCGCGCTCAAGAAACGCGCCTTTGAATACAAGCTGACGCCCACCATCGGCCGCAGCCATGGCATCCATGCCGAACCCACGACGTTCGGCGTAAAGCTCGCCGGCTTTTATGCGGAATTCGTGCGCGCGCGCGCCCGCCTCGTCGCCGCGCGCGAGGAGATTTCGGTCTGCGCGATTTCCGGCGCGGTCGGCACTTTCGCCAATATCGACCCGCGCGTGGAAGAACATGTGGCCGCGAAACTCGGCCTGCAGACCGAACCCGTTTCCAGCCAGGTGATCCCACGCGATCGCCACGCCGCCTATTTCGCAGCGTTGGGTGTGGTGGCAAGCTCTATCGAACGGCTGGCTGTCGAAATCCGGCATTTGCAGCGCACCGAAGTTCTGGAAGCTGAAGAATTCTTTTCCGCGGGCCAGAAAGGTTCGTCGGCCATGCCACACAAACGCAATCCGGTGCTCACCGAAAACCTCACCGGCCTCGCGCGTATGGTGCGCGCTTACGCCATGCCCGCGATGGAGAACGTCGCGCTCTGGCATGAACGCGACATCAGCCATTCCTCGGTCGAACGCTATATCGGTCCCGACGCCACGATCACTCTGGATTTCGCACTCGCGCGCGCGGCGGGCGTAGTCGAAAAGTTGATCGTCTATCCGGAACGCATGCAACAGAACCTCGACCGCACCAGCGGGCTTGTGCATAGCCAGCGCGTGCTGCTTGCGCTGACACAAGCCGGCGTCAGCCGCGAAGATTCATATCGTTTGGTCCAGCGCAACGCGATGCGCGCCTGGAACGGCGAAGGAGCGTTGCTGGATCTGTTGAAAGCCGACAAGGACGTGACCAAGGCGCTACCGGCGAAACAGCTCGAAAGCCTGTTTGACCTCGGTTACCACCTCAAACACGTCGATACGATTTTCAATAGGGTGTTTGGGTAGCCCCACATCTTACCGCCCCCTACGCGGGGCGGTCGACACGCGAAGCGTGGCGGGTGGGGGCTGCCGCAACAAGCTCCGTGTGCGCAAGGCCCCACCCGGATCGCTTCGCTCTCCGACCTCCCCGCAAGGGGGAGGTAAGTGTATAGTCGTGCGTCATCGGGGGCACTTATGACCGTCACATCCAGATTTGCCACGCGCATCAGCCTGATCGCGGCGCTGCTGCTTCTTGCCATCGTCGGCTACAACCTCACTCAGCCGCCGATGACGATCTGCGGCAATCTCGATCCGAATTATCAGCCGATCATCGCCTTCGAACTGGCGCGTTCGGTGCCCGATCTGCATGCGATCTTCGGCGATGCGCCAAGCGCCTGCCGCGAAACGCTTGTCGGCCGTTTCGCCTTCATCAACACGGCGGACAATTATCTCTTCATCCCGCTCTACGGCATCTTCCTGTTTTTCTTTTTTCGCGGCATTCGCGATCGCGATGAAAAGCTTGCCCGTCTGGGCGCGATCCTGGTGCTCGCTGCCTGTCTTGCCGACTATGTGGAAAACACCTGCCTCTTCCGCATCGCCGCCAATCCCGATGTGCACGGCATGGCGCTGTCGCTTCTCCCCTGGGCCACCGGCGTCAAATGGATGGGCTTGGCAATCGCGGGCGCCATCGGCGGTTACCTTCTCTCACGCAGAGGCGGATGGCGCTGGATCATCGCCGGGCTGTGCTTCGCGGGGCTGGTGATCGTCATCGCCGCCATGGCCGATCCACACAGCTTCGGCTATCTGGCCTCCAACGGAGTCACGATAAGCTGGGTGATCTTTCTGATCGCGGATGCGGTTTTTGTATTGCGCCCTCAAGCGGCGCGGATCGAATAGCGCACCGGCAGCGTTTTCAGACCGCTCACGAACACGGACTGCACGCGCTTGCTCTCGCCCACCTGTTCGATGTGGTCCAGGCGCTTCAGCAGTTCGCTGAAGAACGCCTTGATCTCCATCCTGGCGAGATGCTGCCCCAGACACACATGGGCGCCGTAACCGAACGCGACGTGGCGGTTGGGATCGCGATCGATCTTGAAGGAGAAGGGATCGGGATAAACGTCGTCGTCGCGATTGCCTGAGAGATAGAGCAGTGAAAGCGCCTGCCCCGCCTTGATCTGCCGACCGCGCAACACATAGTCCTCGGTCGCGGTGCGCATGAAATGCTGTACGGGCGTCACCCAGCGGATCATCTCCTCCACCGCCGAATTGAGCAGCGCGGGATTTTCCTTGAGCCGCTTCATCTGGTCGGGATTGGCAATCAGCGCCTGCAAACCGCCTGCGATGGTCGAACTTGTGGTGTCGTGGCCGGCTGTGGCCACGATGATGTAGTAGGAGGCTGTCTCGATATCGCCCAGCGGACAGCCATTGACCTTGCCGTTGGCGATGACGCTGGCGAGATCTTCGCCCGGATTGGCGCGCCGCGCCGCGGTGATGCTCTGGAAATATTGAAAGAAATCGAAAATCGCGTTGCTGGTTTCCGACGCGTCGGGGCGCTGCATGTCGGGATCGGTGCCGCCGAACAATTCCTGCGTCAGCTTCAACATGCGCGGTTCGTCGGTTTCCGGCACGCCCATGATCGACATGATGACATGCAGCGGATAGTAGACCGCAATCGATTTCACGAAATCGCACTCCGGCCCAAGCTCCATCATTTTGTCGACGTAACGCTTGGAAAGCTCGGCCATGCGCGCTTCGAGCTTTTTGAGATTGCCCGGCATGAACCAGGGCTGCGTCAGACCGCGATAGGCTCTGTGATCGGCGCCGTCCATGTCGATCAAGGTGCGCAACGGCGAGACCCGGCCCGTTTTCGGGTCCGGTCCGCCCCACATCGCGCAGAGGCTTTTTTCAGCTTCGATGTCCATCAACACCGAACGCGGCTCGTTGAGAAATTTGTCATTGAGCTTTTCGATTTCCAGTATGTCGGCATGTTTCGTCACCGCCCAATAAGGACGTACGCCGTCGGGCGTCGTCCAATGCACCGGATCGTTCTTGCGCAGATCGGTTAGGATCGCGTGCAGCTTCTTATCGTCGCCATAAGTGGCGGGCGAAGCGATGGCGTTGTCGATCGAAATCGTTTCCGTACTCATGGCCCACCCCGGCAAAGCTGTCGGCGATTGTTCTTCAACCTCGTGCCGCCCGCAAGGCGCTTTTGGGCGAATGGAAGCACAATGTGAACCGGGTTCAGCTTGGCAGCGCGAACGCGATCACCCGATCTCCGCGCTTGGTATCGGATTTCGAGTGCCCGCCTGCGGCGATGACGACATATTGGCGGCCCTTCCACATATATGTCATCGGCGTCGCCTGTCCGCCCGCGGGCAAGCGTCCGCGCCACAATTCCTTGCCGGAGCGGGCATCGAAGGCGCGCAGGTAATTGTCCATCGCCGCACCGATGAAAACGAGCCCGCCCGCCGTCGCAATCGGCCCGCCGAAATTGGGCGTGCCGGTCTTCTTGCCCAGGACATATTCCGAGAACGGGGCGAGGTCTTCCGTGGTCCCCAATGGTACCGACCACAACACACGTCCGTCATGCATGTCGATGGCGTGAAGCTGTCCCCAAGGAGGCGGATTGCACGGCATGCCGAGCGGGGAAATCATCGTCTCGCGCATCATCCCAAACGGCGCGCCCTTGTTGGGCGAGACTTCCTTTCCGGCGAAACGCTCTCGGGCCGCCGTATAATCCTTTTGCCGAATCAATTTCACCAGATGCATGACGTTGGAGGTGTTCACGTAAACGATGTCGCGCGCCTGGTCGAACGCAAGCCCGCCCCAATTGGTGCCGCCGCCGGTGAAGGGATAGACGATCGAGCCCTGCAAACTCGGCGGGGTGTAGAGCCCGTCATGCCGCGCCGCCGCAATCGCTTTGCGGCATTTGCCGCGATCCCAGAAGGTGAGCCCGAACGCATCGTCGGGCGTGATGCGGCTGGCTGCCAGCGGAACAGGGGCCACCGGAATGGGCTGCGTGGGTGAAAGTTTTTCGCCCGGCGCACCGCCTTGCGGCACCTTGCGCTCGACCACCGGTATCAGCGGCTCACCCGTTTCGCGATCGATGGTGAACAGCAATCCCTGTTTGGTCGGTTGCAACACCGCCGGCGCGGTTTTGCCCTTGTACGTCACCATGCCCAAAGTCGGCTGCGCCGGAAGATCGTAATCCCAGACGTCGTGATGCGTCGTCTGGAACGACCACGCCACGCTGCCGTCCGCCACATGCAGCGCGACGATACTGTTCGCATATTTGCCGGCACCGGGACGCATGCCGCCCCAGAAATCCACGCTTGCACTCGAAACCGGAAGCAGCACCAGTCCGCGCGCTTCATCCACACTCATGGGCGCCCACACATTCGCGGCACCGGCACGGAACGGCGGCTTCTCATCGGCAAGGGGATCGAAACGCCATTTCAATTTGCCGGTCACTGCATCGAACGCATGTACCGTGCCGCGCAATTCGTCGACTCTCTGGTTGTCGTCGATGGCGGAGCCGACGATCACCAGACCCTGGGTGACCACAGGGGCGGAGGTGGTGTGGATGCGCCCGAAACGCGGTCCATCGCGCTGCGGTCCCGGGGGAATCACCACCGTGCCGTTCCTGCCGAAATCCGGGCACGGTTTGCCGGAGGCGGCATCCAGCGCGATCAGCCGGCGATCGGCGGTGTTGAGATAGATGCGCCGCGCACAAAAACCTTGAGCGCCCAGCGGCGCGAACGCCACACCCCGACAGACATAATCGTTTGGATAGCGAAGCGAGATGTCGAGCTTGGGATCGAAGCGCCAAAGCTGCTTTCCCGTTGCCGGATCGAGCGCGCTCACTTCATTGAACGGCGAGCAGACGTAAAGCCGGCCATCCGCCAGGATCGGCGTGTTCTCGAAGGAGGCGCGCTTCATCGCGCCACCCTTCGTTGCCATATCGCCGGTGGAGAAACTCCAGGCTTTCGTCAGCCGGGTGACATTTTCCGGCGTGATCTGCCGCGCGGCGGAATAGCGTTGCCCGCCCTGATCGCCACCATAGGCGGACCAGCCGGGCTCGGCGGCGACGCCCTGCCCCGCCGTCAGCAGGAGAACGGTCAGCGAAGCCAGTACCTTCAGCACTGCTTCGCTACCCATGGCTTATTTGCCTTCTTTGACGACCTGCTCGACGGCCACGGTCTGCAACTCTTCCAGCCGCCTGCGTATCGCATGATCGGAGAGCGTCATTCCCTTGGCCTGGAAGTCTTTCAGCACCTTGCGCACCACGTCCTCGGTACCCTCTTCCTCGAAATCGGCCTTGACCACTTCCTTGGCGTACTCGTCAGCGGCGGGGCCGGTGATGCCCATTTCGCCGGCCGCCCACAGGCCCAGAAGCTTGTTGCGGCGGGCATTCACCTTGAAGCGCGTCTCCTCATCGTGGGCCCATTTGGCTTCGGCGGCTTTCTCCCGGTCCTTGAACGCGTCACTCATTTCGTAACCTCTTGAAAATAATACGTTATCGTCGGGGCCTGCGGCCGTCTCACCCGACAATAACCGAAGGTTGGGGGTGAAAGAACCGCCGCATTGCCGCGACCTTCCCCCTTGCTCTAAGTTGGCTTTCCTGCGGGGCCGGACAAGCCCCGTTTTTGCTTTTGGGCGTTCGTTGCGCGCCTTTAAGGACATCCCCATGAAACGCCGCCGCATGATCTACGAAGGCAAGGCCAAGATCCTCTATGAGGGACCCGAGCCCGGCACCGTCATCCAGTATTTCAAGGACGACACCACCGCCTTCGACGCCCAGAAGAAAGCCACGCTCGACGGCAAGGGCGTGCTCAACAACCGCATCAGCGAATATCTGATGACGCAGTTGAACGCGATCGGCGTGCCGACCCATTTCGTGCGCCGGCTCAACATGCGCGAACAGCTCGTCAAAGAGGTGGAGATCGTTCCGCTGGAAGTCGTGGTGCGCAACGTGGCCGCGGGTTCGCTGTCGAAGCGCCTGGGCATCGAGGAAGGAACGGCGCTGCCGCGCTCCATCATCGAATATTATTACAAGAACGATGCGCTGCACGATCCGTGGGTGAGCGAAGAACACATCACCGCGTTCGGCTGGGCGAGCCCACAGGATCTCGACGACATCGTGAACCT
>DASZYI010000189.1:0-1754 GCA_035545475.1 Rhizomicrobium sp.
GAAGCTGCCCGCGAAATCCGACGCCGAGACCGACATGCTCGACATGGCGCTGGCGGTGGAATCCAATTCGCGCCTGTCCTGCCAGATCGTGTGCTCGCCGGAGCTGGACGGGATCAAGGTCACCGTCGCGCCGGAATAGGCGCCCCCTCTTCCGTAAAAGACTGCTGGCCGCCTAAAGTGGGGCCCGATGACGCCGCCGTTCAGGACGGAGCGCCAGGGGAAGCGCGAGACCGGCAAGGGGCTTACAGGTGCGGCTGTCGTCGCGCTGCTGCATGTGCTTGTCATCGCGGCATTGGTGAAAGCGACTTACGTCACCATTCCGAACCATCCCATTGCGCGCGAGATTGAGGTCTGGTTCATCTTTCCACCCAAACCAAAGCCCAAGACTGAGCTTGCACCACGAAACGAGAAGGCAAAATCCTCGAAACAGATCACGCCCGAAACGACCTTCATTCCGGATTACAGCCACATCACGCTTCCGCCATCCTGGGGCGAGAAGAATGCGAACGGTTTGAACCGGTCGCTGTTCGGATGCGAACCGGATCAGATCGCATTGCTGTCGCCGGAGGATCGCGCGAAATGTCCCTCGGTTGCGGCGGCTTCGCGCGACCGCGACAAGGATGCGGTCGACTATCACGATCACACGGACCGCTCGAAGGATCGCGTGCATTGGGCACGCGGACGCGACCGCAAGAACCTGCCGCTGCTGCTGCCCTGCGCAAGTCCTTACGGCGTCGGCGTCAGCCTCGGCACATTGCTGTGCCTGGCCAAAGGTGTGACGGAGGGCTTCGATCCCGACAACCAGCCGGGCTACATGGACAAACCGGTTATCATCCATGTGCCGAACAATGGCGATCCTATTGAAGGGCCGATGAAGTAACCGAGCCTTGTGCTAACCTTCCGCCGCAAAGGGAGACTTTCGATGGGCTTCTACGACAAACATATCCTGCCGCCGCTTCTCGGCCTGGCGATGGGTACAAAGCCGATCCGCTATCAGCGCAGGAAGGTCGTTCCGCAAGCCGAAGGGCGCGTGCTGGAGATCGGCTTTGGGGCCGGACATAACCTTCCGTTTTATGATGCTTCGAAAGTCACGCATCTCTGGGCGCTGGAGCCGTCGCGCGAAATGCGTACGCGGGCGGCGGAACGGGTAGCAGCATCGCCGCTCGACATCGAATTCCTCGACCTGCCGGGCGAAGAGATTCCGCTGGACGACGAAGTCGCCGATACCGTGCTCGTCACCTATACGCTGTGCACCATTCCCGATGTGATGCGCGCGCTTTCCGGCATGCGGCGCGTGCTGAAGCCGAGCGGCAGATTGATCTTCTGCGAACATGGCGAGGCGCCCGACGCCGGCGTGAAGCGGTGGCAGGACAGGATCGAACCCGTCTGGAAAGCGATGTGTGGCGGATGCCACCTGACTCGGCCGGTCCCGCATCTGATCGAGGCCGGCGGTTTTGCCGTAGAGACCATCGAGACCATGTATCTGCCCGGAACGCCGCGTTTTGCCGGTTTCAACTACTGGGGCCGCGCCCGGAAGGGGTGAGGGCCTTGCGCCGTTAATACACTTGTTTTAACGTGACGTTATAACGAATGTAGGAACGGTGCCATGCTCGGCAAGACCAAGATCATCCAGATCGGCAATTCGGTGGGGATCGTCCTGCCAAAGGAAGCCCTCAACGCCCTGCATGCCGACAAGGGCGATACGCTGACGCTGAGCCAGACCCCGGACGGCTTGAGGCTGACGGCTTATGACG
>DASZYI010000190.1:0-7631 GCA_035545475.1 Rhizomicrobium sp.
GAGAGAACCCTGCGTAAAGCGCCAAGGCCAGTGCGAACAACGCGCCCGCCAAAATCAGCGCGTGCAGCCAGCCGGGAACAATGGTGAAAAGTCCGAACAGTGCTGCGGCAACGAACGCGATGGCGATGCCGCTCGCGGGCCAGGTTCCCCCCCAGACGCGTTCCCACAGAAGTGCCGCGCGCGCGAGCGCGATCCGCCGCTCGACGCGGGGTTTAGAGCCAGTCCGGGAGTCGTTCTTGCTCAATGAGCGCTTCATAACTCGGTCGCGGCCGCACGATACTCCACCTGTCGCCCTTCACGAGCACTTCCGGCGCAGGCGGCCGCGCATTGTAGGCCGAAGACATCACCGCGCCATAGGCGCCCGCCGTCAGGATCGCCACAAGATCGCCGGATTTCAGCCGCGGCAAAGAGCGCCCTGCTGCAAAAAGATCGGAGGTTTCGCAGACCGGCCCCACAACATCGTAAACCTGGTGTTCCGCGCCCGGCGCCGTTTCGTTCACGGACACGATATCGTGATGGGCGTCATAAAGTGCCGGCCGGATGAGATCGTTCATGCCCGCATCGATGATGAGGAATTGTTTCGCCTCGCCGCGCTTCACATAAAGCACTCCCGAAACCAGCACGCCCGCATTGGCAGCGATCAAACGGCCCGGCTCGAAAATCAGTTGCGCGCCGACATTCCTTGTCACCTTCGCAACCATCTCGCCATAAGCCGCCGGATCCGGCGGCGGCTCGTTGTTGTGGCGATAGGGCACACCCAATCCGCCGCCGAGATCGATGCGCGAAATCGCATGTCCGTCATTGCGCAACGCGCCCACCAGTTCGACGACGCGCGCGAACGCTTCTTCGAACGGCGATAGCTCGGTGATCTGGCTGCCGATATGCACATCGACGCCCACGATCTCGATACCCTTCAGCTTCGCCGCAGTGGCATAAACCTCGCGCGCACGTTCCCACGGGATTCCGAATTTGGATTCGCTGGTGCCGGTGGTGATCTTCGCATGGGTCTTCGCATCGACGTTCGGGTTGACGCGAATGGTGATGCGCGCGCGCGTGTTGAGCGACAGCGCCACCTCATTCAGCGCATCCAGTTCCGGCTCGCTCTCGACGTTGAACTGATAGATGCCCTCTTCGAGCGCCAGCTTCATTTCAGCACGCGTCTTGCCGACGCCGGAGAAAACAATGCGGCTCGCCGGAATCCCCGCCGCGCGCGCCTTGGCAAGTTCGCCGCCGGAAACGATGTCCGCGCCCGCGCCCAGATTGCCGAGCGTCTTCAGCACCGCGACATTGCCGTTCGCCTTTGCCGAGAACGCAACCAGCGTGTCCTTCGGCAGCGCGGCGGCGAACACCTTGTAATGCCGCTCAAGCGTGGCCGTGGAATAGCAATAGAACGGCGTGCCGACCTCACGCGCCAGCGCGGCGAGGCTCACATCTTCGGCGTGAAGCACGCCGTTTTTGTAACCGAAATGATTCATTGTCCGATGGGGTTTGGCGGCCGCGAAGGATCGCGCTGGTCTTTCGGCGTCGGCTTGCCGTCCGGTTTGACGAGATCGCTTTTCACGCCGCAGGCGGAAAGAGAGAAGGCGAGAGATGCTGCAGCAAGCACCGCCACAATCTTACCTCCCCCTTGTGGGGAGGTCGAAATTTGCGTGAGCAAATTTCGGGTGGGGGACCGAGGTTGAACACCGTCCCCCACCCGAAAAATGCGTTCCGCATTTTTCGACCTCCCCACAAGGGGGAGGTAAGAGAGAATGCGAGGGGAAAGAGTCACTTCAACTTCTCCTTCCAGAACGCCACCTGTTCGCGCACGCGTACCGGCGCCGTGCCGCCTTCGCTCGTCCGCGCGTTCAACGACGCTTCCAGCGAAAGCGACGGCAGCACATCCTTGGTGATGCCGGGCTCGACCGCCTGCATCTCGGACAGCGGCAGTTGATCGAGCGCCACGCCTTTGTCTTCCGCGCGTTTCACAATGCTGCCCGCGATGTGATGGGCCTCGCGGAACGGTTTCTTCAAATTCTTCACCACCCAATCGGCGAGATCGGTGGCGGTGGGATAGCCTGCTTCCGCCGCGCGACGCATCGCGGGGGCCTGCGGTTTCAAATCTCCAACCATTCCCGCCATCGCCGCCAGCGACAGATCGAGCGCGTCCGCAGCGGCGAACACCGCTTCCTTGTCTTCCTGCAGATCTTTCGCGTAAGCGAGCGACAACCCTTTCATCACGGTCGTCAGCGCCACGAAACTTCCCAGGATGCGCCCGATCTTGGCGCGCACCAGTTCGGCCGCATCGGGATTGCGTTTCTGCGGCATGATGGAGGAGCCGGTGGTGTACGCATCCGACAATTTCACGAAGCCGAAGGAAGGCGTGGCCCAAACGACGATCTCTTCCGCCAGCCGCGACAGATGCGTGGCGCATATCGAAGCGGCGGCAAGATATTCGAGTGCGAAATCGCGCGCCGACACCGCATCCAGCGAATTGCGCATCGGATGGGTGAAGCCCAATTCCTTCGCCGTCGCCTTGCGGTCGATCGGAAACGGCGTGCCTGCAAGCGCCGCCGCACCAAGCGGCGATTCATTGGCGCGGGCGTGCGCGCCTGCAAACCGTCCGCGGTCGCGCGACAACATCTCGACATAAGCCAAACAATGATGCCCGAAGGTCACCGGCTGCGCGGGCTGCATATGGGTGAAACCCGGCATGATCGTGTCGGCATGGGCCTCGGCTTGCGCCACAAGCGCCTTCTGCAACGCCACGATGCCCGCTTCGGCGCGGTCGCAGGCTGCGCGCACCCAAAGCCGGAAATCGGTCGCCACCTGATCGTTGCGCGAACGTGCGGTATGCAACCGGCCCGCGGCAGCGCCCGCGATTTCACCGAGCCTTGCTTCGATATTGAGATGAATGTCTTCGAATTCACGTTTGAACGCGAAGGTTCCACCTTCTATTTCCTTGCCGATCTGATCGAGCCCGGAAAGAATTGCCTCGCCGTCGGATTTGGAAATAATGCCGGTGGCCATCAGCATACGGGCATGGGCGCGCGATCCGGCGAGGTCTTCGTTCGCCAGCCGCTTGTCGAAGTCGATGGAGACGTTGATCGCCTCCATGATGGCCGAGGGACCGGCGCCGAAACGTCCGCCCCACATCTTGTTCGCGCTCATTGATCCAGGACCGATATGACCCGTTCGCGTTTGTACATCGTGCTCGCCGCTCTGGTTGCCCTCGTGGCAGGCGCACTGGTGGTTCTATATGTGATCCCGCCCGGCAAGGGAACGCCCAAGCAACCGGCTGCACTGGCCGAACTGAAGCCTGCGAAAACCCCAAGCCCGGCGCCGGATGTCTCGTTTACCGACATGGGCGGCCGCCTCTATGCGCTGTCGAAATACCGGGGCCGCTATGTGCTTTTGAACCTCTGGGCGAGCTGGTGCGGGCCCTGCGTCAAGGAATTGCCCGCGCTCGCCAATCTGCAGCGCGCAATCCCCGCCAGGCAGCTTTCCGTGGTGACGGTCGATGTGGAGCGCAACGCCGATCATGTGGCCGGCCAATTCCTCATCGCCCATCAGGCGGCCGAACTTCCCGCCTTCGCCGATCCCGGCATGAAACTGATGAGCGCCACCAAAACCTTCGGCCTGCCGACGACGCTTCTCATCGATCCTCAAGGCCGCGAAATCGCCCGCGCCACCGGCCCCGCCGAATGGGACGCACCGGATGCGATTGCCTGGTTCGCGGAACTGACGAAGAAAAAGTGATCGGGCAGCCGCAGCTAGCGGAATATCTTTTCACCACTCCCTATATCCGTGATTTGTATTTTTGAGACTCAATCCACGCGCGCGATATAGGGCAGGCCGCGATAATGGCCCGCGTCGTCCATGCCGTAACCGATGAGGAAACCTTCCAGCCCCGTGAACGCCGCGTAATCGGCATGGGCTTCCGCATCCTCGCGCTTGCGATCCACCATCACGGCGGTGGTCACCGACAGCGCGCCCTGTTCGCGCAGCAATTCGATGGCCTTCGCCAGGGTGCGGCCGCGATCGAGAATGCCGTCCAGCAAAAGCACATTGTGCCCGCGCACGCGCGCCGTGGGCGAAATCATCACCGAGACGTCGCGCGAACCTTCGCGCGCGCCCGCATAAGATCTGAGCCAGAAGAATTCGGCCGGGAGATGAAGCCCGCGCCGCGCCAGCGCGCGCAACAGATCGGCCGCAAACACGAACCCGCCCACCAGAACGACCGCCGCCATGTCGGGCGGCACGGGTGCGGCCACGATTTCGTCTGCCAGCATGGCGATGCGCTGGAAGATTTCGGTTTCACTGACAAGAACCTTGTGAACCACAACTCAACTTTCGACGAATTTCAGGTCCACATGGCGTGCGCTGTCCGGCGGACTCGGCAGACGCGCGGTGAAGCCGGCCGATTTTCCGGGCGCGAGTTTTTTGGCATCGACCGTGATCTTCCAGTCGTAGAGATCGCGCCGCTGCTCGTCGGTGAGCGCCGCGCGGATTTGCGGCACGGCCAGTTCGCGCCCCGTGATGTTCACGATTTTGCCGCGCAGATGCAGCACCGGCATGTCGTCTTCGCTGACCACGCGATAACTCACATCCTGAAACGCAAGTCCCACCGTGTTCACATCGAGCCCGATCCACGAATAGATTGTCGCCGTCTGCGGCCAGACCGAGGCGATGCCCTGGCGGAACGCGATCCCTGCCCAGGCGAGCAACGCCACCACCGCAATCAATGCCGCCCATCCGGCGAGCGCGCCCAGACGCCACGCCGACGACACACCTCCGCCCGAAACGACGCTCAACGGCTCGTGCGCTTTTGGCTTCTCCGGCCGCGCCAGCGTCTGTGCCGGTGCTTCCGCAACCGGTGCCGCCTCGACAGGAGCGGCAACGGACGCGCCTTCCGCTTCCGGCGCGGGCTGGTGCCAGGTGTGACCGCATTTGGCGCAACGCACCTTGCGGCCGTCGGGCACGAATTTGGCCGCGTCGGCTTGGTAGCGGGTGGCACAATTGGGGCAGGTTAAGATCATGGTAACCGTAAAGCAGGTGAACCCGAAAATAGGCAGAGCAAAGCCCGGCCCGCAAGCAAAGCACAGCGTTGGTTACGATCATGGTAACCGTGCGGCCCGCCAGCTATTTTCCGAATCATGGTTCGCTTCGAAAATGTCGGGATGCGGTATGGGGCAGGCCCGGAAGTTCTCCGGGACATCACTTTCCTGCTCGAACCCGGCTCCTTCACCTTCCTGACCGGACTGTCCGGCGCGGGAAAGACCACCCTCCTCAAGCTCATCTTCCTGGCCGAGCCCCCGTCGCGGGGACTGATTTCGCTGTTCGGCCGCGACCTCGCCACCACGCGGCGGCAGGATTTCCCGGCCATCCGCCGCCGCATCGGGGTGGTGTTTCAGGACTTCCGCCTGTTCGACCACCTATCGGCCTTCGACAATGTGGCCCTGCCGCTCAAGCTCGCGGGCCGCAAGGAAGGCCAATATGCCCAGGATGTCGAAGAACTTCTGTCATGGGTGGGCCTCGGCGACCGGATGGATGCTCCGCCCCACACCTTGTCCGGCGGCGAGCAGCAGCGCGTGGCCATCGCGCGCGCCGTCGTCGCCCGCCCCGACCTGTTGGTGGCCGACGAACCGACCGGCAATGTCGATCCCGAAATGGGCGCGCGCTTGATCCGCCTGTTCGCCGAACTGAACCGGCTGGGCACCACCGTATTGATCGCCACCCATGACCGCGCGCTGATCGAACGCGCCAAGGCGCGCGAGATGCGGCTGGTGGACGGACGCCTGGTCGAAATGCGGATACCGCGGCCATGAGCGAGAAGCTGCACATCCTGCCGCGCGATTCCGCGGCCGGCCCGCTCGATCTGATGATTGCGGTGATGGCGTTTCTGGCGGCGCTCGCGCTCGGCGCTTCGCTTGTCGCCGACCGCGCCGCGCAAAGCTGGCGTTCGGGTTTGGCCGGACAATTGACCGTTCAGATCATGCCGCCCGTCAATGGCGAAGCCGAACCCGTTCTCGAACAGGATTCCGCGCGCGCCATCGCGGTTCTGCGCAACACGCCGGGCATCGCCGTGGTGACGCCGGTCAGCAAGGCCGACACGTTGAAACTCGTCGAACCGTGGCTCGGCGCCGACGCCATCGTCGCCGATCTTCCATTGCCGCGCCTGATCGACGCCAAGATCGTGCCCGGCGCAGATGTCGACGTGCCCGCCTTGCGCAAACATCTCAAGGCCGCAGTGCCCGATGCGCTGCTCGACGATCACAGCCAATGGATCGACCGGCTGAAAGGCCTGGCCAATGCGGTGATATTGTCTGGGTACGGAATATTGCTGCTGATCGCGGTTGCCACCGCCGCCGCCGTCACCTTCGCCACGCGCGCAGGCCTGCAGGCCCATCACGAGATCGTCGAATTGCTGCACCAGATGGGTGCCCATCCCGGCTTCATTTCGCGCGCGTTCGAGCGCCACTATTTTCTGTCCGCGCTGGCGGCTTCCGCAGTGGGGGCGGGCATCGCGGCCATCGTTTTCGTCGCGGCAGGCGGATTGGAAATGGCAGGCTATGAAGCCGTGCCCTTCCTGCCGCCCATGTCGCTCAAGCCGCTGGAGGCCCTGTGGCTGATCGCGGTGCCCGCGGGATCGGGCCTCATCGCCTGGGTCACCACGCGGATTTCGGTGATGGCGGCTTTGCGGAAAATCTACTGAATGCGCAGATTGTTCTCGCTCATCGTGCTGGCCGCCATCGCCTATGTCACAGGGCTTTTCCTCTTCGTCGAGGATGTGACCAAGCCGCCGCGCAAACCGCACCGCGCCGACGCCATCGTGGCGCTGACGGGCGGCGAGTTGCGTCTCGACCGCGCCGCGTCGTTGCTGGAACAGGGATTGGGCAAACGCCTGCTCATCACCGGGGTCGATCTTTCCGCCTCCAAGGCCGACCTGAAACGCGTGGCGCACGGCAAGCGCCGTTTCGATTGCTGCGCGGATCTGGGCTTCATCGCCGCCGACACGCGCGGCAACGCACAGGAAACCGCGGACTGGGTGCTGACCCACGATTACAAAAGCCTGATCGTGGTGACCGCGAATTACCACATGCCGCGCACGCTGACGGAATTCTCCACCGCGATGCCCGGGGTGACGCTCCAGCCCTATCCGGTGCAACCCGAAGATATCGATTTCGTGCATTGGTGGCGCGATCCGCACACGCTGAAACTGCTCAACAGCGAATACGCCAAATATCTGGCGAGCGTGGCGATGAACCGCGCGATCAACCCGCTCATCGCCAAACTGAACGAGGACAAGACATGATCCTCGTCGTCATCCGTTCGGCCATCTTCTTTCTGTGGTTCGCGCTCTCCTCAACAGTGCTGAGCCTGCTTTACACGCCGCTCCTGCTGCTGCCGCCGCGCGCGATGCGCAGCGCCGCCCTGCTTTGGTGTCACGCGACGTTCTGGGGCTTACGCGTGATCGCAGGCATTCGTTACGAGGTGCGCGGCACGCCGCCCAGCGAACCCGTGCTCGCCGCCGCCAAACATATGAGCATGTGGGACACCATCGCGCTCTATGTGTTCCTCAACAAACCCGCGATGGTCTTCAAGCGCGAATTGGGAATGATCCCGTTCTACGGCTGGTTCGTGCGCAAGGC
>DASZYI010000191.1:0-5099 GCA_035545475.1 Rhizomicrobium sp.
GCTGGGGATTTATTTTTAGGTTTCTCACCTCCCCCTTGTGGGGAGGTCGGAGAGCGAAGCGATCCGGGTGGGGGCCGAGTTCGACCACGGTCCCCCACCCGAAAAATCCTTCGCTACGCTTCGGATTTGTTCGACCTCCCCCTTGTGGGGAGGTGAGATTAGGAGCGCTTCACCAACTTCATCTTCAGACCGTATCTCGGTCTCAAGGTGATGCGCGCCAATGGTTCGACTTTCTGGTTCGGCAACAATTCCAGCCGGTAACGCTGCGCGATCGTTGACAGGATCACGATGGCTTCCTGCATCGCGAACGCCATGCCGATGCAGATGCGCGGGCCGCCGCCGAAGGGAATGTAGGCGAAGCGATTGATCTTTTCGCGCGCGCCGGGCGCGAAGCGTTCGGGCATGAAATAATCCGGCGCATCCCACAGCTTGCGATGGCGATGGATCACCCAGGGCGCGATCATGATTGCAGTGTTGGGTTCGATTTCGACGCCGCCGACATTGTCGCCATTCAGGGAATCGCGCGCGAAGATCGGCGCGGG
The DNA here is from genome assembly GCA_035545475.1 of Rhizomicrobium sp. GTDB lineage: Bacteria > Pseudomonadota > Alphaproteobacteria > Micropepsales > Micropepsaceae > Rhizomicrobium. Next base: position 543 of record DASZYI010000191.1, read on the forward strand.
CGGATAGAGTCGCATGGATTCTTCGATCACGGCGCGGGTGAAGGGTAGAGAGGCCACATCGTCCGACGTCGCACCGTCCTTCTTGAGGGTGTTGCGCACTTCGCTCGCCACCGACGCGTCGTGTTCGGCGAATTGCGAGAGCAGATAGAACGTCCAGGTCAGGGCGTTGGCCGTCGTCTCATGTCCCGCGAGCACGAAGGTCGAGACATTGTCGTAAACCTCCGCCTCGCTGAACAGCGCGCCTTCTTCCGGGTCTTTGGCGGTGAGCAGCAGGGTCAGCAGATCGTCGGGAACGGTCTTGGGATCGCGCTCCAGTCTTTCACGGCGGCGGTCGATCAACACGCCCAGTTCCTTGCGGAAGAAGTTGATCGCGGGCCGCGCGCGCAGGCGTCCCGGCGTGGGGAACCAGCCCGGCAGGCCCATCACATCGGGAATGGTGATGCGGCCCAGATTATCCAGATAAGTCGCCATGGAATGGGCGATCTTGCCGTAATCCGTGGTGATCTCGTTGGAAAAGACCGTGCGCGAGATGATGTCGAAGGTCAGCCGCATCATTTCTTCGCCGATGTCGATCACGGCGTTGTCGCCGAGCGTTCCCCAGCGCGAGAGCATGGCTTGCGTGGCCGCTGTCATCTCCGGCGTGAAGCCTGCGACCTTGCGCATCTGGAAAATGGGAGCGGCGGTGCGGCGCTGGAACCGCCAGCTTGCGCCTTCCGCGGTGAGCAGCCCGTTGCCCGCGACAGGGCGCACGCGCTTCACCGCCTGATCGCTTTTCACATAGTTGCTTGCATTGTCGAGCAGGACGTGCCGCACGCCATCGGGATCGTTCACCATAAGCAGGTGCCGAATCCATGACCGCTTATAGACGTATGGCTCGTGATAGGCGTACTGGCCGAATGCCTCGATCGGGTTGCGGGCGAGATCGACGAGGAACCGAATCGTTGTCGGCGTGTGCGTGTGCGGAACCGGCGCGGAAGGGCGAAAACGCTGCGGCGTGGGCTCCAAAGCGGTGGCAACCGACACGGCCTATCTCCAGCCAGCTATTGAATTTATGCAACTGACACAAATGTTCGCGTGCCGCAAGCGCGCGGGACAATTGACAGGAAAGTCCTCGCGCCTAGTCTCTCGCAGAATTGGGCTGAGATACATGGCAAAAGATTATATCGGTTATCAGGCTTTGACCGACGCGGCGCTGCGTTCCGTCGTGCGCGATGCGTTGCGCCGGATCGAGAAGCAAGGGCTGATCGGTTCGCATCATTTCTACCTGACATTCAAGACGCATTTTCCGGGTGTGGACATTCCCGATTTCCTGAAGGAGCAATATCCCGACGAGATGACTATCATCCTGCAGCACCAGTTTTGGGGGCTGAAGGTGAAGGAAGATCTTTTCGAGGTGGCGCTCTCGTTCCGCAAATTGCCCGCGACGCTGACCATTCCATTTGCCGCGCTGACGGCCTTCTTCGATCCCGGCGTGCAATTCGGATTGCAATTCAAGGGCGGCGAGGAAGCGGACAAGGCAAATGCGCCCGCACCCGTCGCAGCGTTGCCAACGTCCTTGCCTGCGCCCAAGGAAAAGCCCCCCGCGCCGCCGGTCAAGGCCGAGAACACCGACGAGGTTCTGCCGACCGCAGGCGAAGTGGTGAACCTGGACGCTTTCCGCAAGAAATAGGCCCGTTGCAATCAATGCAATCAATGATTAGGTTGATTGCATGGCCAGCATCACCATTCGCAACCTTGACGACAACGTGAAGAAGCGATTGCGCAAACGCGCCGTTGAGAACGGACGCTCGCTGGAAGCGGAAGTGCGGGATATCTTGAACAAGACGGCCACCTCCCGGCCATCAAAAGCGCAGACTGGCCTGGATCTGGTCAGGCCGCTCATGGAATTCACGCAGAGGCGTGGCCCAGTCGAACTGAAAATCCCCACACGCAAGCCTATCAGCGATCTTCCGTCCTTTGCCGAGGACGCGCGGCCCTTTCGCCGGAAGAAATGATACTTCTCGACACCAATGTACTGTCGGAGTTCACAAAAGCCCGCCCGAGCCAGGCTGTGGAGGCATGGTTCGACATGCAAGATATTCACGAATTGTGGACCACCACCATTACGGAGACCGAATTGCTGATCGGTCTTGCAACGATGGCGGAGGGACGGCGGAAAGCAGAATTGCAGCGCGCCATCGACACCATGCTGAACCTGTTCGACGACCGCATATTGCCTTTCGACCGCGACGCCGCACGAGAAATGCCCGATGTTTTCCTGAAGCGCCGCCGGGCCAATCTGGAGCCCAAGCTCGCGGACTGCCAGATCGCGGCCATAGCGCGGGCGCAGGGCGCCACAGTGGCAACGCGCGACATGGCGGATTTCTCACACACAGGCGCTAAGATCATCAACCCCTGGACTGCGTAGGACAGATCAATGACCAAAACCCGCACCGAGACCGACACGTTCGGTCCCATTGAAGTTGCCTCGGACCGTTATTGGGGCGCGCAGGCGCAGAGGAGCCTCGGCAATTTCAAGATCGGCTGGGAGAAGCAGCCGCTTCCCATCGTGCGCGCGCTCGGCATCGTCAAGCGGGCGGCGGCCGAAACGAACATGGCGCTCGGCCATCTCGACAAGAAGATCGGCGAGGCCATCGTCAAGGCGGCGCAGGAAGTGATCGAAGGCAAGCTCGACGATCACTTCCCGCTGGTGGTGTGGCAGACCGGCTCCGGCACGCAATCCAACATGAACGCGAACGAGGTGATCTCGAACCGCGCCATCGAGATGCTGGGCGGGGAGATGGGCTCGAAGAAGCCCGTGCATCCGAACGACCATGTGAACATGAGCCAGTCGTCGAACGACACCTATCCGACGGCCATGCATATCGCCTGCGCGGAGGAAATCCATCACGCGCTCTTGCCCGCGCTGCAGATGCTGCGCAACGCACTGAACGACAAGGCGCAGGCGTGGAAAGACATCATCAAGATCGGCCGCACCCATACGATGGACGCGACACCGCTGACCCTGGGTCAGGAATTTTCCGGCTACGCGGCGCAGGTGAAATCGGCGCTCGCGCGCATCGACGTCGCGAGCCGCGAGCTTTACCCGCTGGCGCAGGGCGGCACCGCGGTCGGCACCGGGCTCAACACCCATCCGAAATTCGCCAAGGCTTTCGCCAAGCGCATCGCCGAGCTCACCAAGCTGCCCTTCGTCAGCGCGCCCAATAAGTTCGAGCACATGGCCGGCCACGATGCCTATGTCTTCGTGCACGGCGCGCTCAATGCCGCGGCCACCGCGCTCTACAAGATCGGCAGCGACATCCGCCTGCTCGGGTCCGGTCCGCGCTCCGGCCTTGGCGAATTGATCTTGCCCTCGAACGAACTCGGCTCCTCCATCATGCCGGGCAAGACCAATCCGACTCAGGTCGAAGCGCTCACCATGGTGTGCTGCCAGGTCTTCGGCAATCAGACGACCATTACGGTCGCCGGCAGCCAGGGCCAGTTCGAGCTCAACGTCTACAAGCCGGTGCTTGCGCACTGCATGTTGCAGTCGATCCGCCTTCTCGGCGACGTCGTGAATTCCTTCACCGATAATTGCGTCGCCGGGATCAAGGCAAACGAGCCACGTATCCGCGAGTTGATGCAGCGTTCGCTGATGCTGGTGACCGCCTTGTCGCCCGTTATCGGCTACGACAAGGCGGCGCAGGTGGCCAAGGCCGCGCACGCCAACGGCACCACCTTGCGGGAAGAAGCCGTGAAGCTCGGCTTTGTCACCGGCGCCGAATTCGACCGGCTGGTGCGGGCGGAGAAAATGATCGGGCCGTCCTGACGCTGGGAGAACGCCGCCGTTCCGGCCGCGCCTCTCATGCGCATTGCGCGTGGCAGGACCCTGCAACACGCAGGGGAAGAAAACGGCCTTGGCGGTGTTCGTTCAGGCAATGGATGGCCTGGCGCCCGTTGGGCCATCTCTCTCGATCAAACGGGCAGGGGCACAGCCAGGACGTCGATTTTTTCAGCCCCGCCACCGGAAGTTTTGCGGTAATATTTTACACATGAGAAACGTCCCGCAATCCGGGACGCCATCTTGTCGTGCAATCATTCCGCGATGAACTCTTGTCCATGCCAAGATACCACTATGATTTTTCAAATAGATATATTTGCCATCGCCCGCCGCCCGGACGACTATACGTTTTTCTACTGACTGTATTCGGCCACCTTTCACACCACTTTTATTTCGATCGACGAACCGAGTCTTGAACGAGCGCTACAATGTACCAAACGATAGGTCGGGATAACTTGATAAGGTCCGAAATTTGCCCATGTGTTGGCACATTTGGCGGCGACGTTTGGACGCAAATCAACTCCCGGTGCCTTCCGTACCGTGACACCATCGAGGGGCGGCAACTGATGGCTGAGCTGATCAATCTGCGAACCGTCCGCAAGCAGGCCAAGCGCAAGCAGGATGAAGCGCGCGCGAGCGCCAATCGTCTTGCCCATGGCCAGCCGAAGGCGGCGCGCAGGCTGTCGGCCGCTCAGGAAGCCAAGGCCAACCGCGAACTCGACGGCCACCGGATCGAC
>DASZYI010000192.1:0-22110 GCA_035545475.1 Rhizomicrobium sp.
AGCGGCAGCAAGGCCATCGACCTGATGGATCGCACCGCCGGACATCCCGATTGGATGGTGGTCAAGCCGTTCATCACGCAAACCTCGAATTGCGTGTTCCCCACTTACGTCATCAACGAGTTGCTTGCCGGCCATGGCCCGCTCGTCAACGGCGTTTGCGTCGCTTATATCCCGGGCGGCTATGCCGATACGCCCGTCGATCCGGTGACGTTGGCGCCGTATGTGCCCAATCCCGACCCGATCAATTTGCCGGGCTATCCCGGTTTCGATCCGGCATCCGCGCCGCATGACGGCCTCGGCTTCGACAAGGACATCAGCGGCAACCAGCTTCCCAATGCGCCGCATCTCACTCTGTCGATCGGCGCGCAATACTCGATGCCGGTCAGCGAAGATTGGGCGGGCACGTTGCGCGGCGACTTCTACCACCAGTCGGACTCGTACGCCCGCGTCTTCAACGACAAGCCGTATGACCAGATCCACGGCTACAGCAACATCAACTTCGCCCTGATCTTCACCAATCAGGACGGCTGGCAGGCGATGGCCTATGTCAAGAACGTGCTCGACACCACGGCCATCACGGGCGCGTTCCTGAACTCCGACGACTCGGCCCTGACGACCAACATCTTCGTCACCGATCCGCGCCTGTTCGGCATCCGGCTCACGAAGAACTGGTAGCTCTTCGCAGGCCGTTCGCGGCCGGCGACCCAATTTCTGTTCACGCGGAGACGCGGAGGGCGCGGAGATTTCCAGTCTCCGCGCCCTCCGCGTTTTCGCGTGCCGCCCGCAACAATCTTGCGCCGAAAAAATCTCCCGCCGCCCACTAAGACCTCCGCACCCCTTCCTTGTCTTATAGGCGTGGTCGCAAACTGACCTGCGATGAACGAGACACCTGAAACAGGCCGGGCAGGCGCGCCCTCGCGTGCGGATGCATCCATGACTGCGTCCAAGGCGAAGGAATGGTTTGTCCGCGAGGTTTTGCCGCTGGAGCCGATGTTGATGCACTTCCTGCACCAGAACTGGCGCAACAAGGCCGATCTCGAAGACATCCGCCAGGAAGTCTACGCCCAGGTGCTGGCCGCGGGTGAAACCCAGATCCCCGAACGCACCAAAGCCTTCGTCTTCGCCACCGCGCGCAATCTTCTCATCAACCGCGTCCATCGCGAGCGCGTGGTCACCATCGATTCCGTCGCCGATCTCGATGCCATCGGCACGGCCTCCGAAATTCCCGGCCCGGATCGCACGGTGATCGCGCGCGATAGCTTGCGCCGTCTCTACGCAGCGCTCGAAGACCTCCCGCCGCGTTGCCGTGAAGCCATCGTGCTGCGCCGGATTGAAGGTCTGTCGCGCAAGGAAATCGCCCAACGCATGGGCATCAGCGAAAAAACCGTGGCCGCCCACATCACCACCGGCGTGGCAGCCCTTGCCGACCTTTTCTTCGGCGACGCATCGGAGCCGAAACCATGAGTGCCGAAATCAACACCATGGCCGCCACCTGGATCGAACGGCGCGACCGCGACGAATGGTGCGCCGCCGATCAGGCCGAACTCGACACCTGGCTCGATCAATCGCCCGCCCATCGCGCCGCCTTCTGGCGTCTGGAAGCTGCCTGGAAAGACACCAACCGCCTCACCGCCTTCCAGCCGAGCCCGAGACGCATCAGCGAAACCCGCGCGCCCGCCTCGCGTCCGATATTCAAATTCGCCGCCGCTATTGTGCTGCTCGCCGTCTGCGGCAGCGCAACCGCCTGGTATGTGACGACCCCCGACTGGAAAACCTATTCCACCACCGTCGGCGGCCGCGAAATCCTCACGCTCGGCGACGGCACAAAAATCGAACTGAATACGGATTCATCGGTGCGCGTGGCGCAAACCGCGCATTCCCGCGAAGTCTGGCTCGACAAGGGCGAAGCCTATTTCGACGTCACGCACGATGCGACGCGTCCCTTCACCGTGGTGGCGGGCGATCGCCGCATCACCGATCTCGGCACCAAATTCGTCATCCGCCGCGAGACCGGCGGGCTGAAAGTCGCCGTCCTCGATGGCCGCGTGCAGCTCGAACCGAATGGCGGCGAGACCAAACCCACGATCCTCACCGAAGGCGATGTGATCGTCGCCACCGCAACCAAACTCACGCGCAGCCGTACGCTTGCCAAACAGTTGGAAACCGATCTCGGCTGGCGCAACGGCGTCCTCGTCTTCAACGACCGCACACTCGCCGACGTGGTGGCGGAGTTCAACCGCTACAACACCCGCAAGCTGATCGTCACCGACGAAAAAACAGCCCAAACCCGCATCGCCGGCACATTCCGCGCCGACAACATCGAAGCCTTCGTCAACACCGCCCACCGCGTCTTAGGCCTCAAGGTCGAGAAGCGGGGCAACGACATCGCCATTTCGCACTGACCACGGATTTCGCATCGCGCGGGCGCAAGGTCCGCAAATGAGGGGGAAAGATGCACAAGAGCCTGAAACGCACACTGATCGCCGGAACCGCCATCGCAACATTGGCGACAGCCGCCACAGCCGAACAATTCAACATCCCGGCGGGCGATCTGAAGACGGCGCTCGATGTGTACGCCCGCCAAACCGGCACACAGCTTCTTGTGTCGACGGATGCCGTGAAAGGTGTTCACACGCGCGGCGTGCAGGGTGACATGGGCGCGGACGCGGCGCTCTCCCGGCTGTTGTCGGGCACCGGCTTCAAATCCATCAACACCGCGCCGGGCACCGTCGGTTTATTGCCAGTGGGTGCATCAAGCCAGGCCGTGACGGTACAGCCGATGCAACTTGCTCAGGCTTCTCCTGCGCGCGAAGCGGTGGAAACGGTGACGGTCACATCGTCGAAGCTCGGTGGAGCGGATGTGCAAAGCATTCCCATCGCGATTACCGCTCTTTCGCAAGAACAACTGACCGCCACGCAAACCGCAGGCGGCCCGGACCTTGTGAAGCAGGTACCAAACCTAACCTTTACCAAGACAAACTTCACCGGTTATAGCATCCAAATCCGCGGAATTGGCACGCAAGCCATTTCGGTATCGACCGACCCCGCAGTTGCTGTTGCGTTCAATGATATTCCGTTCATCCGCAATCACTTCTTCGAACAGGAGTTCTTCGACGTCAGTAACGTCGAAGTGGCGCGCGGGCCGCAAGGTACTCTGTATGGACGGAACGCCACCGCGGGTGTGGTCAATCTAAGTTCAGCCAAGCCAACTGATCAGTACGAAGCTATGGCGTCACTGGATGTCGGAAACTACAACAATCGGCGTCTCGAAGGCATGCTAAATATTCCGATCATCGGCGACAAGCTAGATATCCGCGCCGCAGGCGAATGGACAAAGCGTGATGGGTACACCTACGACACAACTTTGAACGCGCCTGTCGACGGCCGCGATTTGTGGTCAACGCGGCTGTCGGTCGGCTTTAAGCCGGTCGAAAATCTTCAAGCCACATTCGTGTGGGAACACTTTAGCGAGGACGACGACCGTTTGCGAAGCGCAAAGACGCTTTGCCATACCGATCCGGGACCGTCTTCTGTGGATGGTCCGGATGGGTTGGTGACGAACATTGATGTGGGCGGCGATGCTTTCCTCAGTCAAGGCTGCAAGCCCGGCTCGCTCTACACGCCGTCAGCTTTCGGCGTACCCAATCCCTACACAATTCCATTCATTCAAGTTACCGAATTCCTCTTTGTTATTATGCAGCCGGGACTCAATCCTTATGGAACGCTCGATCAATCGCATGATTTGCGTGTCATCGGTTCGGCCTTGCAGCCAAGTTATCGTGCAAAAAACGATACGTTTGAGTTCAACGCAGACTACAGCATTACGCCGACGCTCACATTGACCTCTCAAACAGGGTATAACAAAGATCAACTATATTCGACCGAGGACTTCAATCGCTTCAACACAGTTCCGAACGTCTTTATTCCTGCGACCAATGAGAGCACACCGGTCGGATATGACGGCATCTATTGCGATCCGCAATTGGGCTGCTCAAACAGATTCCTTGCCGAGGACGTTTCTCAGGAACGGGCAGAGCAATTTTATCAGGAAGTGCGGCTGGCCTCGAATTACTCTGGAGCACTTAATTTCAGTGTCGGTTCATCCTATCTCCATTACCATACGCTCGAAGACTACTATGTCTTTTCGAATCTTCTGAGCGTGTTCCAGCAAAATATGAACGTAACCGTTGGCGGCGGGACGCACTACAATCAACTCGTGCCGCATATCCCCTTTGATGCCGCTATGGCCAATTCATGCAATCCCCAACCTGCCACAACCAATTTCAATTTCGACAACACTCTTTTTGGTCTCGGCTGCGGCTATGTTGACCCCAATCCACTCAGTAAGATCGATGGGCAGGGCCACAACTATTTTCGTAACCAGAACCCTTATAGGCTGCACTCTTGGGCCGGCTTCGGCGAGGTCTATTATCAGGTCGCACCGGACATAAAGCTGACTGGTGGTTTGCGCTGGACGGATGATAGCAAGAGCTTCACCGAGATTCCGAGCTGGGCCATTGTGGCGGGCAAAGGCTATCCAAGCTTCGGCAATATCGATCAGGAGTGGAAAGAATGGACCGGTCGGTTTGTTGCCAACTGGACGCCAAAGCTCGACTTCACCGATCAAACGCTAGTCTATGGCTCTTATTCGCGCGGTTATAAGGGCGGCGGCGCGAATCCTCCCGGGGTGGTTCCGATTGTCATTCAAGGTGTGAAGATCGAATCGCCCAGCAACTACACACATCCGCTGACCTTCGAGCCGGAATTTGTGAATGCGTTCGAACTCGGGACAAAGAACACGCTGCTGGATGGCGCGCTGACGCTCAATGCCGATATCTTTTACTATGACTATAAGGACTATCAGATATCAGAAATCGTCGACCGCACGGCACTCAATTTCAATTTCAACGCGACAGTTAAAGGTGCGGAGTTGGAATCAACGTGGGAACCATTTCCAGGATTAAAATTCAATTTTGCAGGTGGCTATGAGGATACGCGCATCGGTAACGGCCAACAGGCAATCGACCTCATGGATCGCACAGCCGGTCACTCCGATTGGATGTTGCTCAGACCTTTCCCAACGCAAACATCGAGCTGCATATTTCCGACCTATGTTATCAACGAACTAATTTCCGGCTTTAGAGCCAATGCCGGTGGAAATAATTCGACACCGGGGTTCGTCTTTGATTCCGCGGCGTTGGCCCAATCTTGCTTCTACGCTTACAGCCTAGGAATGGACCCCGGCACGGATCCCGGAATACACACGGGTTACGACGCCACCGATCCTGTCATCGCACAGGAAACGCATAACGGCGAGGGCTTTGCAAAAAATCTCGGCGGCAACCAGCTTCCGAATGCGCCACATTTCACGATTTCGTTTGGTGGGCAGTACACAATGCCTCTGAGTGAGACGTGGGCGGGCACCTTGCGGGGCGACTTTTATTGGCAAGGCGACTCGTTCGCTCGCGTCTTCAACGACCAGCCATATGATCAGCTTCATGGGTACACAAATCTGAACTTTGCCCTAATCTTCACCAACCAGGCTGGCTGGCAGGCTATGGCTTATGTCAAGAACGTGCTCGATACGACCGCCATTACCGGCGCGTTTCTGAACTCCGATGACACGGCACTCGCCACCAACATCTTCACCACCGATCCACGCCTGTTCGGCCTGCGCATCACGAAGAACTGGTGATCTTGGTTCATTTTACGGAAGCGGGCGGCGAATTTTTTTCGCCGCCCGCTTTTCGCTAAGTCCTTGATGGAGACCGGTAAGCTGTTGTGCACGTTGTAGAAAATATTTCCTATAAATAGGTCTTGAAACTGTTTTTGTGATGTTCTATATTCCTGTTCAGGAGTTATTTGAGGACAGAAACACCTATAAACGCAGCGGTGCCGGCGACGGCCGGTTTTGGCTTCTGCAACGCGACGCGAGAACAGACACGGTAGGGCGCCAGCTTGCGTGCGTCCGTTTGGTGTGGGGCCTGGCGATCCCGCGCCGAGAAACCCGCAGACAACAGCAAAGGTGCGGAAGGCAGCAACGCGTGATGGCTGGCCGGCTTCTCCGCCTGCCGTAGCGTTGGGCCAAAAGGCGGGACTGCGTCCATCCAAAGCGAAAGCGGCGGAAGATGCCCCCGCCTTTTGGCCATAAGGAGCCTCGGTAGGCGAAAGCCCTACAAGCCGTTCAATCCCGAGAGATTTTTTCCCTCTTCGGCCTCTGAGGGTTTGCGTTTTGCTTTCAAACACGCAATCCTGAGTTTTGACATCCGTGTCACTATAAAAGACAAAATGTCGACAGTGGGGGTTACCAGGCAGGCCAAGACAGCTCGCCGCCGCAGACGCCGTTCGGCGGCTGAAGCGAGGGAGGAAGCGCTTGTCTCCGCCCGCAAATTGCTTCTGAAACACGGGCCTGAGGGCGTCACCCTGATGGCCGTCGCCGACGATCTCGGCATGACGCATGGCAATCTGATCCACCATTTCGGTTCGGCGGACGAGCTTCAATCCGCGCTCATGGTGGCCATGGTGCACGATCTCACGGCAGCCATCGCCAAAGCCGTGGGCAAGGTGCGCTCCGATGAAGCCAGCGCCCGGGCGCTGGTGGATGCGGTATTCGATGCCTTCGATCAGGGCGGCGCCGGAATGCTTGCCGCCTGGATCGCGCTCTCCCAGCGCCAGGCCCATCTGGAGCCCATCCGCGCTGCCGTTTCCGAGCTGGTGGACGCCATCGATAAAAAGAGCGGGTCTTCGCCGGTCGATAAGCCGCGCCGCATCCAATCCGCCATTCTGATCATGACGCTCTGTGCCTTCGGAGACGCCGTCATCGGCCCGCAATTGCGCGAAATGCTGGGCCGCGATCCCGACTCGGTGCGCCGTGTCGCGACAAGATTGTTGCCGACCTTTTTTTGAGCGCTCGCCCCCGCCTATAATCAGCACCGCCAACCGCAGCAGGTCCATACGTCATGTCCGACGATTCCGAAGGTTTCGAATTCCGCCCCGCCTGGCGCCGCGCCGACCCGAAGATCGAGCAGGATGCCCGCGAATTCTGGCGCGCCATGCGCCTCATTGCGCCGCCGGAAATCGAACGCCGCATCCCCGAACTGGTCGCCGCGGCTTACGTGGACGAAAGACTGGTGGCCGTCTCCACCGCCGAATTCAACATGCTCCCGCAACTGCGCGCGCGCTTTGCGATGTATCGCTGCCTCGTCTCGCCGGAATATCGCCGGCATCATCTGTCCTATCGCATCTCGGGCTATTCCCGCGAAGTGCTGGAGGAATGGTCGCTTGCGAATCCGCATGAAAAGATCGTCGGCATGGCCGCCATCATCCAGGCCCGCGAATACAAACAGAAACAGCGCGAGCCGATGTGGCCCGAATACGGGCTGAACCTGAACCTGATCGGATATAACAATGTCGGAAGCCAGGTGCGCGTCGCATGGTTCAAGCACGGGCTGGTCGAAGAAGCGCAAGAGTTCATGCGCATCGCCCACACCTTCGACGACAACGTGCAAGGCCGCTAAGCCCGTTCCGGCGCGGTTCCCTTCACACTCGTTCGCACCATCTCACGGCGGTAGCCGTGATAGTCGTTGAGCGCGAAATGCTGCGTGCAGCGATTGTCCCAGATGGCGAGCGTGCCTTCTCCCCAACGTAGACGCCAGGTGAAATTCTCGTTCACCGAATGGCGATAGAGATGCTGCAGCAGCCCATTCGATTCCGCATTGCTCCAGCCTGAAATGCGCGTGGTGTAGACCGGATTGACGAACAGCGCCGCTCGCCCGGTTTCCGCATGCGCGATGACGGCGGGATGGGTGTGTTCGCGATAAGCCTCCTTCGACGGCGCAATGGGGGTCGACATCTTGTCTTTCACGCCGTCAAGATAACCCCCCGTCCCATACGCCATCCCCGCCGAGTGCACCGCATCCAATCCGCGCAACGTCTCCCGCAATCCGGGCGAAAGCGTTTCATAAGCAAGATACTGATTGGCCCACACGGTATCTCCCCCGACAGGCGGTGCTTCCAGACAATAAAGCAGCGTGAAACTCGGCGGCGCAGGCAGATATGACAGATCGGTGTGCCATGCATTGGCGAAGTTGAGCTTCTCATCCTTCTCTTTCAGGATGCGAATGACATAAGGGCGATCTTCCATCGGTTTCACGAATGGCGTCACATCGCGCCCGCCCAGCGCATCGGTCAACCGCTCCAGATCGTCAAGTGAGATCTTCTGATCGGGAAGTGCTACGACCTGATGACGCAAGAGCGCGTGACGAAGCGCGGCGACCTCTTCCTCATCCAGCGTATTCGAAAGATCAATGCCGGTCATATATGCACCGGCGGCACCTGCAGCCGGCGAAATCTTCAAGCGCTCCTGGGTGTGAATCGCGACCATGTTTCCTCCACCTTTGGAAGGATCCTATCCGCTTTCCTTCTCAGTTCACACGCCGTTCCTTGCCGGCCCAGAATGGCTCGCGCAGCTCACGGCGCAGGATTTTTCCGGACGCGTTTCTTGGCAGCGCCTCGATGAAATCCACGCTCTTCGGCGCTTTGTAGCCTGCGACGCGTGTGCGCGCGAACGCAATAATATCCTGCGGATCGGGTGACTTACCGGGTTTCGGAACGACAATGGCTTTCACGGCTTCGCCCCATTTCTCGTCCGGCACGCCGATAACCGCCACGTCGGCGACATCGGGATGGCCATAAATCGCGCTCTCTACCTCCGCCGGATACACGTTCTCGGCGCCGGTGATGATCATGTCTTTCACCCTGTCATGGATGTAAACGTAACCGTCTTCGTCGAGATACCCCGCGTCGCCGGTCCGTAGCCAGCCGTCCTGATCGATCGTTTTGGCGGTGGCTTCCGGCAAATTCCAGTAGCCCGCCATGTTCCATGGTGAGCGCGTGGCGATCTCGCCCACTTGCCCCGGCGGCAGCTTGTTGCCGGCTTCGTCCAATACCGCCACCTCCACGCCCGGTAGCGGTTTGCCTGCGGACCGCATGCGTTGATTGCCGTTCAGATCATGGTCCTCCGGCGGCAAAGCAACGATGGTTCCGGTCGTTTCCGTCATCCCGTACATCTGAGCAAAGCCGCAACCAAAGACCTCGACCGCTTCACGCAACAGATCAAGCGGAATAGGCGAGGCGCCGTAGCCCACATGTTTCATGCGCGAATAATCCGTCTGACGTGCACGCGGATCGCGCAACACGATCTGAATGGCGGCAGGCACGAGAAATATCTTGCTGATGCGTTCTTTTGCGATGAAGTCCAATACCTCGCCGGGATTGAACTCGCGTGCAACCACATTCTTTGCGCCGGCGCGCAAACCCCACAGCCCCCAACCCGAACCGCCGATATGAGCAACCGGCATTGCGACGAGGCTTACATCGTCATCGGTCCATGTGTTCCAGTCGATTTTGGCATCCATGAGTATGTGGTGCGTTTCGACGAAGTTGGAATGCATAAGCATCGCGCCTTTCGGGCGGCCGGTGGTACCGGATGTATAGAGCTGTATCGCGATGTCGTTCGGCTTCAATTCCACATTTGGGGCTGTCGCCGGCTGTGCATCCCGCCACGCTTCGAAACTCTGCCATTCGGGGACGCCACCTTCCATAGCGATTGTGGTTTTGACGTTGGGAGCATCCTTCAAGACTTCTTTCGCGGCGCCAGTGAACTCGGGTCCGACGAAGAAGAATGGAGCGTGAGAGTCGTTGACGATATAAGCGATTTCCGGAGGAGCCAATCGCCAGCCGATCGGCGTCGTGACTGCGCCCATCCTTGCCGCGCCGAGAAACAATTCAAAATAGTGGTCGCTGTTCTTACCGAGATAGCAGACACGATCGCCTTTCTTTACGCCTGCTGCCAACAACGCGTTGGCGACCTGATTGGTGTGCCGGTTGAATTCCTCGAATGTCGTGTTCCGGCCTTCGAAAGAAAACGCCACTGCGTCCGGGCGCTCCTCAGCATGGGTTATCGGAATGTCCGAAATGGTCTTCCAATCTTTTTCTTTCATCTTCGATCCTATTTTCGGAATGGCGACCGGGACGGCATGTCTTTCGATACGCGGCCGGGAAATTTCGGTTGGCGCTTTTCGAGGAATGCAGACACACCCTCTTTCACATCGGCGGTTCCACCCAATTCCACGGAGAGCGGTCCGTCGACCTTCAGAAGCTCGAATGGATCGGGCGCGCCGGAATAATGCCAAAGCATCTGTCGCGTCAGCGCGACGGAAATCGCAGAAGTTTCATCGGCTATCTCGCGGGCGATTTCTTGCGCGCGCGCAAGCAATGCCTCTGGCACCACGGTTTCGCTCACAAGCCCCGCTGCGAGCGCTTCGGCCGCATTGAACAGCCTGCCGGAAAGACACCATTGCATCGCCTTGCTCAGTCCCACGATGCGCGGCAGGAACCACGCGCTACCCGCTTCCGGCACCAGTCCGCGCCGCGCGAAAACGAACCCGAAGCGGGCGGTATCCGACGCAATCCGAATGTCCATCGGCAAGGTGAGCGTCGCACCCACCCCGACCGCTGCGCCGTTGATCGCAGCGATGGATGGTTTGCGGCATTTGAAAATCGCTTCGACGAATCCGCCTGCTCGTGGCGCGGTTTTGTCTACGGCCTTGCCGAACAGATGGGCACCCCTGCCGTCGGCAGTGTCGAAACTTCCCGCGCCGCCTGAAATATCCGCGCCCGCACAAAAGCCACGTCCGGCGCCTGTCACGACGATGACACGAATGTCGTCGTTCTGATCGGCGTGCTCGAAAGCATCGGCGAGTTCCGCGCCCATCTGGGCGGTGTAAGCGTTCAGTTTTTCCGGGCGATTGAGCGTTAGCGTCAGTACCCGATCTTTCACCACCGCCGAAATGTGTTCGTAATTCACGTCCGCGTTTCCTCTAGGTTTCCAGTCTTAATGCTGGAAATACTTAGAATACGACACGATTGTGCATTGAGCGGCAGTTTTCGCAAGGAACCAAAAAGCCCCGCGGCCATTCGGCCGGCGGGGCTTTGATAGGCAGCTAACCGAGCGGTCAGCGATGCTGATCGGCTTTGCCGCCCTGATTGGAATCCCTTTGGCGATTGCCGCTTGTGCTTTGCGAGTGGCCCTGAGAATGCTCTCCGCCTTTCCGGCCAGCTTCGGAGGCCTTCTGCGGGTCATTGGCAAAGTTACCGGGATTTTTATTTTGCTGCTGTTGTGCATTTCTGTTGTCGTTGTTTGCCATTCTGCGCTCCTTTTGGTGACGGGTAGAAAACGTGCGCTTGCAAGCACCGTTCCTGATTTGAAGATTTAATCTCTCAGCGCTTGACATGCTTGCGCGCCGCAAAACAGTCGTGCAAGTTCCGGGAACCGAGGGCGAAGATGGACCTGGCCTATAGCAAAAAATACGAGGACTTTCGCGCAGAGACGCGCGCATTTCTGGAACGTCACCGGACCGATTTCCCCAAGCCGTATGGCGGCGGACGCCCCTCTGCCGAGATGTTGGCCTGGCAGAAACGGCTTATTGAAAACGGCTATGCGGCTCGCACCATTCCGCGAGAATATGGCGGTTACGGTGCCGACCCAGATATTTTGAAATCCCGGATCATCGCCGAGGAATTTACCCGCGCCAAAGCACCAACCGGATTGGCGGGGCAAGGTATTTCCATGCTCGTGCCGACGCTGTTGGACGTCGGAAGTGAAGAGCAGAAGCGCCAGTACATCGCGCCCACATTGCGCGGCGAAATCATCTGGTGCCAGGGATATTCCGAACCAGGCGCCGGTTCCGACCTCGCGTCGTTGCAAACGCGTGGCGTGGAGGACGGCGACGACTTCATAATCAACGGCCAAAAGATATGGACCTCGACAGCGCAAAGCGCCGACATGATTTTTTGTCTCGTGCGCACGGAGAGTGAACGGGCCAAGCACCAGGGTATCAGTTACATCCTGTTTTCGATGAAGACACCTGGTATCGAAGTTCGTCCGCTGAAGACGATGACGGGTAATGCCGAATTCAACGAGGTGTTCTTTACCGACGTCCGTGTCCCGCAGAGAAATGTCGTTGGTGGAAGAGGGCAAGGCTGGTTCGTCGCCAACGCAACATTAAAGCACGAACGCGGGATGCTGGGCGATCCCAACGCTGCCAGCGCGCGGCTCCATGCCATCATCGAATTGATGAAAGAAGAAACTGTCGGGGGACAGCGGCTGCTGGATGACCCTGTCTTGCGCGACCGGCTGATGCAGTTACAAGGCCGTGTGATGGCGATGCAGTTCCATGGGCTGCGGCTTCTTACCGCGGCGGCGGCGGGCAACGATGTTGGTCTCGCACGCCTCATCGTGAAGTTGGAAGGATGCGAACTCAATCATCAGCTTGCCGCCTTCGCCATCGACGTGTTGGGCGAACTGGGCGTACTCTATCATGATAGTCCGCACCTGCGCGCCAACGGATTCTGGCAGCGCGCTTACATGTTCGACCTTGGCCTCATTATCGGCGGCGGTACTGCGCAGATCCAGAAGAACATCATCGCCGAGCGCGGTTTGGGCATGCCACGTGAGCCGAAGCTGGCGAGGGAGTGAGCGATGGAATTCGGCCTCGATTATGACCAGAAGCTGATGCAGGACAGCGTGAATCGCGCGCTCGATCGTGTTTGCCCGCTCGATCGCGTCCGCGAGGCTGCAGATGCCAATGAGATCGCTGAGGATGTTTGGCTGGCGCTTGTCGAACTCGGCATTCCTGGATTGCTTATTCCGGAACAATTTGGCGGCGTGGGATTAAAGTTGCTTGATGCCGCACTGGTTTCTGAAGCTCTCGGCCGTCATGTTGCGCCGGTTCCGTTCGTCGCAAGCTGTGTGATGGCACCACTTGCGCTTCTGCACGCCGGAAGTCCTGCTCAGCAGTCGAAATGGCTACCGAAATTGGCGGCCGGAGAAATTACCGCCGGCGTCGCCATCTCCGAACAGATAGCCGGCGCGCGTGATGGATGTGGCGTCATCGCGAAAGACGGCCGGCTAAACGGGCGAGCTATGTTCGCGATGGATTTCGACGATGCTGCGTTCTTCATTGTCGCAGACACGGAGAACAAGCTGCATTTGGTGGGCGCCACTGCTAAGGGAATTACCGAAAACCCACTGACCACGATTGACCTCACGCGATCTCTCGGCGAGCTGTCTTTCACGGATGTGGAGGCGGAGCCTCTCGCTCATGGAAATGCTCTTGCGGCCCTTCGCGATGCAGGTTGGACGATGCTGGCGGCCGATACCTTGGGCGCCGGTTGGCAGATGATCGAGAAGGCGGTCGACTATTCCAAAGACCGAAAGCAGTTTGATCGCGTGATCGGGTCGTTTCAGGCGGTGAAACATCTCTGCGCGGAAATGGCAGCCGAACTTGAACCTGGACGTTCTCTCGTCTGGTACGCAGCACACGCATTCGATGCCATCCCAAGCGACGCTTCGGTTTCTGCTGCACATGCGAAGAGCTATTTAAGCGAAATCGGTCGGTTTGTGGCACGTACAGCTACCGAGGTCCACGGCGGCATCGGGATTACCGATCTATTGGGCTTACATTTTTGGTTCAAACGCATCGGGCTGAATCGCCAGCTTCTCGGTGGGCCAGAACGGGTGCGTCACCTTGCTGCCGTGATGCAGGGTTTTGCCGCCGCTTGACGCCGTACGCCTGATGGTTCGGAATTCCTCCAAAGCTACTACCTTTGGAGGAAAATTATGACTCTCAAATCTCCCCAAGAATATGTTGAAAGCCTTCGCGATGGGCGCGTGACCTATTGGGATGGCGAGAAGATCAATGACATCACCAAACATCCACGCTTTCGCGTTCCCATCGAAGTCGCCTCGCGCGATTATATTCATTCGGATCCGCGCCGCCATGAGGTGATGACTTATGTCGACGAAACGGGAAGCCGGTCGCATCGCGTGTTCCAGATTCCACGTACCGAGGAAGACCTGACCAAGCGCGTGGAGATGATGCACGAGCTTTCCATCGTAGGTGGCGTGACCGGCGTCTTCATGGCGCTGATGAGCGTCAAGGACGCGGTGGCGGAAGCGAACCCGCAATACGCCGAAAATATCGAGCGCATGTATCGGTATGTGCGCGACAACGACTTGCGGGCTGCGGAAGTCATTACTGATCCCAAGGGCGACCGAAAACGCCGAGCCCACGAGCAGGATGATCCCGATCTTTATGTACGAATTGTGAAACGCACCAGCGAAGGTATCGTTGTCCGCGGCGCCAAGCTGCACATAACGGCGGCATCCCTGGTACACGAACTGGTAGTGATGCCGACAAAAGGCATGCGACAGGATGAAACGGACTACGCGGTTTCATTCTCGATCCCGGTAAATGCTCCCGGCGTGAAGATCATCAACCGGAGCTTCGCTCCCGCCGAATTGAATCGGTTCGACTATCCCGCCAGTGCCCATCATTCGATGCCGGAAGGCTTTGTTGTGTTCGACGACGTGTTTGTGCCTTGGGATCGCGTCTTCCTCGCGGGAGAAGTGCGTCTTGCTTCGATCCTGGCCCAATCCCTGGGCCTTTGGGAGCGCGTCGGAGGCGTCGTTGCGTCCGTCGAGAGTTCCCGGCTTTTCGTCGGACTCGCTCAACTCGTCACGGAAATGCAGGGTAAGGAACGCGATCCGATCGCGCAAAGCTCCATTGCAGAACTTATCTGCTATACCGAAATGCTGCGTATGGGGCTCGATTATTCTTGCCGTCATTTCGAGAAAACGCCGGGCGGGATGATCCATCCGAATATCCTCGGCATTAATGCCGCCAAATACTATTACGCGGCAAACTATCACAACGCCGTCAAATACCTGCAGGATCTGAGTGGGGGTCTTGTTATTACCCTGCCGACGGAAACAGACCTGCGCAACGAAGAGTCGGGCCGCTACATTCGCAAATATCTGCACACCAAACCGGACGTGAATGTCGAAGACCGCATGCGCGTATACAATCTCATTCGCGATCTTACCGCCGATGCCTATGGCGGCTGGCATCTCGTCGTCGCGTTGCAGGCCGGCGGCGGGCTCAACGCGCAGCGGATTATGATGAATCGAACCTACGATATCGAAGGCGCAAAGAATGCAGCGCTCACAGCGGCAGGCGCGAGACCGGCCGCTGGTGAGCAGAACAAGGCTGCGGAGTAATCAACTCACGTCGGCAAAGTTCGCCACACGTTTCTGCATGTTGGCCATCACCGCTTCCACTTGATTGGGGGACGCGATGAGGGCCACTTGCTCTCTCGTCTCTTCCAGCAGAATGGTCGCCGCATCGGCTTCGAGAGAAAGATTGAGCAAACGCTTTGCAGCCCGGATCGCATGGGGGCTCTTGCCGGCGATCTCTTTGGCTGTTGCTAGAGCCTCCTCGCGTGGATTGTCGCAAACGCGGGTCGCGAAACCATACTCCTTGGCTTCCACGCCACTAAACACCTTGCCGGTGAAGGTCAGTTCGCGCATCACATCGGCGCGCGCCAGCCCCGGCATCAACAAGAGCCCCGCCATGTCCGGCACTAGGCCCCACTTGATCTCCATCACCGACATCTTTGTATCCGGCGCGACATACCGCATGTCGGCACCAAGCGAGAGTTGGAAGCCGCCGCCGAAAGCCACCCCGTGCACGGCTGCAATCACGGGTACCGGGATCTGCCGCCAGACCAGGCAAACCTGCTGTGCTTTGTTGGCGATGCCATAATCGCGCGCGCCCAATCCGCCAACGCCACCGGAGTTAACCGATTTGTGGCCACCCCCCGCCATTTGGGCGAAACTGCCCATGTCGAGCCCGGCGCAGAATGCACGGCCTTCACCGGAGAGCACCACGGCCCGCAAGCCCTTCTGCGTCTTTAATTCTTCGCCCGTCGCGATGAGTGCGTCGAACATGGCCCCGTCAAGAGCGTTCATTTTATCGGCTCGGACGAGACGGACGTCGGCGACGCCCCCGTCCATGGTTACGGTTACCCGGTCTGACATCATTTCCTCCGATTGGTGCCTTGCTTTGGCCAGTTTCCCACCGGATTGATCCGATATTCAATCGGTTCCGCCGGGGAACGCCCTTTCGCCGGAGACATTGTAGAGTGCATAGGGATTCGAGTTCCACGGAGTATGAGCATGTTCAAAGGGTTCGGGGCCGGTCTGGCCATGGTTTCGATTCTGGCGGCGACATCGCCGGTGACTGCGGCGGATGCGCCCACGGACCCGGCGGCCAAGAAAATCCAGGCCTTCTACGCCGTACTGGTCGATGCGATGAAGGGTGGCTCCAAACTCGGTATCCAGGGCCGATATGACAAACTCAAACCCGCCGTTGAAACCGCCTTCAACTTGCCGGCGATGACCCAATTCGCCGTAGGCCCCGACTGGTCGAAATATTCCAATTCCGAGCACAAGGCGCTGATCGATGCGTTTGAGCGCATGACGGTTTCCAACTACGCCAAGAATTTCGACAGCTACAACGGGCAGCAATTCGTCGTGCTCCCGAACGTCGTCAACCGTGCGCCCGACAAGGTGGTTCAGACCGAGATGCGTCCGGCCAAGGGCGATGCGGTGAAATTCAACTACCGGATGCGGGATGCAGGTGCCGGCGACTGGAAAGTGATCGACGTGTTCCTTGCCGGCTTCACCAGCCAGCTTGCACTTCGTCGGTCCGAGTTCTCCGACACGGTAGCGAAAGAAGGCGCTCCCGGGCTCGTCAAGAAAATGAATACCGTCGCCGACAACACCATGAAGGGCTGAGGGTTTTCGCTCGCCTACCATTTTTAAACCAAACCGCGCCATTCTCGCCCGGAAGGCAGTTCGGGCGAGGCCATGGAACACGAACAGTTCGAGATTCTCATCGCAGCCCTTTTGGCGGCTGGACAGATGAACCGCCCGCAAGCCAGCGACGCAAAGCCTATCGAGATTCTTGCCAAGACATTGGAAGACCTTCGCGCTGCGCAGATCATCGTCAAGCGGAGTGCGAATTTCATTCCCAAGGGCGGGCGCTGAACCTGCCGCAAAATCGCCATCAAAAAAGTTGGCTCAAAAGACCTCCTTGTGCGTTTTTTAATCGTGTCCGGCGCCCGCAAGGTTCCGGCATTGAAAGCGGCTGTAGTCGCTGGAAACGAAGGAGACGGAACATGAAAAAGTTGCTGAAAAGCGCAATCGTGATAGCGGGGCTAAGCGGTGCTGCGTGCGCCGTCAGCGCACCGGCTTCCGCCGCAAGCTTCGCCATCAATTTCGGCGACGTCGCATTCGGCTATTCGGATGGCTGGTACGATCATCATCATCGCTGGCACAGGTGGCATGATTGGCGCGAGGCTCGTTACTATCGCGACCATTATCGTCATCGCTACTATAGCTGGCGCCACGATGACCGCCGCCACTATCGCCACCATCACCACTGGCGCTATTGAAGTTGCGTTAGTCGGGAAGAAGGAGCCCGGTTTCCCTCGCCGGGCTCTTTTCTTATGTGCGAGCCGGTCGAGGCGGTCCCAACAGTGCAGGCAGAATGAAGAGGATCGTCACGATCGTCCACAACAGCGAAATCATTAGAAGTTCGCCCATGCTCGCCGTGCCCGGATGGCTGGAGAGCCACAGAGAGCCAAAGCCCGACGCGGTCGTCAGCGCGCTGAACACAATGGCGCGTGCCAGGGGCGATCGCAGCAAATCTCCATCGCCGGCGCACCACGCCATCAAATAGTAGATGTTGAACGCCACGCCGATGCCGAACAACAGCGGCAGCGCGATGATGTTTGCAAAGTTGATCTGAAGGCCCAGCACCACGCAGCTTGCAAGCGTCATCAGACCGGCAAACACCAGGGAGGCAAGCGCCATCGCAAGATCCCGGACATTGCGCAACACCAGCCAGAGGAGGATCGCGATGATGACGAACGAGCCGATGCCGGCCCGTACGAACGCGCCGACAATGGTGTTGCCGGATTCCTGGATCGAAATGGCGGCACCTGTTGCATCGGGGGCAACGGCACGCACCGCTTTGCTGAAGCGGCGCAGGTTCCCATTGTCGTCAGGATTGCCGCTCGGGAACACCTGCACGCGCGCGCGCCCGTCTGGCGTGGTCCAATCGCGCACCAATTCCGGGGGAAGCGATTTCAATGTCACGGGCTGCGCCGCCAGAATGCCGCGAATCTGAGCCAGCATGGTGTTGAGCGGGGAAACCAGCGCATCGGTGGCGCTTGCCCTATCTTCCCTCGATCCGGCGGCCAGCTTGTCCAGCACGCCTGCAAGGCGCATCGCATCCCTGGCCGCAGGCGATTGCGCGTTGCTTGCCGTAGCCCGCAAATCGGCTGCTGCCTTCTTCAAAGCGGCCACGTTCTCGGAATCCGAAGGGGGAGGTGCTGTGATAAACGGATTGATCGTGGGATCGAGCAGCATTTGCGCATCCCGTATCACCGCCAGCTTTGCCGGTTGATCGCCGGGGATGAAGCTTTTCAGCGTCAGCACCTGCGCCACTTCCGGCAGTCTCGAGAGCTTCTTCTGCAACGCATCCGCGGCATCGAGTGAGGGCGTCAGGATGTCGATGGTGTTTGGAGAGTTCTGCGGATCTTTCATCAAATCGAGAAGGGTCGATACGGATTCGGTCTTCGGATTGCGCAGATGCAGCGGGTTGAAATCGAAATGCAGGAACGGCATCGTCGCCAACCCAAGCACCGTCAGCACTCCAACGACCGCGAGCACGCGTTTTCTGTGCTTGCGAAGCAGCCAATCGACGATGATAAGGCGCGGCTCGCCGATCTCTGCGGCTTCGCCGCGCGGTTTGAGCACCATCAACAGCGAGGGCAAGACCGTTACGCTGAGGGTGAACGCGACCACCATGCCGATACCGGCAATCAGACCCAGTTCGGCAACGCCTTTGTAGTCTGTTGGAACGAAGGCAAGGAAGCCCGCGGCAATGGCAAGGGCCGCGAGCGCCAGCGGCCAGCCGACGCTGTGACCGGCAGCGACCAGCGACGGTTCGAGCTCGCGTAGCTGGAAACGCTCGGCACGGTAACGCACGGCAAATTGAATGCCGAAATCCACGCCCAATCCGACGAATAGCGGAATGAATGCGACGGAAATCAGATTGAGTGCACCGGTGGCGAGCAGGCCGAACGCCGTCGTAATGGTTAGGCCGATGAACAACGTCACCAGTATGGCCGCAATGATGCGCACCGATTTCACGGCAAGCCACAGCATCAGCAGCACAGCCGCCATCATCAGCGAAAGGATGAGGCCGATGTTTTCGCCGAGGCTCGCGAATTCTTCGTCCGAGAGCGGAATCTGCCCCGTCAACCGCACGCGCACACCATTGTCTGGCGTCAGGTGCAACGCCTTTGCGCTATCGCGAATGATATCGGTGGCATGTGCGCCCGGCGTCAATGCATCGTAATTCAAACGCGGTTTCGCCAGGATGAACTTGCGCAATTGATGCGGATCGGGCGGACCCTCTCCGAACAGGCTTTGCCACGAGAAGAAGACCTTCTTGTGCTCCTGCACGTCACCCAGCACATTTGCGAAAGCCGATATCGGCTTGTCCAGATCCTCAAGCCGGGCCTGGCCATGTTGTACACCCACGAGCGCCGTCGAAAGGCTGGTCATGATTCCGCGCAGGCTGGGATCGGCAGCGAGAGCGCCCAGGAAGGATTGTGCTTTCACCAACTGCTCGGTGGTGGCCTTCACTTTGTCTATCGGCAGGAACAACAAGCCATTGTGAGTGAAGAAATCGCCTGCATCCGGTCTGCGGATCGACATGAATATATCGGTGCGCGCCGCAAGCGAATTGGCCAGCGCACTTGCGCCCTGTTCGGTGCGTTCCGGTGTGACCCCATCGATCACAACCACAATCAGATCGTCGTTCTGCGGGAACAGCTTGTCGAACGCGATCTGCCGCTGACGCCAGCCGAGGTCGTGCGAAAGAAGCTGCGCCGTATCGCTGTTCATCTTGAAATGCGTGGCGGCGAAGACTCCCGCCAGCAAACCCAGCACGACGCCGATGGCAACTATCAGCGCGGCGCGGCGGCAGCAGAAGGCGACGACGTGGGTAAACAGTTCTTTCATATGCGAAACATCCGAAAAACGAGGCGCCCCCTAGGCGAATCAGATGGCCGGAATATGGCCGCAATCCACGCCCAAGGCCAACGCCGCTAGTGCAGGTCTTTGCGGCGCACCGGCGCGCCCTTGGCCCTGGCTTCGTTCACCAGCCCGGCACAATTTGCGTCCTTCGCCAGACCGGGATCGACGAAGGGCAGGATTGCAGCCAGCGGCGTCAGCAGGACACTCAAGCCCACCGCCGCGCCCGCCTGTGCGATGGCGCCGCCCGGTTTGATGCCGATGGAGGGCTTGCTCAGCGAGCCTGTGATCGTGATCGGCGCATGAACCCGCACAAGCCTGATGCTCTTGGGCGCGCCTTGCACCGTCATGTCGAGCGTTTCGTCGCCCAGATTGATCGTACCGTGGCCGTTCACATTGACGGAATCGGTATCGAACACGATGTGTCTTGCCGACAATGTGCCGTTCTTCGCGGAGAAATCCGCCACCGCGCAGCGCACATTGGTCTGTTCCTCGCTGCCCGAAAGGAACAGCGCCTGATCGACGTCGATTCCCAACAGCTCGACGAACCGCTTGCGCACCGCCCCATTTGGCACCACGGCTGTCACGGTTCCGTTTGCGGTGGCAGCCGCTTTGTGAACGCTCTTGCCGCTGCCGTGCAGTTTGGCGCGGGCTTCCAGAGTCCCCTCGATAGGCGATTGTCCGTTTGTGGCGGGAGCGAATTGCTGCAGGTTGATGTCGCGGAACCGCAGATCGACATCGACGCCGGGGACATCGTTGCGCGCATCGATGGCAGCGGAACCGGTGAGCTTGCCTTGCGACAGCGACATGGAGACCGGATCGAGCGTCAAGAGTCCGTGATCGAGTTTGAGCGTGAGGTCGAGGCGGCGCAGCGGGAACGTTTCCGACACCACCTTTTCGGCATGATAGGTGACATCGGCATCCATCTGGCGGACACGATCCACTTCGAGCGGCAGATCCGGCAGGAAATATTGCATTTGCCGCGTTTGCGCAGCTTGCGCTTCGACGGGCGCAATGCCGGCTTTGGCGGCTGCCTGTTGCAGTCTGGCTCCAGTCGGGCCGCCGCCAAACAGCGCTCCCAAATCGACGAAGTTGACGGAGCGCGATGACAGATTGCCCTTTAAATAGGGACGCCCGGTGGTCACGTCGATCTTCAGATCTCCATGCAGATCGCTGTTTCCGACGGTGCCGTCTATTCCGTTCAAGGCGTAAACGGCATCGTGGCGTATGAATTTCGCCGAAAAGCGATAGGGGGGCGAATGCGGCAGCACGATGCCGGTCAGATAGTACAGGTCGGCCAGGTTTGCACCTTTGAAGGTCACGTTTGCGGTTATGCCGCCGAGGTCGAAGGGGCGGTCGATCGCGCCGTTTGCCGTTACGCGCGTTGCACCGGCGCGCACGTGCATGTCGAACTCATAAGGCTTGCTACGGTCGATGTTGATAAGCGGGCCACCGGTGACGGTCATCGAGAACGGATTGCGATTCAGCCGTCCGTCTCCGATCAACTCGAATGCCGTGCGGCCCTTGCCCGCATTCTCCTCCGAAGAAATGGTGCCGGTGAAATGCAGATCCCGTGTGTGGTCGTCAATCGTTACATGGCCGTCGCGGATAAGGAAGTTCCGGATAGGCGGCAGTTCGAACGGTTGGGCATTTTCCTTCGCGTTGGCGCCGAATTCCCAGGTGGCGCGGCCTTTGTCGTCGCGCAGCAGCGCGAATTCCGGCTTTTCAACCACGACGCGCGGCAGGATCAGCCGGCCGATAAAGAGCGGCAGCAATTTCATCGTCACGGAGAGTTTCGGAATGTTCGCAGTGTTGCCTTTGGGCGCCCAGCGGGGATTGGAAATCGTCAAGCCGTCTATGGTCACCCGCGGTTGAAACGACCACGGGTGCACATCGAGATGAGAAATGTGCACGTCACGTCCTGTCTTGTGTGAGTAGTACCGCGCGAGCGGGCCGCGCAGCCAGTTCCAGTCGAACACCGCGATGAAAGCGACCAATAGCGCAACAAAGATTGCCACGCCGATCCAGAACGGGCGGAACCGGCGCGGCGGCGGATCGTAACCGGTTGAAATCGTGGCCATCGCGGCGGACCTCCGATT
>DASZYI010000193.1:0-35952 GCA_035545475.1 Rhizomicrobium sp.
CCTGCGCTGTGGCAACCTCGATCTGACGCAGCAGCGCCACGATTTGCTCCGCGCTAAATCGCTTCTTCGGCATGACAAAACCCCTTTCCCAAGACAGTTTCTAACAATCCGCCTGGTACAAAAAGGGCCCGTCAGGTCACGTGGGCCAAGAACCGAGGCCGTGAATACTTCTGCCACGCAACCGATCTGGCTATCGAGGACGTGGCGCTACTGAATTGCTCGACGCGCAGCTGCGCGCTCCGCATGCTCGAAAGCGTCGGCGAATTGATCGAGTTCGGTCTCAGTCATACCCAGCGCGCGGCCTTTGGCCCGCCAGGTGGCAACTGCGCGCTCCACGCCGCATAGGATTTCTTGGGCGCGCGCCGATGAAATGTTGAAGTACCGAATGACGGACATCAGGCCATCGATGGTGGCCTCCGGCCCGGCATCTTCGGAAATCCAGGTCTTGAATTCACGGACGCGCTCAGGCGATGGGTTTAGATCGAAGGCAGGAGACAGCCGCCACAGCTCACCGGTCTCGTGCAGGAAGCCATGATTGAGCAGATGGTCGTCGATGTTGGTGATGAGCACGGAGAAGGCGATGCGCCGCCAAAGTTCATCAATGTCCTCCTGCGCGCGCGCGCAGTGTACGCGGATGGCATCGACGATCTCGGTATAGGCATGATCCTGACCGTCTCCGCGCTCTACCCCCATCATGGTCGCGGCAGATGCGTAGAGGATGCGCACGCCGTCCTGGCGATCGAAGCGCCGGATGAGCGCGACTTGTGCACCATCGCTATTCACGAGGCGGGCGTCAGCAGCACGTATGCCCGCGTCCCTGGCCAGTTGCAGCGCAAGGACTTCGCCTTTGGTGACGGCACGCTCGTCAGCCACACTCGGAAACTTGCCAATAGATAGTTGCCCGTCGTCATCAATCACGGTGCATTTGGGACGCAGGCCGCCAAGGGAGGTGCCGCGACCACGCAGATAGGCGAGATCCGCCGCCGTTTCGGTGTGGTTCTCGACCGCGCAGGAGGCGGCGAGCAACTGGCCTAGTTCGATCAGGGGCGGCGCGGTGCGATGCCCCTGTTCCTGCGCACGTTGGAAGAATCCATCTTCATCGCGGAAGCGCAGCGCGCCGACGCGGCTGGCATCGTCAACAGCCAGCAGATAATCGAGCGCGTTGAGCGGCTGGTTATCTGCCGCCCCCTCGGCTCTAGCCTCCTGGCGGCGTTTGGCATGATCGCGTTTGATGACCTGCTTGCCCCAGCCATCAGGCTCGCAATCAGCAATCACGGCATGGAAGACGGAGCCCTCGGCAGCCTTCTTGTGAAACTGAGGACCGGCCAGCAGACGCAAGGTCGGGTCCAGCGTGAAGCGTTCTTCGGCGGCCAGCCATTCGGGGGTGTATTCAAAGGCGGCATTCTCCCGCCTGCCCTGCAAGTCGTAATGGAGCCTTCCGACCTGAGGTCCGTCACCTAAGTAGATGTCGATGGAGCGTTTCATGTTGCGCTGCGGGATTTCATCCGCACCCGTTTGGGCAGGCGCTCTTCATCGAGCATCAGCCCAACATCATCTTTGCTGGCATCCACTAGGTCGCGAAGGGCGTCACCAAAGCCCAGAACAAAGAGGGCCATGGCGTAGATCCCGAGCATCACGGAGGGGTCGCCTTTTTCGACACGAAGATAGGTGCCTTTGGACACGCCCATGCGCTCGGCGACAGCAGCCACAGTCAAGCCGCGCTTGCGCCGTGCGGTCGCAAGATCGCTCCCCAACTTGGCCAAGGAACGCTTGACGGGGGCAGGCAAGATGTCGAGAACAGCAGAGCGCATATACGGACCTATATATAATACCTAATATCATTTAATGACTTATACATAGCACCATAATGACCAAAGGTCGAGCATTTTCTGCCCTCCGCGATTTTGCGGGGAATCAGGGAGGTATTCGCCGAAAGGTTTGCGGCGAATACCTCCTGGCTAGGCCAGCCCAGCACTTCACACGTGCGGGTCCTCGGTGCAGAACCCCTGAACTGAATAGCGCAAGCCGGGCGCCAACTTGGCCCTGATGCCCGGCGCTAACTGTATAAGCCCCATTCGCGCCCGCGCGACGCGATCAATTGGCCATCAAACCGGTAAGCCCTGCGCTTCCGCGAGCGATCATCGCAACGGACGTTGGGGTCTAGGTTCGATCGCGACGGACCTGAAATGTAGTTCGTCTGAAGCTGGTACGCCCGCGAGCCTGGCAAAGGCTGTGATACCGACCGCAACAGCACCAAATATGGACATGGAAGTTGTCCAGGGATCAGCAGGTCCGAACAGTTCTGCAATTTGCCGCGTTGTGCTGTAACCAATCCAGACAGCGGGAACGACAAACACAAGCACAACGCCATAGCGAAGCACTCTAGGCAAATTGCTGTTGCAGATCGATTGCCCGATCCCGAACACGATTGCCCCGGTCACAAAGCCAATCGCAATCGCAAGGAGCGGCCCGCTCCCGGCATCAAGTGCCGCAAACCCGGCCCAAACGCCTGTTGCAAACGGCACCGCGTAGACAGCGGCCCTATATATAAGCACAAGCGGCACCGATCCCGGCAACTGCCAAGAGGAGACCAAATATCATCTGCAGAAACCCGATAAGAACATAACAAGAACATACTGAATGGCCGCTGTCCAGACTATTCGTCCGGCACCACTTCGCTCGCTGTCGATCGCTTCCAGACAAGGTTCGCTTCGCCTGGCTTGGACGTCTCAAATAGCGCGGCGCTGAGTGGTGTTGAGGCAAACGGATCGTCGAGCATCAAACTGAGGAATTCGCGAGGAGCTTCGCCTTGTGTTATCCGCCGCCAGGCAACGCCAAGTTCACAATGACCGGCGACCACTCGAAAGTCCGGTGCACGTTGACACCTTAGTTGCGCGTTAGAATGCTGATGATGTCTCTCAAATTGAATTGTCTGGGCCAGCAATTCGGGCAGGAGCTATGTCGGATTCGGAAGCCATCTGCGAAAGGCGAGAAAACGACCCGATTTCGGAACAGGAAGTACTGAAGAGATGGCCGATGCTTTCACGATTGGGCTTGCGTGCGGCGCGCAGAGCCGGGAGAATCGCCTGGATTGGCGGCAAGCGCGGCTCAGCGTGGTACCGGCCTCAGGCTGTTGAGGCTTACATTCGAGCCTTCAAGGAAGTTCAATGTCTCGACCAAGAACCAATGCATTGTTCGAACTTGGAGAGCAATGGATCGCCAACGAGCCGCCCAGTAAGGTCCTCTTTCGTTTCTGGTATGACGCCCAGTCTGGAAGAACACGTCGCGCTAGCCTCGGCACATCGGATATTGGGGAAGCGAAGTTAAAGCTTGCTGAAATCGTCGCCAACGGCGCCCCGAAGTCAAAGGATTCGCCGCTTTCGGTCGTTCTCGAGAATTATTTCATCGAGCGCACCGACCGGTTACCGAGCAAGGCTACCGCGCGGAATGCCGGGAAGCTCTTCCTGGAATGTTGGGGAAAGCTTGTCCGCGTATCTGCGATAGACGAAGCAAAGCAGAAGGAATTCGCGCTTTGGTCTGACAAGCGCTCACATAGCCTCGCCTATATTGCGCGTAACTTTGGCGTTCTGGCGGCAGCTTTATCGCACGCAAAACTGGACATGGAGATAACCTATAACGCGAACGCGATCTTCGATAAGTGGCTGCCCAATGCAAAGCCACCCCGCAAGCGGTTT
Source organism: Rhizomicrobium sp. (assembly GCA_035545475.1). GTDB lineage: Bacteria > Pseudomonadota > Alphaproteobacteria > Micropepsales > Micropepsaceae > Rhizomicrobium. The sequence goes on from DASZYI010000193.1 coordinate 3,696, forward strand.
GTTCCGACGGACGATGAACTCGCGCGCTTTCTCAACTGCGAGCTGCCGGAAAATCTCTGGCGCTGGGTCTTAATTCAGATGACGACCGCAGGCCGTCCTCAGACGGCACTCGATTTGACTCCGGAGATGCGCAATCGCCAGACCGGCGTGGTCGATTTAAATCCACCCCATCGTCGGCAAAACAAAAAATATCGTGCGACTGTTCGTGAGCCCAAAGTTTTGAGCGGATGGCTTGACCGGTGGGAGCGCGAAGCCCGTGCCCGGCAGTCGGACGACTGTTTGCCGGAAGATTGGCGCTATTGCGGCTATACCTCGATTGAAGGCGTTCAAACGGCAATCGATCGAATTCGTGTCCTGCCGGAAGTCAATCTGCCGAAGATTACGGCCTACAGCTTCAGGCATCTTGTTACGACGGTGCTGCGCCGTTCAAAGCGTTCGCATGGTGTGACGGAGGACGATATTTCCCTTCAGCTAGGCCACAAGCGGCCGCAGGCCCGAACGACGGCTGGCTATGGGGAATGGGAACCGGATTATCTGTTGAACACCGCTAACGCGATCGATGCCTGGCTGCTTTCGTTGCAGAGGAAAGTCTCAAACCGCTCGTTGTTTTCCCAGGGTTATCCCAGATTCGTCCGTCCACGGATAATTGAGACGAAGCAAGTCATTGAAAACAATGGTGGGCGCGACAGGGATCGAACCTGTGACCCCTACCATGTCAAGGTAGTGCTCTCCCGCTGAGCTACACGCCCGACCTGACGGGTGGTGCTATAGCCGCCGCGTCTGTTGCGGGCAAGCGCGTTCAGGCGGCGATCATCCGTTCGACCTCGGCCACGATCTCGCGCAGGTGGAACGGTTTGGAAAGAACCTTGGCCTGTTTGGGGGCCTGGCTCGACGGATGAAGGGCCACGGCCGCGAAACCCGTGATGAACATGATCTTGAGGGCGCTGTCGGTTTCGGCGGCGCGTTTGGCAAGCTCGATGCCGTCCATGCCGGGCATCACGATGTCGGTGACCAGAAGATCGAAACGGTGCGCCCTAAGACAGTCATGGGCGGAATCGCCGTCGCCGAAATCGGCAACCACATGGCCCGCCTTCACCAGGGCAGCCGCCAGGAACCGGCGCAATGCCTCGTCGTCTTCCGCCAGAAGAATATGTGCCATCACGCCACCCCAACCGGCATTTTGTTTAAGCCAACCGCCCCTGCCGGTAAATGCAGGATGCGTGCCGCCCCAATGGTTAACCAATTCTTAAGATACAGCATTCCCAAGCCCTTGCGATGGGAAATACTGTGCCGTTCTGGTGCGCCCGGAGGGCCTCCCGATGAAGCTTTTGTGGATCGCCTTGGCGGCAGGCTTGGCCCTGCCCGGTTCCGCGTTCGCCGCGACAGCCGATCATTGTCCGCCACAGAAGGCAAACGTGGTGAAGGCGGCTCACAAGCCTGGACATCACCACCGCAAACATCGCGAAGCGGCGCCACGTTATTACGAAGAAGAATACGCGCCGCCGCCTCCACCGCCCTTTCCGCCCCCGCCGCCACCTCTCCATGTCTGGCACGATGGCTATGGCAAACCTTATGCGGTGGGACCGCACCCCTGGATGGCGCCGCCGCCCTGCCCCTGCCCGCCGGATCACCGCGATGGGTTGCCCGAGTTCTGCCGGTTCAACGTCTGGTATGGCTTCGATCGTCATTACGGTCTGGAATCCGGACTCTGATCTTGATCCTTTGGCACATTCGATGATCCAATTTCGGCCGGGCCGCGTTTGATTTGCGCAGCCCGGCGTTCGGAAAGAGGACATGGCGCGTCTCGAAGCAGGTCACAAAGACATCGATCCCGGCATCGCAGCCCTTTATGCGGAACCGTTCACGGTCACGCGTCCCGAAACGCAAACCCATCCTTTCGTCTTCGCCTCGCCCCATTCCGGCCGGCATTATCCGGCGAGCTTCGTCGCCAAGAGCAGGCTCAATCCACAGGCGCTGCGCCGCTCGGAAGATGCTTTCATCGACGAGATCTTTTCCAGTGTGGTGGAGCTGGGCGCGCCCTTGATCGCTGCGCGTTTCCCGCGCGCCTTTCTCGATGCCAACCGCGCCCCTTCCGAATTCGACAACACGATGTTTGCGGGCACGCTGCCGTTTGCGGTGGATTCGCAGAGCCCGCGTGTGACGGCGGGGCTGGGCGTGATCCCGCGCGTGGTGCGCGACGGCGCGGAAATCTACCGCGAAAAGCTTTCACCCGCCGAAGCCGAAATGCGATTGGCCAAGCTTTACCGGCCTTATCACGATGCGCTGGCGAAACTTGTGTCCGAGACGCGCGAACAATTCGGCTTTGCGATCCTGATCGATTGCCATTCCATGCCTTCGGCGGCCGCCGTGCCCGACGTGATCGTGGGAGACCGCTACGGCGTGTCGGCGGCGCCTTTGCTCACGCGTCTTGCCGAGCATGCGTTCGAAACGCGCGGATTTTCGGTCGCGCGCAATACGCCTTACGCCGGCGGCCACACCACCCATCTTTACGGGCGGCGCAGCGGGCCGGTTCAGGCGCTGCAGATCGAAATCAGCCGCGCGCTTTATCTCGACGAAGATCGGATCGTCCCCAACGCGCATTTCGCGGATTTGCGTGGGCGCGTGGGCGATGCGTTGCGCGCTTTGTTGTCGGCCGATCTTTCGCAAATCGGTCTTCGGCGCGCAACGCCGCTTGCTGCGGAATGAGAGAAGCGGTCCCAGGAAAAGCGTGAACCGTTGGTACGCTGTCGCTACCAACTCCGTCAGGGACCGCGATCAACTCTAGTTCTTACCGGCCTTCGACCAGCTCTCGTCGGTGTCTTCCACGACGATCGTGACGTAGCAGAAGCCCAGCACGTAACGGAACATACGGCTGCGCACGCGGCCCTTCAGCGGCACGTTGCGCAGGGTCGGGCCATCCCCCGGCATGTCGACGAGATCGCCCACCGCCGGAATCAACGCAAATTGGGTTTCGTCGACCTGCACATCCACCGGGTTGGTGTTGTCGATGGGCTTATCAGCACCTTTGGGCAAATACCGAAAATCGATGGCGTATTTCACGTTGCCAGCCTCCATGTGATGGTTCGCATGGTCACCGGGCTCACATCGGAGTCAACCGGGCAAAGTGGCTGTTTCAAAAGAAAAATGGCCGCTCCGGGGGGCGGAGCGGCCAAGTTCAGGGAGGAAACGCCCAGGAAGGGCGGCGGCGTCGCGAACGAAGTCCGCAATGCCGCGCTGCAACAATAAATCAGATTGCAGTTGCGAAAGCAAGCATCTTTGGGCCGCTCAGATGCGTCCGCCTGCCGCACAAAGTATATGAAATATAAGGAGAAAAATTGAGCTATCCGCCCAGAAAATAGCCGCTCCGATATTTTTGCAGTGCAGAAATGACAGCCTTGTTCATAGCCCAGACAGGGCTGTCGCGAGGGTGCGATTGAAAGCCGTTGGAAGGTGGCCCTAGATGGACGGAACCGGACGATTCTTTCTCCCCGCGTCCCAAAGGCGCGCCAACCGAAGGCCGAACCGCTGAAGATCCTCATCGTTACCGACGCCTGGGCGCCGCAGGTCAATGGCGTGGTGCGGACGCTCGAAGTGCTCGGCAAGGAACTGGAAGCGCTGGGCCATGAAGTCCGCTACGCCACGCCGGAGGGGCGCTTGAGCGTACCCCTGCCCACCTACAGGGAAATCCGCCTTTCGATCCTGCCGCGCAGGAGCCTCGAAAAGCTGATCGACACGTTCAAGCCCGACAACATCCACATCGCCACCGAAGGCACGCTGGGATTGGCGGCGCGCAACATTTGCGTCGCGCGCAAATTCCCCTTCACCACCGCCTATCATTCGCGCTTTCCCGATTATGTGCATGTGCGTTTTCCGTTCGTGCCGGAAAGCGCGATCTACCGGCTGCTCAGATGGTTTCATGCGCCGGCCTACGCGATGATGGTGGCGACCGAACGCTTGCAGCGCGAACTGAAATCGCACGGCTTCAACAACACACGCATCTGGTCGCGCGGTGTCGATGTCGAGAAATTCCGGCCGATTGAAGACGCCGAGCTGCCGTTTCCGCGGCCGATCTGGCTTTATGTCGGACGCGTCTCCATCGAGAAGAACATCGAGGCGTTTCTTTCGCTCGACCTTCCCGGCAGCAAGGTGGTGGTGGGCGATGGGCCGGCGCGCGCGCAACTGGAACGCAAATATCCGGCGGCCCATTTCCTCGGCATGAAGACGGGCGAAGACCTGGTGCGCGCCTACAGTGCGGGCGACGTGTTCGTCTTCCCCAGCAAGACCGATACGTTCGGTCTTGTGGTGCTGGAGGCGCTGGCCTGCGGCACCCCCGTTGCGGCTTTCCCGGTGCAGGGCCCGCAGGACGTGGTGGGTGACGCTCCCATAGCCGTGCTCGACGACGATCTGCGCGATGCCTGTCTGCACGCGCTTGAAATCTCCGGCGCCGATGCGCGCGCCTTCGCCATGAAGAATTCCTGGCGGGCCTGTACCCAGCAATTCCTGGCCAATCTGCCGCCCCCGCAATCCTGACGGGTACGGCCCAAAGCCCCGCTTTGCGGCCCTCTTGACCCCCGAACCGGCGGCGGCAATGGTCGCCGCGTCCTCGAAAGGTCCGGCACGAGGGGTATGCGGTAGCGGCCGCAAATCGGCCCGCCGGCAGCGTGGAGCGCGATGTCGACGTCATCAGGTCCGGGAGAGGAAGCGGGCGGCAACACGCCTGCGCCTGCCAGCCAAGGCCGGAGAAGCATCATGCCCTCCTGGCTTCATTCGCGCGGCAGCGCCCGCCGCGAGACGGCTGCGCGCGTAACCTCGCTCACCCAGGGCTGGACGTGGAGCGATATCGATCCGCCGCTCAAGCTGTCGCGCAACGAATGGTTGTTCCTCGCGCTCAGCGTGATCGGCTGGGCCGCCTTCGTGATCTCGCTGGGCAAGGACACGTCGTGGGATTTCCGCAACTACCATTGGTACATCCCTTACGCGCTCTTGAACGACCGGCTCGGTCTCGATGTCGCGGTCGCGCATCAGGCGAGCTATTACAATCCGCTGCTCGACGTCCCGTTCTATCTGCTCGCCACGCACACCACGTCGTGGTTTGCGCTGGGCGTGCTGGGCGCGGTGCAGGGGGCCAATTCCATTCCGCTCTACATCATCGCGCGCCAGAGCTTGCGCACGCCCGAACCGTTCCTCGGCGCGGCGCTGCTGACATTGCTCGGCATGACGGGCGCACTCACGCTCAGTCTTTTGGGCACGACCTATTACGACAATGTGATGAGCGTGTTCTGGCTGTCCGCGCTGGCGATCCTTGTCGCCAAGCGCGAAACGCTCGCACGCGGTTCGCTCGTCCAGACCGCAATCCTCACGGCCGTCGCGGGCCTGCTTGCGGGCAGCGCGATGGGCCTCAAACTTCCCGAAACGCCGTTTGCTGTGGGGTTCGCCGTTGCCGTGCTGTTTGTCGGCGGAAGCTGGAAACATCTCGTCACGCGGCTTGTGGCGGGCGGCATCGGCGGTCTGGCGGGCTTTGCGCTGCTCGCGGCCTACTGGATGTTGAAAATGGATACGCTGACGGGCAATCCGCTGTTTCCCTATTTCAACGAATATTTCAAATCGCCGCTCGCATTGCCGGAAGCCTATCGCGACATGCGCTTCCTGCCGCACGGTTTCTGGGACACGGTGCTCCTGCCCTATCGCTTCACGCTCAACTGGGCCGTCGCAGACGATCTTCCCTTCCGCGACATGCGGGTGGGATTGGCTTACGCAACCACGATCATTGCCCTCGTCTTTTCCGCCCTACGCTTCACCGCGAAGGACACGTTCGTCTCGCCCTCCGCCACGCGCGTGATCTTTGCCTATGCGATCGCGGCCTTTGCCGCCTGGATCTCCATGTTTGCGATCTATCGCTACATCGTGGGGCTGGAGATGCTCGGTCCCATCGTGATCGCGGCGGGTGTCGGCCTTCTTCCCCTTCCATTCCGTCCGCGTCTCATTGCGCTTGGCGCATTGTTTCTTTGCGTGCTCGTCTATGCGCGCGCCGATTATCTCGAACGCGTGCCGCTGGGCGATCCTTATGTGCAGGCCGACATCGGCACCTTTCCCCATCCCGACAACACGCTGGTGCTGATGACCGGCAATTCGCCGCTCGGCTTCCTCGCGCCGCTCATTCCGCACCAGATACCGATCCTGCGCATCGACGGCTGGATGATGCAGCCCAATGACGGCACGCTGCTGACGAAAAAAATGCGCGGTAAGGTTAAGGCTTACGTCAAAAGGAAAGCCGACATCTACCTTCTGGCCGACCATTACGATATGGTTCGCGCGCGTGAGGCCCTGGCCGAATACCGTCTTGCCATACGCTGGTTGGAGTGCAGAGTGTTTGAATCCAATCTGTCCGGCCTTTATCAGATCTGTCCCTTGGCGCCCAAACCGCCCAACGTGAAATGACCGCAAGTGAAATGACCGCCCGACACGCGACCATCGCAGTGCTTGTGCCCTGCTACAACGAAGAGGCCGCCATCGGTACGGTGGTGCGCGATTTCCGCAAACACCTGCCGAGCGCGGACATCTACGTCTACGATAACAATTCCAAGGACAAGACGGTGGAGCGCGCCCGCGAGGCCGGCGCCATCGTGCGCAGCGAGCAGCGGCAGGGCAAAGGCAATGTCGTGCGCCGCATGTTCGCCGACATCGAGGCCGACATCTACATCATCGTCGATGGCGACGACACCTACGATGCCAGCGCCGCGCCGAAGCTCGCCAAGAAGCTGATCGACGAAGGCCTCGACATCGTCTCCGGGCGGCGCATCGCCACCAAGACCGATGCCTATCGCCGCGGCCATGTGCTGGGCAATCATCTGCTCACCGGCCTCACCGCCACCATGTTCCGCGTCAAGCTGCTCGACATGCTGACCGGCTATCGCGTGATGTCGCGCCGCTTCGTGAAGTCGTTCCCGTTCACCGCCGAAGGCTTCGGCATCGAGACCGAGCTTTCGGTTCATGCGGTGCGCCTGATGATGCCGTTCGCCGAGGTCGACACACCTTATAAGGAACGTCCCGTCGGTTCGGTGAGCAAGCTCAACACCTATCGCGACGGGTTCAAGATTCTTTTCACCATCGCGGGACTGGTGCGCGAAGAACGTCCGATCCTCTTCTTCACCAGCATCTTCGCCGTGCTTGCCGCGGCCTCGCTGTTCTTCGGCATTCCTGTCATCGACGAATATTTCAAGACGGGCCTTGTGCCGCGCCTGCCGAGCGCGGTTCTGGCCGTGGGCCTGATGTTGTTGGGCTTCCTTTCGCTGATGAGCGGCGTGATCCTGGATACGGTCACGCAAGGGCGCTGGGAGAACAAGCGCATGGCCTATCTCGCCATTCCAAGCCCGCACAATCTGATCCTGCCGTGACGGCCATCGAAAGCCTGACCCGCGCGCTTCTGGCGTCGCGCTTCCTGCGCTTTGGCATTGTGGGCGCGTGCGGCTTTGTCATCGACACGTCCATATTCTTCGTTCTGCACGATCTCGCCGGTCTCAGCCCTTATGTGGCGCGCGCCTTTTCCATCCTCATCGCGATGAGCGGCACATGGTTCGGCAACCGCACGCTGACCTTCCGCGAACATGCCGCGACGGGCGGCAGGGCGGTGCTGCGGGAATGGCTCACCTTCGCCGCCGCCAACGCCATCGGCAACACGTCCAACTATCTCACCTTCTCCGCGCTCATCACCTTTGCGTCTCCACCGTTCAACAATCGCTATCTGGCGCTGGTGGCGGGAACCGCTGTCGGCATGGTGCTCAATTTCACCCTGTCGAAACGCATCGTCTTCCGCGCGGCTTCGTAATCTTTCGAACGAATTCTGAGGAAAATCACAATCTGTCATCCCGGCCAAGCGGCGAATGCCGCGCCGAGCCGGGACCCATCGTGCCGCATCTCTATGGGTCCCGGATCGCGCGAAGGGCGCGTCCGGGATGACAGATTGTTGGATTCAAAAAAACAGAGTCACTCAATCTCGCCAATATGCGAGAGCTTGCTTCGTCACCTACCTGATCTTTTCGAAATGCGGCACGCGCGCGGCGTCGATCTCGATGCCGGTGGTCTCGGTCAGGCGCGCGATTGTCATGTAGAAGCCGATGGTGCAGACGATCTCCACGATCTCCTGCGCATCGAAATGTTTCTTGGCGTCTTCCATCGCCGCATCGCTCGCTTTCACGTCGAGCACGACTTCGCGCGTCAGCCGCAACAGCGCTTTCTCGACGTCGTCGAACGCCTTGTCGTCGAAGCGGGCCTGCTCCAGCGCCGTCACCTGTTCTTCGCGGCAACCGGCGGCCAGCGCGATGGGGATGTGCTGGGCGAATTCGTAGATGCCGCCTTCGATGCGTCCGACAGCCAAAATCACCAGCTCCCGCCGCGCCGCCGACAATTTCTGCTTGGTGAGGATCGCGTTGCCGTAACGGATTCCCGCCGGAAAGATGGTCGCCGCATTCGCCCACATGCGGAAGATGTTGAGCGGACGCGGCAGGCGCTCGAAGGATTCGCGCGTCTTCTCCGGCATGGTGGCGGGATCGGCATAGGGGATGCGCGGCATGGAACGTCTCCTTTATCCTGCCCGCATCATTCCAGCCCGCTCAACTCCCGTAAAGCACGCGGATCGAGGATCACCGATTTCAGCACCGCGAACACGCCGTCGCCCGGTTTGAGCGCCAGACGCGCGCACGAGGCTTGGGTGATGCGCGCCACAAGCCGCGCGCGCCCGCAGGCAAGATGCACATCGGCTTGCGCATTTGCGATCTCGCGCAACGAAACGATGCGCGTCGTCAGCACATTGTTGGCGCTGATCTGGTGCGGCTCCTCGCGCGCGAGCAAAACATCCTCCGCGCGGATGCGCACCCGCAATTTCGAACCCAGCGGTGCGTGCAAGCGCGCCACCACAAGCCGTCCGCCTTCGAACGACAACAGGCTTAGTCCCCCGTCATGGCCTTCGAGCCGCGTGTCGATCACCGCTCCCGCGGCGGGCAGCAATTCGCCGATCTCTCCGGCCGCGAAATCGAACACCGAGCCTTGGCCCGTAACGCGGCCCTTGTCGAGCAGCACCACGCGGTCGGCCAGGCGCAACACTTCGTCGACGGAATGGCTGACATGGACGATCGGCACGCGCGCCTCGTCGCGCAACCGTTCCAGATAGGGAAGGATTTCCGCCTTGCGCGCCGCATCGAGGGCGGCCAGCGGCTCGTCGAGCAGAAGCAGCGATGGCGACGCAAGCAAGGCACGCCCCAATGCGACGCGGCTTTTCTCGCCGCCGGAAAGTCTTGCGGGTTTGCGGGCCAGCAGCGGTCCCAGCCCCAGCATCTCCACGACGCGCGCGATGTCGGCTTCGCTCATGCGGTTCCGCGCGCGCCGCCAGCCGAAACGCAGATTGTCGTCCACCCGCATGTGCGGAAAGAGCCGCGCATCCTGAAACACCAATCCGACGCGGCGTTCTTCCACCGCGATGTCGATGCCGTGGTTGGAATCGAACAGCACGCGGTTGTCGACGGCGATGCGCCCATCCTGCGGACGCACCAATCCCGCAATGGCATGTACGATGGTCGTCTTGCCCGAACCCGACGGTCCGAACAGGGCGGTGACGCCCGAAGCCTCGCTTTGAAAGGCGACGTCCAGCACAAATGCGCCCTGTGCATGACGAAGGCGGACGTCCACGCTCATGCGTAAAGGCTGCGCGCGCGGCGCTGTGCGAACTCGGCGAGCGTCATAAAGACCAGCGCGAGCAGGATCGAAAGCGCGGCGAGCCTTGCCGCCGCGGCCTCGCCGCCCGGCGTCTGCAAGGCGGAGTAGATGGCAAGCGGAAGGGTGCGCGTCTGTCCCGGGATATTGGAAACGAAGGTGATGATCGCGCCGAATTCGCCGAGGCTCGCGGCAAATGCCGTGATCGCGCCGGCAACCACACCGGGCAGCGCCAGCGGCAGGGTGATGTTGCGGAAGCGGTCGAAGCGGGACGCACCCAAACTGCGTGCGGCGTCCGAAAGCCCTGCGTCCACCGATTCGAGCGAAAGACGAATCGCACGCATCTGAAACGGAAAGGTGAGGATCGCCGCCGCCAGCACCGCGCCCGTCCAACTGAAGACGAATCGGATGCCAAAGGTCTGGTAGAGCCAACCGCCCAATCCCGCCCGCGTGCCGAACACCACGAGCAGCAGATAGCCCATCGCCACCGGCGGCAGCACCAGCGGCATGTGCAGGATCGCGTCCACGAGGATCTTGCCGGGGAAATTCCGGCGCGCGAGCAACAGCGCGGCGGCAAGGGCAAACGGCAACGCCGCCAGCACCGCAACGCAGGACACGCGCAAGCTCAGAAGCAGCGCCCCGATTTCCGCATCGCTCAAGCCGGTCATGGCGGATTTATAACGGAACCGCGCCCTGAAAGACGGTCCACACCCGATTTTTCTTTGTTTGAAATCCCCAATTCGTCATCGCCCGCTTTATGCGGGCGACCCATTTTCCTTCAACAAGGGGAAAAACGGATCCCCCGGACAAGCCGGGGGATGATGGCGGATAATGCCACGAAGCTTTCAGTGCTTCTTCTTGCGGGTCGGCGTATTGGCCGCCTGTGAAGCGTTGCTGCGCGCATAGATGTTGAAGAGATGCGCGATGTTCCAGCCCTTCGTGTCGGTTTTCGGCACGGCGGCAAACGCCTTGGCGGCAGCCTCGCGCTGGCCCTTGTCGAGATAGACCTGGCCCAACGCCATCTGCGCGTCATAGGTCTTGGTCACGCCCTTCTTGATACCGGCCTGGATCAGCGACAGCGCCTTGTCGTAATCGCCGAAGCCCGCATAGGCCTCGCCGACCTTCACCAAGTCGTCGCCTGTCTTGGCGGCGGCTTCCTGCTGCGCGAGCGCAGCTTTCTGCTTGGCGGCCTGGGTGGAGGCCATGTTCATCAGGCGGTTGGCGCGTTCGCCGGACACCACCTTCGCGTCCATGCCCTTCTGGAGGACCGTCTGCGCTTCGCCCGGGAAGCCGAGCTGGATGGCGATCTGCGCGAGCTGCGAATAGTCGTCGTCGCCGCCCTGCGAAGGACGCATCGTGCCGGTCAAAAGACGCAAGCGAAGCAGATCCAACGTCTGGTGGTCGCTCAGCGGGCGCTGATGTTCGGCGATGTCGATGCCGCCGCGCCAGTATTCGACGTTGCCGGTGGCAAGGATCAACTGCTCAAGCGACGACTGGATCGCATCCATGTCCTTCAGCTTGAACGCCGCGCCGTAGATCAGCTTGAGGCTGTCGAGATCGGTACGGCCCTTCAGATAACGGATCGTGCCGGCATAGTCGCCGGAGAGGAAATAGGCCTGCGCGATGAGAGTCTGGGTCGCGGAATCCATCGCGCCGAACTTCTTCACCACCGCCGCGTCCGCGATGACCTTGGAATACTGCTTCTGCATGTAATGCGCGCGGATCATGTTGCGCGCCACCGATGCACTGCCTTTGCCCTGCGCGATCATCTGCTCATAGACCGAGGCGTTGCCCGACTTGGCCATGACGTAGCTGCGCATCTGGTCGATGACCTTGTTTTCATCGGCCGTGCGGTTCGGTGCGGCTTCCGCCTGGTTCACCGCGGCGAGCGCGCCTTTGTAATCGCCTTTCGCGGCAAGTTCCTGTGCCTGTTGCAGCGGTTTGCCGACGACGGACCGCACCGAGGCGGCTTCAGCCGCGCCAATCACATATCCGTGATTGGCGACGACTGCCGTTCCCAAAAGGAGCGCAATCGAAAACGCGCGAAGCTTACCCGTAATCATCTTCCCGAGACCTCATTCCAAATTCAAAGCGCGGCCTCGTGCAGTGCTGTACACCGCTATGCCGACCTTCGTTGGGTGCTCCCTCACTCCATATATTGCTCTTGGCCGACGAATCCAATCTTCGTCACGCCAATGCGCTGGGCGTCGCCGAGCACGCGAGCCACCGCGCCGTACTTCGCCAGACGGTTCGGACGCAGATGGATTTCCGGCTGCGGATCGGTATTTGCGGCGATCTGCAGATACTGATCGAGCAGCGTGCGCGACGGAACCGGGTTGCCGTTCCATGTCGGCGTGCCGTCGAAGTCCACGCCCAGTTCCACAACCTGCGGAGGAACCGGCGGCGGCGGCGGCGTTCCCACCGGCATGTCGAGCTTCACCGCATGCGTCTGGATCGGGATGGTGATGATGAGCATGACGAGCAGAACGAGCATGACGTCGATCAACGGCGTCGTGTTCATTTCGATCATCGGTTCGTTATCGCCCCGTCCAGGGCCGACACTCATTGCCATGACGAATTACCTCGAATGAATAAGACGCTTAACCGCCCGTACCGACATGCTCTGGTTCGGTCAGGAAGCCGACCTTGAGAATGCCCGCGCGCTGACAGTCCAGGATGACCCGGCCCACGGCCTCGAAACGCACATCCTTGTCGCCGCGGATGTGCACTTCGGGCTGCGGTTTGACGACGGCCTTCTGCTTGAGACGCGCCAGCAGCTCGGCATTGTCGCTGATCGGCGCGTTGTTCCAGTAGACGGCCTCGTCCTGGCCAACTGCGATGACGATGTTTTCCGGCTTGGTCTGCGTCGGGATATTGCTCACCTTCGGCAGCGTCAGCGGCACCGTCTTCACCACCACCGGAACCGTGATGAGGAAGATGATCAGCAACACCAGCATCACGTCGGTCAACGGCACGACGTTGAGGTCGGTGTTGAGCTCGGCCTCCTCATGCCCTGAGGCCATCACGTCCTTGATAGTCATATCAACAGACTCCGGTTTTCCGCTCGTCTCTTATTTTGCGCGCGTGATGAGGTAGGTCTGCAGATCGCCCGCGAAGCCGCGCACCTTCTCGATGATCACGCGATTGCGGCGGACGAGATAGTTGTAGAGCAGCACTGCCGGAACCGCCACGCCAAGACCGATCGCGGTCATGATGAGCGCTTCACCGACGGGACCGGCGACCTTGTCGATCGAGGCCTGACCGGCGATGCCGATGGCGATAAGGGCGTGATAGATGCCCCACACCGTACCGAACAGACCGACGAACGGCGCCGTCGAACCGACCGAGGCGAGGAACGAGATGCCGCCTTGCAGACGGGCATTGGTGTCTTCGACCTGACGGGTCAGCGACATGCCGATCCAGTCGTTGAGGTTCACCAGACCCGTGCCCTGACCCGACGAAGCGGAGACGCCGCTTTCGGCGACCGAACGGAACACCGAGTTCTTCGGCAGCGTGTCGATGCCTTCGTTGAGGTTGGCGGACGCCCAGAACTTCTTCTCGACGATCTTCGCCTGGGACAGCATGCGGGACTGTTCCCAGAACTTCATGAAGAAGATGTACCAGGTGCCGATCGACATGATCGCGAGCAGCACGATGACGCTCTTGGCGACGAAGTCACCGTTGGCCCACAACTGATAGAGGCCATAGGGGTTCTCGCCGGCCGGCTTGGCAGCGTCGGCGGCAGGCGCCGCTTCCGGAGCCGGAGCAGCAGGCTGCGCCGCCATCTGGTCGGTACCGGCAGGCGTGCCGGCCGTGGCCGGGGTCGCGGCCGTGTCGGGTGCGCCCGCTGCAGCCGGGTCGGTCTGGCCGGCAGGTGCGGGAGCGGCATCTTGGGCAAGCGCAGGCGCGCCGGCCAGGAAGACGAATGCAACAGCAATCGCCAGCTTCTTCGAGATCATATCGTCGTTACTCCATCAAAAGTGAGATCGAAAAACCCGTCGCCGGGGTACTCATTTCAACTGGTAGCGGACATTCGCTTCGAGCGAGACCGCCAACGGCTTTCCGCCTTGCGTGGCAGGGTGGTAGCGCCACCGCGACACACATTGGACAGCCGCTTCGTCGAGACGCTGGAAACCGCTCGACTTCACGACTCTCGGGCCGGCGACAGTACCGTCGGTCATCACCGTGAACTTCATGGTGACGATGCCCTGTTCGCTCAGGCGCCGCGACAGCGGCGGATATTGCGACTCGCATTCATGCGCGCGGCCTTCGGTGCGCGGCGCCGTGATCGGTGTGACCGGCGGCGGCGGCGCAGTGGTGGCGACCTGCTTCTGCACTTGCGAGATAGCGTTGGTCGGCGCGTCGGACGCGATGCTGATTTCCGGCGGCGGCACGAAGTCCGGCGGCGGCACTTTGAAATCCGGTGGCGGAGGCGGCGGCGGTTTCAGATCCGGCGGCTTCTCCTTCACGACTGCGACTTCCACATCCTGGATGAGGTGCGCGGTCATATTGGCGGCAAGGCCGCTCGCCAGTGCGTAGATGACGCCGATGTGAATCACGGCGACGATCGCAACGCTTATGGCGCGGCGCTGTGCGTTCTGCTGATGGCGCAACTGCGCGGCAGTGACGTGTTCAGGCTTTAGCATGGTTCAACGTGACCCGGACAAAATGAAACCCGGCGCGACAGACGCCGGGTGCGCGAAAAACTGGTGAAGCAAATCACGCGCCTCCCTCCCCCTGCGCTCCCATTCGGCAGCGCGCTTATTGTTGTTTGAACCCATCGTAACCATGGAATGAAACGCCATTCAACCTCCTGATTACAAAAGCAGACGCCGAAGCCGGTAAAAATTGACGGGAATGTCAATCTGCCGCGGCAGAGAGTTTTATGCGTGCAACAAAACGATTTTGCCGACCTCTGGTCGCCGCTTGCGGTCTCCGCTTTTTCCCGCGGTTTTTCCCGGCGGCTCTTTCCTCACCTATAAAGAGCGCTGTTTGTTGCGGGTTCGAATTGCGCAGCGCATGACGATTTCATGCGGCGAATTGTCCCCCAACCAGCGCACTTGAAAGACGGTGGGGCAACATCATGGCGAAATTGCGTTGAAGAATGCGGCAACCCCGCGTCAAAGCGCGCGCATCGGCAGCCCACTTGCCATAGGCTGCGGTTGTGACAGCAGGAAGGGAACCATGCGCTATCTCCACACCATGGTGCGCGTCGCCGATCTCGACGCAGCACTCGATTTTTATTGCAACAAATTGGGTTTGGCCGAGGTTCGCCGCATAGATAACGAGGGCGGGCGTTTCACGCTCGTGTTCCTCGCCGCGCCCGGCGACATGGAACGCGCCCGGCACGACCAGGCTCCAATGGTCGAGCTGACGTACAATTGGGACAAAGAAAATTACACGGGCGGCCGCAATTTTGGGCATCTCGCCTATCGCGTGAACGATATTTACGCGGTGTGCGAAAGACTTATGCAGGGCGGCGTCACCATCAACCGTCCGCCCCGCGACGGCCATATGGCATTCGTTCGCTCGCCGGACGGCATCTCCATCGAACTGTTGCAGGAAGGCGCTGCAAAAGCGCCACAGGAGCCTTGGGCCTCCATGCCCAACACCGGGACTTGGTGACGAGACCGGAAGCGGGCCGTTCCGCTTCCGGTCCGGTTCCGGTCAATCGGGCTTCTTGTTCTTGTCTTCGTCCTTTTTCTTTTCGCCATTGTCGCCGCGGTTGCCGCGCCGTTCGTTGTCGGCGGGCCGTTCGCGCGGCTGCACCTGACGCGGTTCCGCCGATGCTGGCGGAGCGGCGCGCTGGGCGCCTTCGCGCATTTGCTGCATCCGTTCCTGCATCTGTTCGCGCTGGGGAGCGGCAGGCGCCTGTTCGCGTTGTGGCGGAGGTGCTGAAGGTTGCGCGTTCTCCCGTTCGTTCCTGCGCTCCTGCATGCGCTCGCGCATCTGATCGCCCATCTGCGAGCGATCCGGCGCTGCGGGTGCAGCCTGCGGTCTCGTCGGCATTTCCTGTACCTTCGGCTGCATGGGCTCCTCGCGCATCGGACGTTCGATGCGTTCCGGCTTGGGCGTTTGTGCGGCGGGAGTCTCCATTGGCTTTTCGTTCGGCACGCGATTGCGTTCGCGCATCGAATTGTTGCGCCGCTCTTCCGGTGTGTTTGTCTTCTCCTCGGGCTTGTTCGGCGGAGTTGCAGCTTCACCCGGCTTGTTCTGCCCCGGTGCAGCCATGCCGGGCCGAGCCGCATTTTCAGGTCCGTTGGTTTCGCGTCCCCGCCTACCGCGTTCGCGCATCTGTTCGGCGGGCGTTTGCGGGGTTGCGGTCCCAGGCGCGGCACCCTCGCGTTCGCGATTGCTGCGCTCGCGCATCCGCTCGGCCGGCGTTTGCGGCGTCGCGGTTTCAGGTTTTGTTTCTTGCGGTTTCTGTTCCGGCGTCTGCGGCCTGTTCGCATTCCTTTCTGCGGCATTCGGATTGGCCGCGTTGGGCGCCAGCTCCTGCGCTTTTGCGCGCGTCAGAAGATTGGTCGGCTTCTTGGCGTTGCCGCGGCTGCGGATCGTGGGCGACAGGGTTTGAATCTGCTGCGGCGTCGGCTTGGGTGCGCTGTTCGCCATGCCCGTGCCGTGCGGTGCTTCCCGTCTCATCTGCGACTGTATCTGGCGGCCGTGGTCGGCGGGCATGATGAGATCGGGACGCTTGATGACGCTTGCCGCGCGCACGCGCTGCACGCGCCCGCCCGCACGCTTGACCAAATCCACATTGATGCTGCGGTTCACCACATAATTGTTGACGATAGTATAGTTGGTGACGTTGCGCGTGCGCTGAATGATGTTGACCACACGCGGACGTCTTACGGCATAGCGGCGATAGTCGCGGTCGCCGATGTAACGGTTGCCGACGAAGATCCAAAGCGATGCGTAGGTCGTGTCGTTGTAGTCGGGATACCAGCGGCGATAGCCGTAATCGTAATCGTCGCTGATGTCGTAACTCGTCTCGTCGCCTTCGAGAAACGCCTCGGTCGGCGGCATGGGCATCCAGCCGGTGTAATTTCCGCCCGAACGCCACACGACCCAAGCCGGACTCCACACATAGCCCGGAATCCACAGCCAGCCGTCATAAGGATCGTACACCCAACGGCCATAGTGATAGACGATGTCGCCATAGGGTTCGTCGGAGACCCACAACCAGCCGTAATCGTCCGTGTCGACCCAATGGCCGCGCGTGTAGGGACGGAAATCCGCATCCACATCGGGCCGCCACACACGTCCCCAACGATTGCTGTAAAGCCAATCGCCATAGTCGGACAGGCTGTCGTGGAAGTAATTGAAGCTGATGGAAATATTGACGGCGGCGGCGCTCGGTGTCGGGGCGATCACGGCGGGCGCGGCGGCCAATATCAGCGCGCTGGCCAGCAACCTGGCCTTCAGATAACGATGCATCCTGGTATTCCTCTTTGAATATCGCCGGTGGCGGCGTTACCGGCGCAAACGGGTAATCCACCGAAAAGTTCCGGATCTGGAGCGAAGACATTGAACCTTGCAAGCGACAATGCCTATGGCGCGATGCCGGAAATCGTTGCTGCGCTTGCACAGTCCAATAACGGACCCGCACGCTCCTACGGAGACGACGACATCACCGCCAGGGTTCGCACGCGATTAAGAAGCATTTTCGAGCATGAGGTTTTCGTCTATCCGGTGGTCACCGGTACGGCCGCAAATGCGCTTTCGCTCGCAACGCTGGTGCCGCCGCATGGCGCCATCATCTGTCATGCCGACAGCCACATCGCGGTCGACGAATGCGGCGCGCCGGAATTCTTCAGCCACGGCGCAAAGCTGGTGCCGCTGGAAGGTGCGCACGCCAAGATTGCGCCGCCCGCCATCGAACACGCGCTCGCACATTTCCAGAAGGGCTTTGTGCATCACGCACAGCCAACCGCCATCAGCCTGACGCAGGCGACCGAACGCGGCACGGTTTATTCGCTTGCCGAATTGCACGCGATCTCCGGCGTCGCGCGAAAGCACGATCTCAAGCTCCATATGGACGGCGCGCGCTTCGCCAACGCGCTTGTGCATCTTGGCTGTTCGCCCGCAGACGCGACATGGCGCGCAGGAGTCGACGCATTGTCGTTCGGCGCCACCAAGAACGGTGCACTCGGCGCGGAAGCGGTGATCTTCTTTCACGAAAAAGACGTCGCCGACTTCGAATATCGCCGCAAGAAATCCGGCCATCTGTTGTCGAAGATGCGTTTCCTCTCGGCGCAACTCGATGCGTATCTTGAGAACGACCGCTGGCTGAAATCCGCCGCCCGCGCCAATGCGCTTGCGCGCAAACTGGGCGAAGCGCTGTCAAAAATTTCAGGCGCCGAACTCGCCGATCCCGTCGAAGCCAACGCGGTTTTCGTGCGGCTGCCGGACGAAACGGTCGCCCGTCTGCGCAAGGAAGGCGCCGTGTTCTACAACTGGACGCCACCCAACAACGGCAAAACGCTCGTGCGTCTCGTCGTGTCCTTCGCGACGCCGGACGAAGCTGTCGAACGCTTCATCGCAACAGCGGGTGGATGAGCCTTTCAATCAAGGCGCGAAGCGCCAACAAGACATTTCACGCGGAGGCGCGGAGCCATTCTTCTCCGCGACCTCCGCGTCTCCGCGTGCAAAACCTGTTATTCAATTCGCGGGCGTATCCGGCACCATGTCGATGATGCGCCGCGCCTGTGTCGCCATCATCGAAGCCAGTTCGAGCGCCTGATCGGGCGTCATCGCGAACTGGATGGATTTGCCTTCGGTCTTCAACTGGTCCGGCGTCTCGGCGTAACGAACCTTCAGGAAGATCGCCATGTCGGCGATGGGCGCGGTGGAAAAACCCATGATGGGCCGAGTGATGATCTTGCCCTGCGCATCTTTTTCCAGATCGTCGGTGTTGTTGGTCATGGGTAGCTTTCCAAAATCACACTCATTGTGTCATGGCCCGCGAATGCGGGCCACCCAGTTGGGTTCTGTACACAGCGGAAATTCGCACGCGGAGACGCGGAGAACGCGGAGGAAAATCTCAGCTCCGCGTTCTCCGCGTCTCCGCGTGATTCACTCCTGAGCAATATCACCTGGGTGGCCCGCATTCGCGGGCCATGACAGGGAGGAGCTATTCGTCCTCTTCCTCCACCGGAAAGAACCTGTTCGCGAATTCGTCGAACGCTTTCCAGAACTTCGTCCGCACGATGTCGTTTTCCATCAGGATCTCGTGTTCGGCCACTTCGAATTCGACGTAAGTGCCGTTGGGCAGGCGATGCGCGAACTCGCGGACCGCTGCCGTCTGTACGATGCGGTCCTTGCCCGCGCCATAGACAAGGATCGGCGTGCGGATCGCTTCCGCGAAGCCCGGCGCCATCACCCGCGCCATGGAGGCGAACGCAGCCGTAAGCCAACTCCAGCTAGGACCGGACAAACGAATATCGGGATTGGCCGCAAGGATGCTCTGCGTGCGGTCGAAGCGGATGCGGTCGGAGGTCACGAGCTGATCCTTGAACGTCATCTTCAACGGATCGCGCGCTTCCATGCCAAGCACATAATTGTCCTTCTTGCCGAACAGCATCATCAGCTTGGTTATGATCGGCACCAGCCATTCGGGCTGTCCGCGCGTCGAGACGCGCAGCATCGGTGCGGTCAGCACCGCGCCCACGATATTCGGCGGATTGTCATGCAGAGTGCGCAGCAAAATGTGCGCGCCCATCGAATGGGCCAGCGCCAGCACCGGCTGGTCGGTCAGCGGCCGCACGATCTGATCGAGAAACGCGCGCAGGTCTTCGTCATATTGCGCGAAGTCCTCGACATGGGCGATGCGCGTGTCGGCAAGCGCGCGTTCCGATCCGCCCTGCCCGCGCCAGTCGAAAGCCGCGACCTTGAAACCGCGCAGCCGCAATTCGTCGACCACCTCGCAATATTTTTCGAGGAATTCGGTTTGGCCTTGCAGCACAATGCAAACGCCGCGAAGGGCATAACCCTCCGCGGCGTTCCAAACGGCGGCGCGCAGACGCACGCCGTCTTTCGTGTCGAAGAAGCTCGGCTCGAAAGCCTCGAGCGCAGGCTTCATCGAACTGTCCTTATTAAGCGGGGCGCGCTTTCTGCAGGATCGGGCCAAGCTTCATGGCAAGACCCATGTCGCCGGCGACGCGCAGCTTGCCCTGCATGAAGGCAGAGGTGCCGTCGAGTTCGCCCTTCACCATCTTCTCGAAGGTTTCGAGGCTGGTGCTGATCGTGCAATCGGCATTCTTGCCGGCGCCGTCGGACACCGTGTTCGGGACGGACTTGCCGTCGATGAAGACCGAGCCGGGCTCGCCGAAATCGAATTTGAGCGTGCCGCCCAATCCCGAATTGCCGCCGAGCGCAGCACCCATGCCTTCCACAATCTGTTTCACTGCATCTGAGCTCATATGTAGTCCCTTCCGTGTTTTTAACGTTCGAGCTCCCGCGGCCATTACCCCTGAGGCGGCTCGCTCACCCTTATATCGCCACGAGCGGCCTTAGGGAGCGGGGGGATTATGACCATTTGTCAGAGAAATAAACAACTGTGTCGATTGTTCGCGCACCCCCGTCATGGCGATTTGCAAACGGCCCTGAAGCAGACCACGCTCGGCCCAGCGCCAAACGGAGAACGAAGCATGGCAGTCAAGGATCGGGCGGCGGTCGCGGAATTCCTCAAGGCGAACGACCGCGAGAATATGGATCTGCACCAACAGCGGGCGCGGATCGACGCGTTGGGCGATTTCTTTCCCGTGCCGGATAACGTGACCGTGGAAGAGGCACGCGTCGGCGGCATCAAGGGAGAGTGGGTCCGCGCGCGCCACGCACGAAGGGATGCGGCGCTGCTCTATCTCCACGGCGGCGGCTATGTGATCGGCTCGCCGAAATCCCATCGCCATCTGGCAGCGCTTTTAAGCGAGGTCTCCGATCTGCCGGTCTTCGTGGCCCATTATCGTCTCGCACCCGAACATCCCTTCCCGGCGGCGGTGGACGATGCGGTCGCCGCCTATGAAGGTTTGGTGAAATCGCAGATCGTGCCGCAGAAGATCGCCATTGCGGGCGACAGCGCGGGCGGCGGGCTGACATTGGCCACCCTCATCGCCCTGCGGGACAAATCCGACACCATGCCCGCCTGTGCGGTTGCGATTTCGCCCTGGGCCGACCTTTCCCAAGGTGGCGAAAGCCATCGCGCCCGCAAAGAACGCGATCCCATCGTCGGCAAGGAGGGCCTCGACGAGATGGCGAAAGCCTATCTCGGCAGCACCGACCCGAAAGAGCCGCTCGCCTCGCCCGTCCATGCCGATTTCCAGGGCCTGCCGCCGCTGCTCATTCAAGTCGGCTCGGAAGAGGCACTCCACAGCGATGCCGTCGAAGTGTGGCGCAAGGCCGAAGCCGCCGGTGTCGATGTCAGCTTCGAAAGCTGGGGAAAGATGATCCATGTCTGGCACATCTTTCACGTCGTGCTGGGCGAGGGACGCGACGCCGTCAACCGAATCGGATCATTCTTGAAAAACCATCTGGAATAGCGAAGCGAATGGGGCTGGCGCAGGGGTCGGACGTTCATCCCAAAGGCGGGCGCGATGCGCTCGGCTGGGTGTGTTTCCTATTGCATCTGGCATTGGTGGTTTACGCCCTCTTGGGCTGGCTGATGCCGTGGCGGCCCGCGCTGATCTTCTACCTCTGCTACATTCCGGTGATGTTCCTGACCTGGCAGTTCAATCAGGGTTCCTGCGTCCTCAACAATATCGAGAACCTGATCCGGTCGGGCCGCTGGCGGAACCCGACCAATCGCGAGGAGGGCGCGTTCCTCAAAACCCTGGTCGAGGACGTCACCGGGTTCCAGCCCAGCAAGCGCCAGATGAACACCGTAATCTATTGTCTTATCAGCGTTTTCTGGCTTCTCGGGGCGGGCCATCTGGCCTGGCAGTCACAACCTTGAAGTGCCAAATGGCCCTCCCCACATAGGGGATACGGGCGTGGCCAACGCGGCACGCCCCATCCACAAGGCTCAAAGGAGGTTGTGACATGAGACTGGATTTTGCTCCCCTGTTCCGTTCCACCGTCGGCTACGACCGGCTGCTGGACCTGCTCGATAGCGCGGCGGACACCGCGCAGGGCTACCCGCCCTACAACATCGAGCGCACCGAAGAGAATCGCTATCGCATTACCGTTGCGGTGGCTGGCTTCGGCGAAAAAGACCTGAACGTAGAGGTGCGCGACGGCGTGCTGCACGTCTCAGGCAAGCGCGAGGACACCGAGAAGTCCTCTTACCTCTATCACGGCATTGCCGGCCGCGCTTTCGAGCGCCGGTTCCAGCTTGCCGAGCATGTCGAGGTGAAGGGCGCCAAACTCGAGAACGGTCTGCTTCACATCGAACTGGAGCGTATCGTGCCGGAGGAAAAGAAACCCCGCCGGATCGCGATCAACGCCCCGGAACCCAAGACCGAACTCAAGACCATCGAAGGTCAGGCGAAAGCCGCCTAACCGGTAGGTCAGGACATTGTGAAGGGCGCGTTCCCGAAAGGGGACGCGCCCTTTGCTTTTGGAATGCGTTGCCTCATACGCCTCGATGAGTAGAGTCGACCCCGGTGGGTTCGGGTGGGCCAAGATCGAGGGCTGAATGGCGCTGTTTCCGCGCACCACTGGACGCACGACCCGCTTCGGACCGAGTTCGAGCATCGCGGAACTGCGCGGCGCCTATGAAGCGATCTTCGCGCGCTTCGGCGAACCGAACGGCGTCACCTTCGAACCCGCGCAGCTTGGCCTCGTCAAAGGCGAATGGGTGCAGGCGCCGCGCGCGGTGCGCGGCCGTCTCATTCTCTATTTCCATGGCGGCGGTTTCATTGCCGGTTCTCCGCAAAGCCATCGCGCGCTGGCCGCCAAACTCTGTCTGCAGGCCCAATCGCACGGCCTGATCGTCGATTATCGCCTGGCGCCGGAATATCCCTTCCCCGCGCCCGTGCGCGACGGCGTCGACATCTATCGCAATCTGATCAAAAGCGGCGTGCAGCCCGAAGCGATCGTTCTTGCGGGCGACGGCGCAGGCGGCGGATTGGCGTTCTCCACATTGCTCGCGATCCGCAACGGCAATTTGCCGATGCCGGCCGCCATCGTCGCCATGTCGCCCTGGGCCGATCTTTCGCTTTCCGGCATGTCGATGATGACGAATGCGGAAAGCGACGAAAATCTGAGCTGGGAATTGCTGTTCCTCTCCGCGCGAAATTATTTGAAAAAATTGAATCCCAACGATCCTTACGCTTCGCCCGCCTTCGCGAACTTCAAGGATTTCCCGCCGATCATGGTCCATGCAGGCTCGAAGGAAATCCTGCGCGACGACGCGAGCAAATTGGGAGACCGCGCCGCGGAAGCGGGCGTGAAGGTGAACATCGAGATCTATGACGGGATGCAACATCTCTTCCAGATGACGCCGGGATTGCACGAAGCAAAGATGTCGCTCGAACGCCTCGGCCAATTCATCAACGCGCGCTTACGCAAGCCGCTGAGCGAACCAAAAATGGCCACAGCAAAATAATACTTACCTCCCCCTACGCGGGGAGGTCGACGCGCGACAGCGCGGCGGGTGGGGGCCGTGCAACAGATACCGTGCGTGAAGGCCCCATCCGTCGTCGTGCAGATGCACGCCGCCGACCTCCCCGTAAAGGGGAGGTAAGTGGTGTTACGCGTTCCCCGCCGCCATGGTGGCGAGGCTTTCCGATTGCAGCGCGGGCAGTTTTGTTCCCGCGAGCACCGCGCCCGCCAGATCGGCGTCGCGCAAATCGGCTTCGATGAGATTGGCATAGGCGAAATCCGCATTCGCCATCTGCGCGCGGCGCAAATCCGCACCGCGCAGATCGGCGTAACGCAATTGCGCACCGTCGAGACGCGCGGGCAACAGCCGCGATTCGGCGATCAGCAGCGGCCCCATGCGCACGTCGCGCATGTCGGCATAATTCAGTTTCGCGCCGCTCAGATTCGCGCCGCGCAAATCCGCGCCCATCAGCTTGGCGGAACGCAAATCCGCGCCCGCGAGATTGCTGCCCTGCAACGAGCAGCCTTCGAGATCGAGGCCGTAGAAGGTGGCCTTCGGTGCGATCAACGCGGTGAGCGCGCGATGTGCCATGCCTTTCAGATTGCGCAAATCCATCGCGGTGAAGTCGGCGGGGCGTCCCTCGCGCCCGTCGCTTTCCGCCCAGCGTCCGTGCGCATCGAGCAATTCCTCGATCGGCGTCGGCAGATCGGCGGGCGTGCGCCCCGCGGTCGCCTCGGTCAGCGCTTCGGCGAGGTTCGCGCCATTGGTGGTGACGAGATCGAGTTTCGCACCGATCAGGATCGCGCCCTTCAAATCGGCGCCCGAAAGATTGCAGCCGGACAGATCGGCATTCTCCAGATTGGCGCCGGCCAGTTTCGCCTGGCGCAGATTGGCGCGCACCAGCCGGCAGCCCTTCATCATCGCGTCGGTGAAATCGGCCTGCACCGCCATGGCGCCCGTCATGCGCGCGCGTGTGAGGTTGGCGTTGTTGAACAGTGCGTCGGGCATTTCCGACGGACCCACTTCGTGCTGCAGCACGCGCAGGTTCCCGTATTTGTCCTTCTCCGCGATGGTTCCTTCGCGGAGGTCGGCTTCGTAGAGGTCGGCCCCGATCAAGTTCGCGCCCCGCAAGCTCGCCCCGCGCAGGTCGCAACGGCGCAGGCTCGTGCCCTCGCAATTGGCCCGGCGCAGATCGGCTCCGAAGAAACTCGCCGAATCGAGCTTGGCGCCCTGAAGATTGGTTTCCTCCAGCACCGCGCCGGTGAAGTCGGCATCGCCCAGGCTACGCCCGGAAAGGTCGAGTCCCGACAGGTCGCAAAAGGCGAAAACCGCACGCGCCCCGCCCACCCGGCCGGCATACAGCATCTCGTGGCGGGCAGCCGCCTGCGAGACCTGCTTCTGGGTCAGCTTGGTGAAGCTGAGACGGCGAGGGCTGGAATTCATGGGCCCGGACTTTGCGGAAACGACGTTGCGGCATTGTGGGCCGGACCGGCTAACGCCTGATTAAAAAACGACAATCTGGGGATGGGCGGCAAAGGGCCGCTATGTGCTTGAAAGGAAATTGGTTAAGGTGCGCCGCGCGCCGGGGCGCAGGTTCGGGGCCGCTTCCGCGCATCATCGAGGATATCGCCGGGCACCCGCCATGGCGGGCTCGCCTCAGTGTTGGCTTGAGACAAAAAGACGAGAGGCCCAGGTGAAGCGTTCGTTCCTGAAGCGTGGTTTGCTGCTGTCCGCTGCGTCGGCAACTTTGTTGTCCGCCCCGGCCTATGCCGCCAATCTGGAAATCAATTCCGCCACCACCACAGCCGTCAAAACCTCGACCGCAAACAACGGCGCGGGCGACATCACCATCGACTCGAACGGCACCATCACGATCACCCAATCGGGACCGGCGGTGACCCTCGACTCGAGCAACAGCGTCAATCTCAACGGCGCGATCTCGAACAAGAACACGACCGGCGCGCAAGGCGTGCTGATCGACACCGGCACCAACGACACGCCGGTCACCCTGACGGGCAATTTCACTGCGATTTCCTCCGCGCCCACCACCATCGATTTGAGCGGATCGGGCACGAACAAGACCGGCATCGGCATCACCGGCAACGGCACATTGACCGGCAATTTCAATTGGGCGAGCGGCACGATTAACATCCAGGGTGACAACTCGGCGGGCATCGGGATGTCACAATCCACGACGCTCAACGGAAATTTCGAATTCGACGGCACGCTTGTGATGACGCCGACGACGGCGAACGAAACACCATCCGGCGGAACCGGCATCACGGGCATCGCGCTCGGTGGAAACGTCACCGGCAACGTCAGACTTGGCAGTCAGATACAAATCTACGGCAGCGGTTCGCGCGGCTTCGTTTCGACCGGCACCATCGGCGGCTCGTTTGCGAACTTCGGACTGATCGGCACCGAAGGTTTCCAGACATCGCAAAACCAGTCCACGGGCGCGGTCACCGTGCCGAAGGGAACGGGCGATCCGCTTGGCGGCTCGGCCGTCTCTATCGGCGGTTCGATTCTCGGCGGCTTTTTGAACGCGGGCCCCGACGGCACCGCCACGCCGCCCGGAACAGCCACGATTTCCATGGACGGCGGCGGATTGGGAACGCCGGTGCTCTATGTCACCCCCGGACTTCAGGGCGTGTCGAATCCCACCAAGATCCAGATCGGCGTCTACGGCGCCGACACGGCCAATCCCGGCTATTCCTTCTACAACCGCGGCAGCATCGGCCTGATCGGCGGCACCACGCTCGATCCCAACATGTCGACGGTCGGCATCCTGTTCTCGGGCATCAGCTCCACCGCCGACATCGAACTGGCGGGCAAGGGCCTGTTCAACTCCGGCACCATCGCCGTCGGCGGCCGCACGACAGGTTCGGGCACGGCGCCGATCACCGTGGTTGCGCTCGGCATCGGCAGCGTCGGCATCAACGACAGCAGCACGGCCAATGGCGGCTTCGTGCATGTCGGCGACGGCAGCGCGGGCTCGGGCATTTTCAACAGCGGCAGCATCACCGCGGTGGCCAACGGCGATCTCGGCGCAACCGCCATCGCCATCGACATCGGCTCGACGTCGGTGGTCAAGAGCATCACCAATTCGGGCACGATCCGCGCCTCGGTCGACACCAACAATCCCTCGACCGTGCAGACGCAGAACATGTACGCGATCAACGACCAGTCGGGCACGCTGTCGACCATCACCAATACCGGTGCGATCATCGCCGAACGCGCCGACACGACGAAATCGCTGATCACCGCGGGCACGCCGGTCCGGGTCGCGGCTTTCCTGCGCGACAACACGACGGGCGTCACCTTCATCAACGGCGACGCCACGCACACCGGCACCGTGTCCGGCGACATCTATTTCGGATCGGGCGCCGACACCCTGACGGTCAACGGCGTCTCGACCACCGCCTATTCGTCGGTCGTCGGCAACATCGATTTCGGCAGCAACAACACCAACAGCGGCACGACCGACAAGTTGAACATCGGCGCCTTCGGCGTCGTCAGCGGTCAGATCACCGAAAGCGATCTGGGCATGCTCGACGTCAATATCGCGTCGGGCGGCACGCTGAACGTGCTGAACAACACCGTGCGCCAGTCGCTTCTGGTCAACGATCTCACCCTTGCCAACAACGCCCATCTGAACATCGCGGTCTCGACCCTGCTTCCCGGCAACGTCTCGATCAGCGGCGACGACATCACGATCAACGGCGCCAACGCCAACACCATCGGCGTGCTGTTTTCGAGCTTCATCCCCGCCACCGGCCGTTTCGTGCTGCTTCAGGCGCCGACGGGCAATCTGCACATCGACAACACCGCCCAGGTGATCGCCGGCCTCAACAGCAACATTCCGTTCCTGTTCACCGGCAGCGCGGCTTATCTCACCAACCAGTCGGGCCTCGATCAGCTCGTGCTGAACCTCACGCCCAAATCGGCCTCCACGCTGGGGCTTTCGGGTTACGCCGCACAGGTCTTCCCCTACGCCAACGCAGCCCTCGAACACGACGACACGCTGGGCGCTGCGATGATCGCGGGCATCACCGACAACACCTCGGCGCAAGACGTCTATTCGCAATTCGCGCCCGACGCCTCCGGCGGCACGCGCGCCATCGCGATCTCGCTCACCGATCATGCGACAGGTCCGGTCGCCGCACGTCAGCGCGCGCTGCGCCTCTATGCGACGCAGCCCGGCGACCTCACGCTCTGGGGCCAGGAATTCGCGCAGCAGATTTCCGACAAGGGCTCCGACGGCCTGCCCGGCTTCAAGGATTCCGGCTTCGGCTTCGCGCTCGGCGCCGACGGCGGCGACGCGCTCGGCGGCTGGTATGGCGGCGCCTTTACCTTCTACACCGGCAATGTCGACCAGCGCGCCCCGCAATCGAGCCGCGACAACACCCAATGGTACATGCTGTCGGGCTATTCGACGTGGCGCGGCAAGGGCCTCTTCCTCGACACGCAATTGTCGGCGGCCTATGGCGATCTCGCCGCGCACCGCTTCATCACGGTCGGCGGCCTCACGCGACAGGCCAATTCCAAACGCTCCGCCGTCATGGGCGCGGCCGGCATGACCACCGGCGCCAATCTCGTCTACGGCTCGACCACGCTGACCCCCAACATCGCCATCGACGGTCTGACGATGCGCGAAGAAGGCTACACCGAAACGGGCGGCGGCAACGGTTTCGACCTGCATGTCAATCCGGTGCTGATGAGTTCGCTGCGCGCCTTCGTCGGCGTCAATGCCCGGCAGGACGTGAACTTCGGCAGCTTCTTCATGCAGCCCGAACTGCGCGTCGGCTATCGCTACGACCTGCTCGCCGACCGCATCGACCTCACCGCATCGTTCCCGAGCGTGACGGGCACCGGCCCCGGCGCGGGCGACTTCACCATCACCGGCCCGCAACCGTCCAAGGGCAACCTGCTCGCCGGCGCCTCCATCGCGGCGACCACGGGCGCGTGGTCCATCGGCCTCAACTACGACATGCTGAGCGGCAAAAACGGCAGCATGACCCAGGTCGGCACCGTCTCGCTGGTGGGACGGATTTAATCAAAGCGGGGCAGCACCACTTTCTCACCCTCCCCTTGAGGGAGGGTTTTATTGTCTACCGCAACCCATCCTGCCAGCGCTGCAGACGGCGATTGCCCGCGCGCAACATCGCGATCTGCGACGAAAGTCCCTGCTCGCGCCGCGGCAGCGCGTGACGCGGCAGCAGGAAGCGGTTGGTGCTCGCATCGAGCGTGCCCGCAAGCGTGGTGAAGGCGCAGGCGTAACCCGCCTCGCGCACCGCATGCCAGGCTTCCCGGCTCACATCCCCGGCATTGCCGAATGGATAGGCAAACGCGGTACACGTCCCCACCTCCGCTTCGATCAATCGCTTCGGCAAAAGCGCCTGCTCCACGAGATAGGCGTGGTCCTGGCGCGCATTCATCGGCCAGTGCCAGTGTGCATGCGCACCGATGGCCACGCCGCGCTTCGCAAGCGATTTCACTTCGGCCCATGAAAGAAACGCATCGGACGGAAAGAGCGCGCCAAGCTCATCCAGCCCCGCATCCGCAAGCACCGCATCCATCGCCGCCAATGTTTCCTGCGCGCGATCCGCGGCAAGCGTCTTCAGCAAAGACATGACGCGCGCCTCTTCCGCCTCGCGTTCGCCTGCGATGAAATCCACCTTTCCCACATGGGGCAGAACATAGTCGTCCATGGGCGCATAGCGCAGGAATGCGCGCGCCCGGAACATCGGATTGCGCTCCGCCGATCCGATATGCCGTGTGCTCACGAACAGGGTCCACGGCAATCGCAATTCTTCGAGAATGTCCGCCGCGTCGAGCAGATTGGCATAACCGTCGTCCGACATCAGGAACAGCGCGCGGGCATGTTTGCGCGGATCCTTGAGCACATCGTCCAGCGCCTGTAGCGGCAACACGTCGAACCGCGCGCGCAATTCGCGCATCATCGCAACGAACCCATCGCGTTGATGATGATTGTTCTGCAGAACGGGATCGTCGATCCGCCGCTCGACGCCGTGAAAGAACACCGCCACCGGTTTCGCAAACGGCAACATCGCCGCCCGCGGCACAAGCCGCGCGGTCTGTGCAAAGGCACGTCCGGCAAGACTGGTCATCCGCCGGAGGATCGGCTTCGACCCTTTGGGGATTCGTTAAGCGACAGAAAATTACTTCGGCGGAATCGCGCAAGTGCCGGTATTTGCACGCTTATCGGCGAAAATGCGCTTTTGTTATCGAACACCTCCGAAACGCCCGTAAAATCGCGCCCATGAGCGAAGAAGAAACGCGCGCCGGCGCCAATCCGGCAGAACAAACCCCTCCGCAGCCGGTTCTCCTGCCGGAGGAAATCCATAACCCCAACATCACCGAGCAAATGCTGAACGCGCAGCTCGCGGAATGCCTTTCCATGATACGCGACGCCGTTTGGCTCTATCGGGTAGAGCCTCGCCTGCCCATTGAGCGGTCCCATTTCGTCGATCACGCCGTCAGCCTGATGAAGGCGAGTTCGGAGATGGGCGCGATGATCCACCGTCTGCGAAACGGCGATCCCAAGCCGCGCGAACTGACCCAGCGCTTCATCGTCGAACGCCACTTTCGGGGTGCCACCGAGGGGGAGGGGGGTCTCCAGATTCCGAAAAACGACTAACCCAATGGAATCGTTAGCCCCCCGCCGAAAACCCGGCGGCCAACCCGGCAACAGCAACGCCAGAAAGAACGGCCTGCACACCGCCCAGATCCGCGCCTTCAACGCCAGGGTGCGCACCTGCAAACGGCGGGTGCGCGAATTGTTGCGGTTGGCGGAAGCGGAACTGGCGCTGAGAGCCGAGATCGCCAAGCACGGCGCGAAGCGCCAAAAAGATGTTCCACGCGGAGGCGCGGAGGACGCGGAGCGGTTTTTCTCCGCGACCTCCGCGTCTCCGCGTGCCCATCGTTTACGCGGAAAGTCCGCCCAAAATCCTCAACGCCTCCGCATGCACCCGCGCGTCACCGGCCGCGATGATGCTTCCACCCTCCGGCGAAACGGGGCCGCCCTTCCAGTCGGTGAACACGCCGCCTGCATTTTCGATCACCGGAATGAGGGCTGCCACATCCCACGCCTTCAACATGCTCTCGACGATCAGATCGATGTAACCCATCGCGAGCAGCGCATAGGCATAACAATCCCCGCCGAAATAACTCATGCGGGCTTCGGCGCAGATGTTGCGGAAGGCGCGCCGGTCGTTCTGGTCGAAGAATGCCCAAGGGTGCGTGGTGGAAACGACAGCCTCCGAAAGCGAAGCACATTCGCGCGTGTGCAAGGTCTCGCGTCCGTCCGGCGTGACGAGTTCGGACTTGCCGTCGAACCCGATAAAGCGTTCGCGCAGCACAGGCTGGTCGATGATGCCAAGGATGCGCTGGCCATCTTCCTCCAGCGCGATCAACGTGCCCCAAGTGTGGCGGCCGGTAATGAAGGCGCGCGTGCCATCCACCGGATCGAGCACCCAGGTCAGTCCCGAAGTGCCCGGCTTGTGCCCATACTCCTCGCCAAGGATCGCATCGGAAGGCCGCTCGGCGTCGATGATTTTCCGAATCGCTTCTTCCGCCCCTTTGTCCGCAGCCGTGACCGGATCGAACATCGGCTTGCCGCCGACAGACCCCTTGTCGTCAATGACAATGCGCTGCCGGAAAAAGGGACGAATAACCTCGCCCGCCCGATCGGCGAGCTTGTGAGCGAATTGGATAGTGGCGGTGTCGATAGGCATGGGACCTACCTAGCAGCGTTGCCGCAACACTGCACCTCCCCGTCCAACAACAAAGGTGTCTCCCTCTCCCCCTCCGGGGGAGAGGGTCGGGGTGAGGGGGGCTCGCAGCGAGCTATTCTCGCGAAGAAGCTTGTACTGCCGCGCAGCGACTCTCAAACGACCGCACCGGTTGAGGCACCCCCTCACCCCGGCCCTCTCCCCCTAAGGGGGAGAGGGAGAATTTCAAAACAAACCGCAAGTAAAATTCCCGCCACCCCCTATATTGAAAGAACATTTCTCGGAGGGGCATATGAAATCCGTCGTCGTCACGGGCGCATCGACCGGCATCGGCTGGGGCTGCGTGAAGATTCTCATTGGAGCGGGCTATCGCGTCTTCGGCAGCGTCCGCAAACAGGCCGATGCCGACCGGCTGCAGGCCGAGTTCGGCCCCAACTTCACGCCGCTGATTTTCGACGTGACGGATCAGGCGGCGGTCCAGCGCGGCGCGGCCGTGGTAGAGAAGGCGTTGGGTGGCGAGACTTTGCTCGGGCTCGTCAACAATGCGGGCGTCGCGGTGGCGGGACCGCTGCTCTATATCGGCATCGACGAATTGCGCCAGCAACTCGAAGTGAACCTCATCGCGCAACTGACCGTGACGCAGGCCTTCGCGCCGCTGCTCGGCGCCGACACGTCGCGCAAGGGTGAGCCGGGAAGAATCGTCATGATGTCCTCCATCGGCGGCAAGAATGCGTTTCCCTTCATGGGCCCCTACTCCGCGAGCAAATTCGGATTGGAAGGTTTGGGCGAATCCCTGCGCCGCGAATTGATGGTGTTCGGCATCGACGTGATCATGATCCGTCCCGGCGCGGTGCGCACGCCGATCTGGGACAAGGCCGACGAGGTGGATGTCACGCGGTTTGCCAACACGCCTTACTATTCCTCGCTCGACAAGGTGAAAGAGGTGATGATCGGCCAGGGCCGCAAAGGTTATCCACCCGAACGCATCGGGCGTGCCGTGTTGAAGGCGCTGACGACCGCGCACCCGAAGACGGCCTACACCGAAAATCCCGATAAGCTGCAAGGCGCGGCGGTGCGCCTGTTGCCCAAGCGCACGGTCGACAAGGCCATCGCAGGCCAGCTCGGATTGAAGCGCAAAGGTTGACGTGACAGAGCCGCTACTTTCCGAACCGCACGCCAGGCACCGGCTCAAGACACTCGACGCGTTTCGCGGCATCGCGATCCTCGCGGTGTTGCTGTTCCATTTCACCTATCGGTG
>DASZYI010000194.1:0-16492 GCA_035545475.1 Rhizomicrobium sp.
CATCAGGTCGTGACGGTGGACGGCAAGCCGCTCACCGAGCCGGAGGCAACGCGGCTATGGCGATACCACAAGCCCGCCGGACTCGTCACCAGCCATCGCGACCCGCAAGGCCGCCCAACCGTGTTCGCCAACCTGCCCGCACATCTGCCGCGCGTGGTTTCCATCGGCCGGCTGGATATCAACTCCGAGGGCCTGCTGCTGCTCACCAATGACGGGGCGCTCGCACGGCAGCTGGAACTACCGGCAGCGGGATGGATACGGAAGTATCGCGTGCGGCTGTTCGGGAAGGTGACACAGGCGGACCTGGACCGGCTCGCGGAAGGCGTGACGATCGCGGGCGTGAAGTATGGCCCCGTCATCGCAGACCTGGAACGCAGCAAGGGCATGTATGCCTGGGCGAGCGTGAGCCTGAAGGAAGGCAAGAACCGCGAAGTGAAACGGCTGATGGAATCCCTCGGCCTGAAAGTGGCGCGGCTGATCCGCGTGCAATACGGGCCGTTCCATCTGGGCCAACTGCCCGAAGGCGCGGCGGACGAGATCTCCGCGAAACTGTGGCGCGACCAGCTTGGGATGAAGCGGAAGTAGCCTTTTTCTCCTAAATCCGCCGGGAGCGGCAGAGTTCCTTTGAACCTCGCTTTTCTGGAAAAAGGGGTGGGGGGATATTCCCTGCCCTGCTCCACAAATTTCGTCTATTCAATCGGTTAGTCGTTTTTCGGTTTTGGCTACCCCCCTCCCCCTGGCGGGTGGAGATGGGGTTCGACCATGCCGATACGAGATAGTCATTTGGTCCTAAAACGTCAAGTCCTATTCGTCACGGCCGGGTTTGGCCCAGCCCCCACGTCCCGAACGTGGTGCTCGGTTCTTACCTCCCCCTTTGTGGGGAGGTCGGAGGTTTCGGAGCGAAGCGGAGAAAGCTCCGGGTGGGGGTCGGTGTCTGCGATGTGCCTCGGACCCCCACCCGAAATTTGCTTTGCAAATTTCGACCTCCCCACAAAGGGGGAGGTAAGTGGCTATTTCGCCGCCTTCTCTGCGTTCGCCTTGCGGCGCGCGAGACTCTCGGCGGGCCATTCGGTTTTGGTGTCGTAATAGACTTCGAACACGCGCGCGCCTTCGGGCAGGCGCACCCAGGGCAGTTTGGAGCGCGTGAAGATGTGCACATCCGGGGCGAAGCGGGCCGCATCGTCGAGCGTGGAGACGCGCACGAAGCGCGTTTCGTTGCGCCCGCCATAATTGCTCCAGAGGGCGGTCTGGCATTTGGGGCAGCGATGAATGATGTGCGGACGCCCGCTGTCGGTGTGCATGGAGACGGGCACCGTATCGCCCTGCGATACCTCCATCCGGTCGGCCTCGATCAACGCATTGATCGCAAACGCCCCACCCGACTGCTTCTGGCAATCGCGGCAGTGACAGCAATGGATGAACATCGGCGCGGAAGTGAGCCGGTAACGGACGAAGCCGCAGAAGCAGGAGCCGGAATGAATTGTGCTCAAAATCGCCCTCCAATCTTGCCGAAACGGCAGTATAGAACATATCAGGAACAAAATCAAGCTAGCGAGGAAGAAGGAAGACGTTTATCTTCCTTCCACCAGGGAGGCCCCCTCATGGGCGCGCTGAACATCAAGGATAAAGCGGTGGCCGAAAAGGCCCGCAGGCTCGCCAAGCTGAAAGGCACCACCATCACCGAAGCGGTCGCCGAAGCATTGGACGCCAGCCTGCGCACCGCCGAACATCACGCCAACCTCGACCGCGCCGCGCGCGAACGCCGAGTGGACGAAATCCTGAAACGCTTCCGGGCCAGCATTCCGCCAGACGCACCGTCCTATGAAGAAATCATGGAAGACATGTACGACGAAAACGGCCTTCCGAAGTGATAGCGGTCGATACGTCAGCACTCATAGCCATTCTGTGGGGCGAGAAAGACGAACACAGGCTTCGCGCGCGTCTTGAAGCGGCAGACGGGGCGCTCGTTTCAACCGCTTCGCTTCTGGAATTGCAGCTCGTGATCGCGGGCGTCCGCTCGAAGACCGGATGGAGGGAAGCGGAAGCCCTGCTGAGGGATTATGAAATCCGGCCCCGCGCGTTCAACGAACGGCAGTTGGAGATCGCCCGCGACGCCGTTCTGCGTTTCGGCAAGGGCCGCCACAAGGCGGGACTGAATTTCGGCGATTGCTTCGCCTATGCGCTGGCCATCAGCGAGGACATCCCCCTGCTCTTCACCGGCAAGGACTTCGCCCATACCGACGTGACGGCAGCCTGAGGCGGCGGACGCAAGCTGCCGGTGTGCAGGGAGACGGGTACCGTATCGCTCTGCGATACCTCCCGTCCTCGATCAACGCATTGATCGCAAACGCCTGCCGCCGTTCGCTCGCTGGCGCTCACGAACTTTGGCAATCGCGGCAATGACAGCAATGGATGAACATCGGCGCAGAAGTGAGCCGGTAACGGACGAAGCCGCAGAAGCAGGAGCCGGGGTAGGACATGGAGTACACCATATTACACGCGAAAGTTGAAGGGTCATTCGAATTACCTTAGTACACATAAGGAACAGGACAAGACTACGCGCGGAATAACTGCCCGAGTTTTCAGAAAGCACGAAATCGCGATGTCCAGAAAGAATAGGCGTAATCGCCTTCGAAGGCCGGACAATTATTTGGCAGTCGGTCCTTTTGAGCTCGCACAGTTCGGAGACAAAATACGTTGGAGTTCGAGTCTCAACGGGGCGGAATTTGAACGTCATCAAGAGAAATTGCGCGAAGCTTACCCAACCGTCATCGAAAAAATCGACAATCTCGTTGCCGAAATTGCCACCCTTGTGAGCCAACTCCCGCCAACGGAGTTACTTCTAAGAGGTTGGTGGGAATTTGCGCACGAACGTTTGACTAAAAAAGCGGGAAAATTCGAAGACCCGATACCGATGCGCATGGTTGATTATGTTCAAAGCGTCATTGCTGGAGTGCCACGAAGTAGAACTCAGCTTGGTGAGGTATCCGAAGAGAACTGGAAGCATCTCGTTGAGATGGTCTCCAAACTTTTCCAATGCGTCTGTTCAGAATATCAAATTTGCAACACGGCCATAAACAAAGTTCAAAACCCAGAATACGACGACGAAATGGAAGAACTGCGTGTGCGTGCGGAGCTAATGTGGTGCGCAGTGAGGGGAAAACGCTATCAAGTTCATGACATTCCCGCGTTGGAAGAATTATTACTCCCTCATTCTACGATACTGGAGGAGCTATTTGGCATCACAGCAAAGGCGCTACTCAATGAACTAACAAAGATATGGCACTCGCTTACATTTGGTCTAGACGACGCATATCGCGACCTAAAAAGGATTCAGGCGGATTTTTTTAATACACTTAAAACCAAAAAATCTGGCGCTACCGACACCAATCTACCGTTTGAATTAGAAGAATTTGCGGAGGATCAATCGGAGCTTCAGCGAAAAGGCCAAGAAGCCGCCGAGAAACTGTTCGGCACCTCAATGTTTGATTTGCAGAAAATAACAAACCTCCCACAGAACCTTCTGGACGAAATGAGCTGGGGCCCCGGTCAAGAAGAAGATTTTTTTGCCGCTGGGCCATTCAAAGGTTGGCCACAGAGAGTCTGGCCGATACTCAAGAGACCTTTCATAAAACTTGATGAGCGATACTATTGCTTCGACAATTATTCGCT
The DNA here is from genome assembly GCA_035545475.1 of Rhizomicrobium sp. GTDB lineage: Bacteria > Pseudomonadota > Alphaproteobacteria > Micropepsales > Micropepsaceae > Rhizomicrobium. The sequence continues at coordinate 3,673 of DASZYI010000194.1, forward strand.
CTTTGACAATTTTTATCGCGTCTTGCAGCGCGCGATACTCCGATTGAAGCCCGAATATCAACACAGATGGAATGAAATACAACAAGCAATATCAGAGGAAGCGCCGTTCAATCATCTAAAAAAAATTCTTCCAAGCGGACGGGAAATTCGACCGGTGTGGTACCGGTGGCGAACCAGTGCCGACCAGCCCGCCCAATGGATGGAGCTGGATGGTCTGTATGAGTATGCCGATCATCTTTTTATTATCGAAGTTAAAGCCGGTTCATTCACTTGGACATCTCCGACAACTGATTTGAAATCGCACATCCAATCGCTAAAGAATCTAGTTCAAGCTCCAACGCGGCAGGGGCAACGTTTTCTGAATTACTTGAAAAACACACCATCTGCTCCAATCTATAACAAAGCTCATGACGAGATCGGTCGCGTCAATTTTTCAAAGTATCGGAGAGTAACAATTTGCGCAGTGACACTGGATTCCTTTGGGGAAATCGCAGCAAAGAGTCAGCATTTGAGAAAAGTTGGGATCGAACTTGGAGACACTCCAGTTTGGTCTTTGTCCCTAGACGACATGAGAGTTTATGCAGATATCTTTGTAAATCCGCTCCACTTCCTACATTTCGTGGAACAGCGACAGTTAGCTCTTCAATCTGAAAAATTAGAACTGAATGATGAACTCGATCACTTGGGCTTATACCTAAAGCACAACAATTATTCACAATACGCCGCGGGAATGGGTGGCCCAGCAGACAAGCTGGTGTTTCACGCATATACCACAGACATTGATAGCTTTTTCGGCAAGAAATTGATCAATGACAAAGTTATCAGCCCCCTGCAGCAAGAAGTGCCTGCACGACTCTCGGAGGTTATTGATTTTTTGTCGCATAATGACGTTGCGCGCCACGCATCCCTGTCGTCAAAGCTACTCGACATGGAAGGTAAATGGCGAACAGAAATGTTTGGCCAACTGGACCAAACATTGGCAATTTCTCGCAATAGAAATTGGCCTAAGCCAATTTCTTCACATGGAGAGTCAGAAGCTAATGTTACGTTATTTTTATGGGCCCCTCCTAAACTGCCCCGTGACCGGGATTTCGCACTGGAACACACACAAGCACTCATGCTTCTAAATAAAGAGGATGATCGGACACTTTTGGAATTATCTTATGATGAGAACGACGACTTAAAAGACATCTGGTATGAGAACGTTTCCATAAAAAATCTATCTGCTGTAGAAATTCGTAGGCTCTCTGAGAGGGCAGAAAAGCTGCGACAAGCTCGCATACAAGCAATAAAGCAAACGAGAAAAATTGGCCGTAACGAACAATGCCCGTGCGGAAGTGGGAAAAAACACAAGCGCTGCTGTTTGAATCGATCGCCACAATGACTCGTTGGTAGATTCCAATTGAAGATTAATCGACGCTAGATTGGCAAGGCTCGAAGTGTTCAGATAGTTGTGACAAACCATGCACCTCCCCTCCTACCTCGCCCGCATCAATCTCCCCTCGCCGCCGGAGCCTTCGCTGGAGGGATTGAAGCGGCTGCATCGCGCGCATCTGCTGGCTGTGCCGTTTGAGAATCTTGAGGTGCAGCTTGGGCGGCGCGTGGGGACGGCCATTCCTCCGATCTTCGAGAAGATCGTGAACCGGCGTCGCGGCGGGTGGTGTTATGAGATGAATGGGGTGTTCGGCTGGGCGCTGTCCGAGCTTGGCTTTCGCGTCACGCGGCTGGCGGGCGGCGTGATGCGGGCGGCGGCGGGCGATGGGCAGGTGGGCAATCATCTGGTGCTGCGCGTCGACCTCGATGAGGGGCCGGTGTTTGCGGATGTGGGGTTCGGGTCGGGGCCGCTTGAGCCGTTTGCGATTTCCGAGTGCGCGTTCACGAGCCACGGCTTTCCCTATTCGCTGGCCCGCGCGGATGGCAATTGGTGGCGGCTGACGGAGCATCGCGGCGGCGGTGCGTTCTCCTATGACGTGCGGACGGAACCGGCGGACGAAAACCTGCTCGCGGAGAAATGCGCGTGGCTGCAACAGGCGCCGGAATCGCCCTTCGTGCAGAACCTTGTGGCGATGCGCTACACGCCCGAAGGCCATTCCACCTTGCGCGGGCGCGTGTTGAAGCGCGCGCGGCCGGATGGAGAGACCGAGCGCGTGCTGGAAAGCGCGGACGAGCTTGTGGCCGTGCTGAAGGACGAGTTCGGGCTGGACGTGCCGGAAGCGGCGGGGTTGTGGCCGAGGATTTTGGCGCGGCATGAGGGGGTGGTGAACTCGTAAGCGTTTCCTCTTCTGTTTCTCACCTCCCCCTTTGTGGGGAGGTCGGAGAGCGTAGCGATCCGGGTGGGGGGCGGTGTTCGAACTCGGTCCCCCACCCGAAATTTGCTTTGCAAATTTCGACCTCCCCACAAGGGGGAGGTAATTTGCAAATTTCGACCTCCCCACACAGGGGGAGGTAAAAAAAACGAACTCCTGCGGGTTTACGCGGCTGTCGTCGTTGATGGTGACGATGCGGTAGTCGTCGCCCATCTTGCGGATCCAGATGTTGCGGCCGCCATTGCCGATCATCGTGCCTTGCCAGTTGCGGAATTCCTCGTTCGGCTTTTGGGCGGCGATGGCGGCTTGCAATTCCGGCGTCAGAAGCTTTTCGAAGCGGTCGGCGAACTGGTCGCGCGTTTTGATGCGCACGGCTTTCGCATCCCTGTTCCAGAACATCGGGAAGTTTGCGTGTTCGGCGAGCCAGGCGTCATCCTTTTTGGCGATGGCGGTTTGAAGACTCGCGATAAACGCGGCCTCGCCGGGATCGGCCGGCATGGCGGGCGCGGGATCGGCTGCGAGTGCGGCGGTTGCGCTGAACGCGAGCGCGAAGATAGTCGGGAACACATGCTTGAACATGATCACCCCCGGATCGGTCAGGCGCGCATCCTAGCGCAAATTTGCGCCGCCTACACGCCCTGGACGATCAGCGCGCGGTAATCGGCGCCCAGGAAACGGTGCTTGCGGGCGGCTTTGTAGGCGTCGCTGTCGTACCAGGCCTTTGCCTCCTCGAAGGTCGGGAATTCGAGGATCACCACGCCTTCGACGGGCGCGCCTTCGAGCGTTTCCACCTTGGAATAACGGGCGAGCGCCTTGATGTTGTGGCCCTCGCGGGCGGCGACGACCTTCTCGCGATATATGTCGAGTTCGGCGGGGTCTTTGGTCTTCTCGCGCATGAAGATGACATAGGCAGACATCGGATTCTCCTGATTGCGGGGGCGCGATTGTGCATTGTGTAGAGAACTAAGCAAAGAAAAAGGCGGCGGAAGGTGTTCCGCCGCCTCTTTCGTCCGTGAATGCGAAGCTGCTTAGGCCGCCTTGCGCTTCCTGCGCGAGGCCGCGAAACCGGCAAGGCCTGCGCCAATGAGCGCAAGCGTGGCGGGTTCGGGAGCGGCGGTCGCCGACGACGAGACGCTCGCATTGGCGACGATGTAGCCGGTTTGATCCGTGGTGTAGTTCGACAACGTGTCGCCGAAGACCCAGTTCACGCCATAGGCGTTGTTCGACCCGTCGCGCGGCGCACCGGTGCCGAGGCCGGCCCAGCCGCTGGTGAGTTCGGCAACCGTCGGCGCCATGATCTCGAAATTCGCGAGATCCGCCCACGTCAGGCCCACGCCGCCATTCGGCAGCCAGGAGAGATCGCCGTTCTCATAGATCTTCGCGACCTTGTTGGAGAGGTCGGCGAAGCTGAGATCGTAGCCGTTGTTGTAGAGCGGCTGGAAATCCGGATCGGACGGCTCGTTGGCCACGACCGCAAAATGCGTGTGGGTGGAGTCCGTGATCCAGATGTTGATGTACGGCGCCACGGCCGGGCCCGAACCCGCCGCATAGCGCGAGGCGTTGTCGATGCGGTCGATGTGCAGATTGCTGATGTCGCCGATCTTCGTGCCGTTGATGTCGTTGGACCCCAGGCCGCCCTTGTCCCCGTCGTTCAGCAGCACGAAAGTCGTCTGGCCGGAATTCGTGGTGATCGTCGGTGTGCCGCGAATGGCGTAGTCGACGAAGCCTGCGTTGGCCGGTGCCGCGGCGAGCAGCAGCGCGCCCAGCGCAGCGGCGCCCAATCCGGTTTTGAAAAGCGTCATGTGCAGAGTCCCCCTGTGTCGTGTCAGGTCGCGGAAATGCGATTCCTTGCGTTAAGCAAAGTATGGGCCAACACATGATTTCGGGGAAATCTGTCGCTGCGCGATATGATTTTGTATCGCGTCTTTACAATATTCGTGAGCGAATCGTCGCTGAAGATTACAGTATTGACATCGCGTCACATCTGCATACGCCGAATCAATTCGCTTACATTATTTCGCAGAAAGCAGAGGCGCGTTTCAGACGTGCTGGCCGCCGTTGATGTGGAGTTCGGCGCCGGTGACGTAGCTGGATTGATCCGTGCACAGATAATAGATCGCTTTCGCGACTTCCTCCGGCTGGCCGAGGCGGCGGAGCGGGATCGTCTCGACGATCTTTTCCGTGCCGGGCGACAGGATGGCGGTGTCGATTTCGCCGGGCGCGATGGCGTTCACGCGCACGCCCAGCGGGCCGAAATCGGCGGCCATTTCGCGCGTGAGAGCCGCGAGGGCTGCTTTCGACGTCGAATAGGCGGCACCGGCGAAAGGATGCACGCGGGAGCCCGCAATGGAGGTGACGTTGACGATCGCGCCGCGCGCGGCGGCGAGTTCGTTGAGCAAGCCGCGTCCGAGCCAGATGGTGGAGAACAGATTCACCTCGAACACCTGACGCCACACCGCCTTTGAGGTGTGCAGCGTATCGAGGCGCGCACCGCCCTCGCCTTTTGGAGATATGCCGGCGTTGTTGACCAGCGCGTGCAGTTTTCCGTCGGTCAGCCGCTCGCGCATTTCGCGCACGGCGCGTTCGGTGTCGTCGGGATCGGTGAGATCGACCTGGATGTGGTCCTCAGGACCGGCCGCCCAAGGGCAGTTTTCCGGGAACGCATGGCGCGAACAGGTGATCACGCGCCAGCCCGCGCTGGAGAAGCGCTTCACCGTGGCATGCCCGATGCCGCGGCTCGCGCCGGTGAGGATCAGGATGCGGCGTTCTTCGTTTTGTGCGGGTTTTGGCTCGGTCATGGGCCGAGTGTAGCCGGGGCCTACACCTTCGCCAACGGCGGGGGCATTTCCACGCCTGCGGGATCCTGATGGATCAGGATTTCGGCTTTCGGAAAGGCCTTCATCACATCGGCTTCGACGGCGTCGCTGATCTCGTGGGCACGGGTCAGGCTGATATCCGCATCGAGCTCGATATGGAACTGGATAAAGGTGTTGAGACCGGACGCGCGAGTGCGCAGATCGTGGAGATTGCGCACCTCGCCATGGCGCATGACGAGAGTCTTGATCCTGATGCGATCTTCGTCGGGCAATTCGCGGTCCATGAGTTGGTCGTAGCTCTGGCGGAAGACGCCCCACGCACTCCACGCCAGGAACACGGCGATCAAGATCGCGACAATTGGGTCGGCGAGATGCCAGCCCAATTGCATCGTCAGCAACAGGCTAATGACGACGCCGATATTGGTGGCGAGATCGGTGGCGTAATGGGTGCGGTCGGCGCTGATGGCGAGCGATTTCGTTCGCGCCACCACCATGCGCTGATAGGTGAGGAGCGCAAGCGTGGCCGCGATGGAAATCCCCATCACGATCAAGCCGATCGTTTCGTGGCCGATCTGGTGCGGATCGATCAGGCGACTGACGGCTTCGATCACCAGAAACGTCGCGGACCCCGCGATGAACGCGCCTTGCGCAAGGCCCGCGAGCGGTTCGGCCTTGCCATGACCGAAGCGATGTTCGCGGTCCGGCGGCGTGAGCGAGGAACGCACGGCAACGAGATTGATGATCGAGGCGAAGAAATCGAGGCCGGAATCGGCCAGCGATGCCAGCATCGCAACCGAATCCGTCAGGAGATAAGCGGCAAACTTCAATGCGATGAGAAAGATCGTCACCGACAGCGACGCAACGGCCGCCCGGCGCATCAGCGTGCCGTGATCGCTCATGGGAACAGACGTTCGGTCGTCCAGGGTGTCTTCGCGTCGGGCCGGCGATAGACAAGGCGGTCGTGCAGACGAAACGGACGGTCGCGCCAGAATTCGATTTCCAGCGGCGTCACGCGATAGCCGCTCCAATAAGGCGGGCGCGGTACCTTTGCGAGCGCGTATTTGGCGGCATATTTCGCGATCTCGCGTTCGAAAGCGAAGCGGCCCTCCATGGGCCGCGATTGCGCACTGGCCCAGGCGCCGATCTGGCTGTCCTTGGGACGCGTGGCGAAATAGGCGTCGGCCTCCGCGTCGCTGACGCGTTCGACGGAACCGCGCACGCGGATTTGTTTTCTCTGCGTCTTCCAATGAAAACACAGCGCGATATGCGGATTGGCGGAGAGTTCTTGCCCCTTTGCGCTTTCGGTGTTGGTGTAGAACACGAAGCCGCGATGCGTGGCTTCCTTCAACAGCACCATGCGGATGTTGGGGTGGCCTTGCGCATCCGCCGTGGCAATGGCCATGGCGTTGGCCTCATTGGGTTCGGTTTTTTTGGCCTCTTCCATCCAGGCGTCGAACAACGCCAGGGGATCGTCCCGTTCGGTGATGCCGCCGTCGTCGATGGGGCTGCCAATGTCGCTCATGATTCTAGTTTTGCATCCCTGTTTTGCACGCGGAAGTCTGTCTGATAGCCTTTATGCTCGTTCGGACTCGCTGCACCTTCATCGCCTTTCCATGAAAATACCGTGTTCGTGGCAATACTCCCTCACCCCAACCCTTCTCCCTTGCCGGGGAGAGGGAGACGTTCGAGTACAGGACATTCAATGCGTTTAGCGTATTCGCGTTTCATCGTCTGTATCTGCGTCTTGCTCGCAGCCGGTTGCAGCACCATTTCGCCCGAGGAACGGGTGGCCAATTTCGACGAAGGTGTCCGGCTTTACGATGCGGGCCAGTACGAAGAGGCTTACAAGATTTTCGACGGCCTTTCCTATGTGGACGCGGCTGCCGCGCGAAACGCAGGCCTGATGTTGAGAAAAGGTCAGGGCGTCGAGAAAGATCCCGCACAGGCCAAGCGGCTATTCCAGTTTGCGGCACAGGCAGGGCTCGCGACGGCGGCAGCCGATCTGGGCGAAATGCTGTTGCTTGGCGAAGGCGCGCCGCCCGATCCCGCGCAGGCGCTCCCGTGGCTGCAGATGGCCTCCATGGCCCATCACGCCATCGCCGAATATCACCTCGGCACCATGTACGAGACCGGCAATGGCGTCGACAAAGACATCGGCATGGCGAAGAAGCTTTATGCCGACTCTGCAGCGTCCGGCATGGAAGAAGCCGCGGCGCGTTTGAAGGCACTGGGCGGCGAGCCGCCGCCGCTGCGTTCCACCACCGAGGACGATACCGGCCCATCGCGCGAGAGCCTGCCGCCGGGTTCGCAACCGCCCGAAGCTGCGCAGCCCTCGCCCGAACCCGAGTCCGCTCCGGAACCGGAGTCTTCACAAACCAATGACACTCCGAAATCGGCGGACGACTATCAGGATATTTCAACACCCAATTTCGAAGCGCCAGACGAATCGCCCGATGCGCGGGAGGCGCCCGGTACGGGGAATCCCAATATTCAAATCCCCGCGGACAATAACAGTCCACAAAACGAAACCGCGCCTTAGCGCGACCAGCCGGTCACAAATCGTCAGACCACATCCGTCGTTCGTCCGCTTTTGCCGCTCGCCGTCCCCAGAGCATCAGCAGCGCCACAACCGCGATGACGACGCTGAAAGCGATGAAACAGGCCGTAGCCCCCATGGCAGCCCCTCGATCTCGCCAGAGAAACGTCAAAACGATGGCGCCGGGCGGGGATATCCCAGCCCGATACATCGTCGAGATACGTTTCGTAAAAAGTAAGTGTGCCCCTTGTTCGTTTTAAATAATGACGCCCGATGCTTCAAGATACTTCATAATAATCATCGCGGCTTTTGAGCTCAGCGTTAATGACAAAGCTTTAATTGTCACCTATAGCAGGCTCGATTATTTGCGGATTCTTTGCTGCCGGCCGGCCCGCTAAGCCTCAAAAAGCCCTTTCGAACCAGCCCTTAGCGCGGTGAGACAGGCTCCCTATATTGAGGGCTGGCCGCGATTCCCGGCAGGCGCGGCAGGAGAAGACATGGCAGATCCGTACAGCGTATTGGGCGTATCCAAGAAAGCGAGCGAGGCCGAGATCAAGAAGGCCTTCCGCGCGCTCGCCAAGAAATATCACCCCGACAAACATGGCGGCGACGAGGCGGCCGCGAAGAAATTCAAAGAGATCAGCGGCGCCTACGACATCCTTGGCGACAAGGACAAGCGCGCGAAATTCGACCGCGGCGAGATCGACGAGCAGGGAAACCAGCGTGGATTCGATCCGCGCCAGGGCGGCGGATTTGGCGGCGGCGGGTTCGAAGGCAATCCGTTCGGGTTCGGTGGCGGCGGCGGGCGGCAGGGGCCGGGCGGTTTCGAATACACCTTCACCAGCGGCGGGCCGGGCGGTGCGGAAGGATTCCGCGCCGAGGATATTTTCGCCGATCTGTTCGGTGGGCGCGGACGGCGCGCACAGCCGCGCCGCGGCGAAGACTACGCGCTCAACGTGACGGTGAGTTTCGAGGAAGCCGCGCGCGGAGGCACGCGGCGCGTGACCTTGCCCGATGGGCGCAATGTCGACGTGCGGATCCCCGTCGGCATTCGCGACGGACAGCAGGTGCGCCTGAAAGGACAAGGCGCACCGGGCGCCAATGGCGGGCCTGCGGGCGATATCCTGATTCAGGTCGCGGTGGCGGCGCATCCTTATCTGACGCGCGACGGGCGCGATCTGAAAATGGACTTGCCGGTGACGCTGAAGGAAGCGGTGCTGGGCGGGAAAGTTCAGGTGCCGACGTTGACCGGGCCGGTGACGCTGACGGTGCCGCCGGGATCGAACACGGGAACCGTTCTGCGTCTGCGCGGCAAAGGCATTCCCGCGCACGGTTCATCGAGCGGCGGCGAACCGGCTGGCGACATGTATGTGAAGCTGGTGGTGACGCTGCCGGAGAAACCGGACGCGGAGTTGAAACGGTTCGCGGAGGGTTGGGATGTTGAATACGATCCGCGGGCGAAGTTGAAGTGATTGCTCTTACCTCCCCCTTGTGATCGGTGTTGTAACGAACACCGGCCCCCACCCGAAATTCTTTTCGCTGCGCTTCAAGAATTTCGACCTCCCCACAAAGGGGGAGGTAAGTTGAGCTATGCGCGGTCCTGTTCTTCGGGGCGTAGCGACGACAATACATCCAGCACGCTTGACGACAGCGACAGTGGCATCCGGGGAAGGCTGTCGAACGAGCCGAGTGTCGTCATGTCGCCAGTGCTCTTCAGTAAAAGCATCGGCAGCGCGTCGGCGGAAAACGTGTTGTCGTTTTCCGTGATGGACTGGCGCAGGTTGAGGCGCGCGGTGGTGCGAAGTTCGGGAGCCGGTGACGTGCCGCCCGACGTTTGCTTGGTTGCCCATGCATAGACTTCGCGGACCGATTTCGGCGTGCCGTCGGCGTGATAGAAAACACTGCGGTTGGCACTTGCAGCCTGCGGGAAGTTGTTCGCGGCGCAGGCGTTGGGGTTGCTCGCGTTCAGCTTGATCAGGCGGCAGGCGGAATCGGCGCCGAGGAAATGGGCGGCGTAGAGCTCGCCATTGCCGACATCGCGGCCGAGCGACCCTTCGAGCGCATCTTTGGTATCGCTGGCATAGTGGCCAGCCATCAGGGCGGCGATCCTGGGATCGTTCTTCAGGGCAATTATTGCCTGGCGGTCGGCATTGCTGTCCGCATGGTAGCGGCCGTCGGCGCCCTGGCTGATGGCATTGGCATAGGCGCCGAGGCCGTGTTGTGCGCCATACTTTTTGATGAGGCCCATCCACGTCTGGTCGACGAACTGGAACAGGCCGGAGGCGCTGGAAGTGGCGGATTTTGCGTGGGTTTTCAGGCCGGATTCGCGCGTGGCGGTGTCCAGCAGATACTGAAAATCGGTGCCCGTGGCGCTGGCCGCCTGGTGAAGGGCGGCGACGATCTGGGACTTCGGGCCCATAAGGGCGGATGCGGCTTCTGCCTGCATGGCGGTTCTCCTGACCGCTTACGGAGCAATGGCTGTGCCAACGTCCTTAACAAAAGCTTTCAGCGCGTCGGGCGCGTAAGGAATGGGCGCGCCGTGGCCCCAGACGGGGCCGGGCCACGCGGCGTCACCGGGATTGCGCGCGACGATATGGATGTGAAGTTGCGGCACGAGATTGCCGAGCGCGCCGACGTTTATTTTCGCGGCGTTGGTGAGGGATTTCAGTTTGGCGCTTGTTAGTGCGATCTGTTCGATGAGCAACGCGCGGTCTCTTGCGTTGAGATCGTGCAGCTCCGTTGCTTCGCGGCGTGGAACGAGGATGAGCCAGGGATAGCGCGCGTCGTTCATCGCGAGCACGCGGCAGAGCGGCAGATCGGTGACGAATGCCGTGTCGGCTTCGAGGCGCGGGTGAAGCTTGAAATCGCTCATGCGAAACGGCGCGCATCGAAGGCGGCGCAGTCGGCGGGGAGTTTTCCGTCAAGGATGGTTTGCGCCATCACGTTGGCGATGGCGGGGGCGAACAGGATGCCGTTGCGATATTGGCCGGTGGCGGCGAACAGGTTCGGAATGCGCGTGGGACCGAGGATCGGCAGGTTGTCCGGCGAGCCGGGACGCAAGCCCGCCCAATGTTCGCCGACTTCCCAATTTTCGAGTGCGGGCATCAACGTGAGGGCATGGCTGCGCAGCCAGGAGCCTGCATTCTCGGTGACTGAGGTGTCGAAGCCTGCCTGGGCAACCGTTGCGCCCACGAGCAGACGGCGGCGGCGCGGGACCAGATAGACTTCATTTCCCCAGACGACATGTTCGGGCATGTGCGTATCGTCGGCTGCATCGAGGGCGAGCATTTCGCCCTTGACCGGTGTGACGGGCGGAAGCGCGTTTTGCGGCAGGCCCTCGAATTGTCCCGACCATGCGCCGGCGGCGATCAGATAGGCGTCGGCTTCATAGAGCTTGAAGGGGCTGCGGACGCCGTAGATTTTTTGCGCGTCGGCTTCGAACCGGACGGCGGCTTCGTTGCGCTGGAGCGTGCCGCCTGCGCGAAGGAAGGCGCGGGTGAGCGCTTCGCCCAACGCGCGGTTATCCACCTGCGCTTCGTCGGCGGCCCAGGCAGCACCACAGATCAGCGGCGACAGCATCGGCTCCTTCTCAAGCGCTTGCGGCGCGTTGAGGAGTTCCAGCCCCTCCTCTTCGATGGAGCGTTCGCCGAGCGTGTGGGCAGCGGTCTCATCGGCAGCGACGAGCAATGCGCCGCTCTTGCGATAGCCGATGTCGAGACCGGAAAGCGTTTCAAGTTCTCTCGCAAAGCCGGGCCACAACGCACTGGATTTGCGCCCGAATTCGGCTTCGGTGCCGTGCACGCCCTCGCCCACCGGCGCGATCATTCCAGCAGCGGCCCATGTCGCGCCGCGGGCCGGCTGCGCACGCTCCAGCACGGTGACCTCGGCGCCCTGCTGCGCCAGCCGCCAGCCGATACCCAACCCCGCCGCGCCGGCGCCAATGATGAGAACTTTCATGCACGCGGGCTTAGGCGAAGCGCCGGGGTGCGTCAAACACCTTCCCTTCCTATAGTGGCGCGCGGCAAATTTTGTGCACCGACAATGAAAGCATTTTTGCAGGGAGCAGCGATCGTCATGGCAATGGGGGTGGTTGCACATTCGGCATTCGGACAGGTTTCGCGCGGCGACCGTTATTCGGGCGCGCCGTGGGCGACGCGTTCGCCCGTGGTGGCGCAGAACGGCATGGCGGCGACGGCAGTGCCGTTGGCCTCGGCGGCGGCAATCGAAATTTTGCGCAACGGCGGCAGCGCGGTGGACGCGGCCATCGCGGCGAACGCCACGCTCGGTTTGATGGAGCCGGTGTCGAACGGGATCGGCGGCGATCTGTTCGCCATCGTGTGGGATCCGAAGACGAAGAAGCTCTACGGCTATAACGGCTCCGGCCGCGCGGCGATGGGGCGCGATCTGGCGCAGATGATCGAGAAGGTGAAGGCGGTTTCGGCGAAAACCGGCAAGCCTTATGCGGCGCATATTCCGCCGCTGGGGTCGTTGCCGGTGACGGTGCCGGGCACGGTGGACGCGTGGTTCGCGCTGCATGAGAAGTTCGGCAAGCTGCCAATAAGCGACGACCTCGACCCGGCCATTCGCTATGCGAAGAACGGCTTTCCCGTTTCGCAACTGGTGGCGCTTTACTGGAAACACAATTTCGCGGCGTTCGAGAAGAACGCGGCGATGATCGAAGAACGCAACAACGCCAAGGCGACTTATCTTATCGATGGGCACACGCCCGCCGAGGGCGAAGTGTTCCGCAATCCCGATCTGGCGCAGACGCTTTCGCGGATCGCGAAAGGCGGGCGCGACGAATTTTATAAGGGCGACATCGCGAAGACCATCGATGCTTACTTCAAACGCATTGGTGGCGATCTTCGTTACGAGGATTTCGCGAAACATCATGGAGAATGGGTTGAGCCGCTATCGGTGAATTATCGCGGTTATGATGTTTATGAGTTGCCGCCGAACGGTCAGGGGGCGGCTGTTTTGCAGATGCTGCAAATCCTCAAAGGGTTCGACCTGAAGAAGATGGGCGCGGGCTCGGCGGATGCCATTACGGCGATGCTGGAAGCAAAGCGGCTGACGTATGAAGACCTCGCAAAATGGTATGCCGACCCGGCGTTTTATAACGTGCCGATGAAGGGATTGCTGTCGGATGCCTATGCGGATCA
>DASZYI010000195.1:0-23174 GCA_035545475.1 Rhizomicrobium sp.
GAAAACTCTCGCCGGATTTCTTTCCGCGCATCTTCGGCACAAATGCCGACGAACCGCTGGATGCAGATGCCGTGCGCGCCGCCTTCGGCGAACTCGCCAAACAGATCGGACGCGCACCGGAAGACGTGGCGGATGGCTTCATTCGCATCGCCGTGGAGAACATGGCGAACGCAATCAAGCGCATCTCGGTCGCGAAGGGTTATGACGCGCGCGATTACGTGCTCAATTGTTTCGGCGGCGCAGGCGGGCAACATACGTGCCTGGTCGCCGATGCGCTTGGCATTTCGACCATCTTCATCCATCCGTTCTCGGGGTTGCTTTCGGCATACGGCATGAAACGCGCGCGTGTTCGCGCGTTGCGCCAGATGTCGGTGGGCCAGCCGCTGGCGGACGAAACGATGATGGCGCTGGTGCGCCGTGCCAATGCCCTGGCGGAAGACGCCGAAGCCTATGTCGAAGCCCAAGGCGGACTTGCGCCACACTCAACGACGCGCGTGCATCTGCGTTATGACGGCAGCGACACCACGCTTGCGATCCCGCTTGCCGATTACGCCAGCATGGCCGCGCAATTTGCGGAGAAGCACGCGCAACTGTTCGGCTTCGGTTTCGAAGGCCGGAAGCTGATCGTGGAGTCGCTCGAAGTCGAAGCCATGAGCGGCGAAAGCGGACGCGCTGCGCAACCACCGGGCACTGCAACGGCATCGAACGCCGAACCTCTCGCCCGATCGCGCTTCTATTCCGAAGGCGCGTGGCACGACGCACCCGTCTATCGCACCGACGATCTGCCGGACGATCGCGACCTTCCCGGCCCCGCACTTCTCATCGAGCCGCATCAGACGATCGTTCTCGAACCGGGATGGACGGCAACGATAACGGCCGCCCGCGCATTGGTGCTGAAACGCCGCGTGCCAAAAGCGGCACCCAAAACCGGAACGGATGTCGATCCCGTTTCGCTTGAAGTGTTCGCGAACCTGTTCATGGCGATTGCGGAGGAAATGGGCGCCACGCTGCAGAACACCGCCACCAGCGTGAACATCAAGGAGCGTCTCGATTTCTCCTGCGCCGTGTTCGATGCGGATGGCGGGCTCGTCGCCAATGCGCCGCACATGCCGGTGCATCTGGGATCGATGGGCGATTGCGTCGCCGCGATCCTGCGCAAGCATGGCGATGAAATGGCGCCCGGCGACGCATTCGTCACCAACGCGCCCTATGACGGCGGAACGCATCTGCCCGACGTTACAGTGGTGATGCCCGTGTTCGTGGACAAGCTGCGCGCGTTCTTCGTCGCCGCGCGCGGCCATCACGCCGATATCGGCGGCATCACACCGGGCTCCATGCCGCCTTTCTCGCGGGACATTTCGGAAGAAGGCGTGCTGTTCGATGGCATCCGCATGGTCGGCCGCGGAAAATTCGCGGAAGCCCGCCTGCGCGACGTGCTGACCAGCGGCAAATATCCGGCGCGCAATCCCGACCAGAACATTGCGGATTTGAAAGCGCAGGCCGCGGCGTGCGCGAAAGGCGCCAGCGAATTGCAGCGGGCTTGCGCGCAATATGGCCGCGAAACCGTCACCGCCTATATGCGGCATGTGCAGGACAATGCGGAGGAATCCGTGCGCCGCGTGATCGGCGCGTTGAAAGACGGTTCGTTTCGTCTGCCGATGGATGGCGGCGCGGAAATCTGCGTGAAGGTGACGGTGGATCGCACCGCGCGTTCCGCGAAGATCGACTTCGCCGGCACCAGCGCCCAAGCCCTCAACAATTTCAACGCGCCAGGATCGGTCACGAAAGCAGCCGTGCTTTATGTCTTCCGCTGCCTCGTCGAAGGCGACATTCCGATGAACGCGGGATGTTTGAAACCGCTCGACATCGTCGTGCCGGAAGGCTCGCTGCTCAATCCCAAACCGCCCGCCGCTGTCGCCGCCGGAAATGTGGAAACCAGTCAGGCCGTGGTCGATGCGTTGTTCGCAGCACTCGGCGTGATGGCGGCGGCACAGGGCACAATGAACAACCTCACCTTCGGCAACGACCGCCACCAATATTACGAAACCATCTGCGGCGGCGCGGGCGCGGGCGCCAATTTCGACGGACAATCCGCCGTCCACACGCACATGACGAATTCGCGTTTGACCGACCCGGAAGTTCTGGAAACGCGTTATCCCGTGCTTGTCGAAGAATTCGCGATCCGCCGCGGCTCCGGCGGCGAAGGTGCGCACAGGGGTGGCGACGGTGTGATCCGCCGCCTTAAATTCCGCGAAGCGATGACGGCGGGCATTCTTTCGACGCGGCGGCAAACCGATCCGTTCGGCCTTGAAGGCGGCAAACCCGGCGCACGCGGCGCCAACCACATCACGCGCAAGGACGGCAGCCACATTTCGCTCAAAGGTTGTGATGAAACCTCCGTCGCGCCCGGCGACTCGATCACCATAGAAACACCGGGCGGCGGCGGATATGGCACTTTATCCACAGGTTCCCCCGCGAACTGACGGCCTGTCACAAAAATCCGGCTAGAAAAGCCCAGAGAAACCAATTGTGGCCGATTCGTGTTGCTTGACTGGCCGCCAAAAGGCCGTGAAGCTTTTCCCGCTCAAGCTCTGGAGGGACGCATGTTCCGTGAATTGCAGCTTGTGGCCGTCGGTCTCGTGTTCGCGTTCTTGGGAGCCATCGTAATTGGCGTGATCTGACGGACCTCGATTGAAGGGGTTAAAGGCCGAGGCGAACGCGCTCTCGGCCTTTTTCTTTTTTGAAGAGAAACTCACCCTCCCCTTGAGGGAGGGTCGATAAAATTTCGGAGCGCAGCGGAGAAATTTTTCGGGGAGGGGTCAACACTAGCGGCAAAGACCCCTCCCCGAAATTTGCTTCGCAAATTGTCGACCCTCCCTCAAGGGGAGGGTTTAGAGAGATTTGTTAAGCCGCATCCTTCGCGCGCGGATTGTAGTACAGCAGCGACGAGTGATCTTAAAAAACGACGGTCGGGAGCAGATTGAAAGTCGGCATCGGCTTTACTGGAAAGGTCTTTTTTGCAACTTTTTCTCAATGGTATCTAGGATTTCGCGCATGTCATTTAGCGTAACCCCCGAAGACTTTCGGTCCAACCCTTCGTAGTAAGTCTTTGCTGGATCGGAAAAGAGCGAGCAGAAAACCAATACAGGAGGGAATTCTCTGTTTTCTTGCACAACCAGAACCCCAAGCCCTTCGTTTATCCGGATTTCCAGATATTCCGATTCCAGGCCTTGAGAAGTCGACCATACAATTTCCATCTACGGCTCCCTATCGCCTTTGGCTCATGCCGCATCTTTCGCGCGCGGATCGTAATTCAGCAGCGGCGCGAGCCAGCGTTCGGCGGTTTGCATGTCCCAGCCTTTGCGGCGCGCGTAATCCTCCACCTGATCGCGTTCGATCTTGCCGACACCGAAATAGCGGCTTTCGGGATGGGAGAAATAAAGTCCGCTCACCGATGAGCCCGGCCACATCGCGAAGCTTTCCGTCAGTTTCACGCCAGCGCGTGTTTCGGCATCGAGCAGGCGGAACAACAATCCCTTCTCCGTGTGATCGGGTTGCGACGGATAGCCCGGTGCCGGGCGAATGCCGCGATAGGATTCCGCGATCAGTTGTTGCGGGCTCAGATCTTCGTCCGGCACATAGCCCCAGAATTCCTTGCGCACGCGTTCATGCAGGCGTTCGGCAAACGCTTCGGCCAGACGGTCGGCGAGCGCGCGCAAAAGAATGGCACTGTAATCGTCCTTGTCGGCTTCGAAGCGCTTGACGTGTTCTTCTTCGCCCAATCCCGCCGTCACCACGAAACCGCCGATATAGTCAGCAAGCCCCGTCTGCCGCGGCGCGATGAAATCGGATAGCGCAAGGTTCGGCTTTCCGGCTTCGCGCGTCATCTGCTGGCGCAGCGTATAGAACGTCTCGTTGGGGAATTTCCGCGCCTTGTCGCCATAGAGGATAATGTCGTCGCCTTCCGCATTGGCAGGCCAGAAGCCCACGGCGGCGCGCGCGGTCAGCCATTTGCCTTCGATAATCTTGGCCAGCATCTTCTGCGCGTCGGCAAAAAGCCCGCGCGCGGCCTCGCCCATCTTGTCGTCTTCAAGGATCGCGGGATAGCGCCCGACCAATTCCCAAGTGTGGAAGAACGGCGTCCAGTCGATGTAGCGCGCGAGTTCGCCCAGATCGTAGGGACCATACTGCTTGGTGCCCAGGTAGCGCGGCGCGGGCGGCGTGTAATTTGCCCAATCGAATTTCATCGCATTGCCGCGCGCTTCGGAAAGCGAAAGCCTGCGTCCCGGCGCGCGCTGGGCGGCATGGTTGCGCGCGATCTCCTCATATTCCTTGCGCACGTTCGAGGTGAAATCGGCCTTGCCGCGGCTCAACAGGTTCGAAGCCACGCCCACTGCACGCGACGCATCGGTGACATACACCGCCTGCCCGCGCGAATAGTTGGGATTGATCTTCACCGCCGTATGAACGCGGCTGGTGGTGGCCCCGCCGATCAGCAACGGAATGTCGAAGCCCTGCCGTTCCATTTCGGCGGCGACATAACACATCTCGTCCAGCGACGGCGTGATAAGGCCGGAAAGGCCAATGATGTTCGCGCCCTTCTCTTTCGCCGTGTCGAGGATCTTTTGCGCGGGCGTCATCACGCCCAGGTCGATCACCTCATAGCCATTGCATTGCAGGACCACTCCCACAATGTTCTTGCCAATGTCATGCACATCGCCCTTCACCGTGGCCATGACGATGCGGCCCGCCGGTTCTTTCGTCTCGTTCTTCGCCTGCTCGGCTTCCATGAAGGGCAACAGATAGGCCACCGCCTTTTTCATCACGCGTGCCGATTTGACGACCTGCGGCAGGAACATCTTTCCCGAACCGAACAGATCGCCCACCACATTCATGCCCGCCATCAGCGGACCTTCGATCACGTCGAGCGGGCGCGTGGCCTTCGCGCGCGCTTCTTCGGTGTCTTCGGTCACGAAATCGGCGATGCCATGCACCAATGCATGCGTCAGCCGTTCTTCCACCGGAAGCGAACGCCATTCCGCATTGGCGACTTCGGCCTGTTTGCCGTCGCCCTTGTAGCGTTGCGCGAGTTCGAGCAGCCGCTCCGTCGCATCTTCGCGGCGATTGAACAGCACATCCTCGATGCCTTCGCGCAGCGGCGTCGGGATATCCTGATAGACCGACAGTTGCCCCGCATTGACGATGCCCATATCCATTCCCGCCTTGATGGCGTGGAACAGGAAGACGGAATGCATCGCCTCGCGCACCGGCTCGTTGCCGCGGAACGAGAACGAGAAATTGGAAACGCCGCCGGAAACATGGGCATGCGGCAGCGATTGGCGAATGTCGTGCGCCGCTTCGATAAACGCCTTGCCGTAGTCGTTGTGTTCCTCGATGCCCGTCGCCACCGCGAAAATGTTCGGATCGAAGATGATATCTTCCGGCGGGAAGCCGACCTTGTTCACAAGGATGTCATAGGCGCGCGTGCAGATTTCCAACTTGCGGGCGCGCGTATCGGCCTGTCCCGTTTCGTCGAACGCCATCACAACCACGGCCGCGCCATAGCGCAGAACCTTCTTCGCCTGCGCGACGAACGCTTCCTCGCCTTCCTTCAGGCTGATCGAATTGACGATGGGCTTGCCCTGGCAAACCTTCAGCCCCGCTTCGATCACGCTCCATTTCGACGAGTCGATCATCACCGGCACGCGCGCGATGGCCGGCTCGCCCGCCGCCATGTTGAGGAAGCGGCGCATCGCGGCTTCGGAATCGATCAGGCCCTCGTCCATATTGATGTCGATGATCTGCGCGCCGTTCTCGACCTGGCTGCGCGCCACTTCGAGGGCGGCTTCATAATCGTTGGCCGCGATCAGTTTGCGGAACTTGGCAGAACCCGTGATATTGGTGCGCTCGCCGACATTCACGAAATTGGTGTCGGGCGTCAGCGTGAACGGCTCCAGCCCGGACAGACGCATATAACGGGGCTTCTCCGGAATCGCGCGCGGTTTCACGCCTTCGATAGCTTCACCAAACGCCTTGATGTGCGCTGGCTTGGTGCCGCAGCAGCCGCCGACGATATTCACGAGGCCGGAGCGCGCGAACTCGCCGATCATCTTCGCCATCATCTCCGGCGTTTCGTCGTAACCGCCGAATTCGTTGGGCAATCCGGCATTGGGATGCGCGCTCACCAGCGTATCGGCGGCGTGACTTAGCTCATCGACATACTGGCGCAGTTCCTTCGCACCCAGCGCGCAGTTGAGACCGATGGCAAACGGATTGGCGTGGCGAACGGAATGCCAGAACGCTTCCGTCGTCTGGCCCGTCAGGGTGCGGCCGGAAAGATCGGTAATGGTGCCGGAAATCCAGATCGGCAGACGCACGCCCAATTCGTCGAACGCCTCCTCGATGCCGAAGATCGCGGCCTTCGCGTTCAGCGTGTCGAAGATCGTTTCGATCATCAGCACATCGGACCCACCGGCGATCAGCCCGATGGCCGCGTCCTTATATGTCACGCGCAGTTCGTCGAAGGTGACGCTGCGAAAGGCCGGATCGTTGACATCGGGCGAAAGCGAAGCCGTGCGCGTCGTCGGCCCCAGCACGCCAGCCACAAGACGCGGACGATCAGCCGTCGAAAATGCATCGCAGGTTTCGCGCGCCAGTTTCGCACCCGCTTCGTTCAATTCGCGAACGAGATGCGCCAGATCGTAATCCGCCTGGCTGACGGAGGTGGAATTGAACGTGTTGGTCTCGATAAAATCCGCGCCCGCCTTCAGATATTGTTCGCCGATATCGCGCACGATGTCGGGCCGCGTCAGCGTCAGCAGGTCATTGTTGCCTTTCAGCGGGCTTGCGTGATTGCCGAAGCGCGCGCCCCGGAAATCGTCTTCCTTCAGATCGTAACCCTGGATCATCACGCCCCAGGAACCGTCGAGCAAAAGGATGCGTTTCTTCGCTTCCTGTTTCAGCCAGTTCAACCGTGCATCGCGGCTCATGCGGCCCTCGCTTGAATGCCGAGAAGGCGGCAGGCGGCGAATGTCAGATCGGCCTGGTTCAGCGTGTAGAAATGGAACTGGTTGAAGCCGCGCGCGCGCAACTGCTCCACCTGATCGGCCAGCACGGTGGCCGCGATGATCCTGCGCGCGTCCGCGTCGCTGTCGAGGCCGTCATAAAGTGCGGTCAGCCATTCGGGAATGCTTGCGCCTGCTTTCGCGGCCATGCGGGAAATACCTTTTATGTTTGTTGTTGGAATGAGACCGGGTGCAATCGGCACGGCGACACCGGCTTTTGCCGCCGCATCACGAAAACGTGCGATACTGTCGTGATCGAAACCGAATTGCGTCAACGCGCGGCTGGCGCCCGCATCGACTTTGCGTTTCAACAATTCAATATCGTGTTCCAGCGAGGCGGAATCGGGATGACGCTCGGGATAGGCCGACACGCTGATCTCGAAGGCGCCGATCTTGCGGATGCCCTCGATCAAATCCGGTGTGGAGGCATAGCCGGTCGGATGCGGCTGATACGGCCCGTCCATGTTCGGCATGTCGCCGCGCAGCGCCACGATATGGCGCACGCCCGCATCCCAATAATTCTGCACGATCTCGTCGATCTCGCGGCGCGGATGGGCCACGCAGGTCAGATGCGCCGCCGGTTTCAGCTTCGTTTCATCGACAATGCGTTTGACGGTGGCGTGCGTGCGGTCGCGCGTGGATCCGCCCGCGCCATAGGTCACCGAAACGAATTCCGGCCCCAAAGGCTCAAGCCTGCGAATAGCGCGCCACAACTGCTCTTCGGCTTCCGGCGTTTTCGGCGGCGAGAATTCGAAAGAGACTTTCGGCGGATGGCCGTTGGTCGCGAGATCCTTGAGGCTCATGCGGCCTCTCTTGCGCGCGCGAATGCCGATTGCGCGAGCCAGATCTTCACGGTCAGCTTGCCGCCGGTCTTGGGCGCAATCGCCTCGCTCGCCTGCGGTTTCAGATGCGCGGCTTCGAACCAGCCTTCGACTTCCTTGTCGGAAAACCCAAGGCGGCGATGGGCATAATCGCTGCGCAGGAATTCCAACTCGTGCGGCGCGAAATCGGCGATCAAAACGCGCCCGCCGGGCTTCAACACGCGCGCGGCCTCGATGACCGCGGCCTGCGGATCGTCCAGGAAATGCAGAACCTGATGGAAAAGCACGACGTCAAAACCCTGCAATGGAGTGCCGTTGGGAAATGGCAGGCGATAGGCATCGGCCAGCCGCACCTGCATGTGGGAGAATTTCGCCACCCGTTCGCGCGCGATGGCTAACATCTCCGGGCTCATGTCCACGCCGACGGCGTGCTTCACATGAGACGCCAGTAATTCGAGCATTTGCCCCGTACCGGTGCCGGCATCGAGTAGATTTCCGATGGGCGCATCGGCCACCAGCCGCACGATGGCCGCATCCACTTCCGTATCGGGTGCGTGCAGCGCGCGGATACGTTCCCATTCCGCCGCATTGGATTTGAAAAACTCGGCGGCCTTGGCGGCGCGCGCTTCGCGCACGGCGGCCAGGCGTTTGAAATCGGTCGCCAGGACGGAAGACGATTGCGCGGCCAGTTCGGCAATCACACCTGTCAGCCTGGCCGGATCGCCATGGTCGGAAGCCCGATAGAAGACCCAGCTTCCTTCCTTGAAGCGGTCGATCATTCCGGCCTCGGACAGAAGCTTCAGATGGCGCGAAACCCGGGGCTGGCTCTGCCCCACGATCTCGGTCAGTTCGCTGACGGTCAGTTCGGCTTCCCGCAGCAAAAGAAGCAGGCGCAACCGGGTCGGGTCGCCTGCCGCACGCAACATTATTACAATATCGTCCACCCGAACCGCTCCGGCCTGACGAACCATATAAACATATCTTTATATGAGTATACAAGCCGTAAGTTGGCGAGGCCTTTTAAGCACAGGAATGCAGGAATTCCGGTTTTGTGATAGGCAATTTTCTGGGGGCCGGTGAACGATTCCGCGGGAAACGTGTAATCTTTTAGCTGTCTTCTCCCTATATATAAGGACCGCCGACAATAAGATCGGCGGTCGGAGCTTGGGTGCCACATGAAGGCGTTGAGGGGTCTGAAGGTTCTTTTGTTGGGCGTCTCGCTGGGGTTGCCATTGGCGGCCTGCTCGACCACGGGCGGGAACCCGCAAGCAAACGATCCATACGAGCAAACCAATCGCGAGGTTTTCGACCTCGACATCCGGCTGGATCGTCACATCCTGCTGCCGACGGCAGAGGCCTATAACAATGTCGTGCCGGAATTCGCGCGCGACGGCATTCACAATTTCCTGCTCAACCTGAATTCGCCGGTGATCTTCGCCAACGATCTTCTGCAAGGCGAAGCCGGCCGCGGCGGCCAAACGCTGGCGCGCTTCGTGCTCAATTCCACCATCGGCATCGGCGGCTTGATCGACATCGCCGGCAAGATAGGCATTCCCTATCACGACGAAGATTTCGGACAGACGCTGGGCGTGTGGGGCGCGCAGGAAGGCCCCTATCTGGTGCTGCCGTTCTTCGGCCCGAGCAATCCGCGCGACCTGACGGGCGATGTGGTCGACATTGCGTTCGATCCCAACACCTACATTTCCTACAATTACAAATTCTACTGGTCGCTCGGCCGCGGCGTGCTCTCGGTCATCGATCTGCGTGCACGGAACGCAACCACGCTCGCAGGCATTGAACGTGGGTCGGTGGATTATTACGCGTCGGTGCGCAGCCTTTACCGGCAGAACCGCGCCAACGAAATCGCCAACGGCAAGCAGGACGTGAACAACCTGCCCGATTTCTAAGGTTCCAAGGCTTTTCGGGTTCCACCCGTTTCGTCTAGTCTCGCCTTGAACTTGCCACATGAGGCCGGAAGCATTCCGGTCAGAGGAAAAACGCGGGAAACGAGAACATGACCAATCTGTTGGCAACCCGACATGCGAAACAGGCCACGCCTGCGCGCCGCATCGTTCTGATGATGGCGTTGTTGCTGGCGCTTCCTTTCACATTCGCCGCACAGTCCGCGCGCGCCGCCTCCCCTGCCGAAACCTTCATCGACCAGAACGTGCAGAAAGGCTTGTCCATCCTCGCCGACAAAAGCCTGCCGGAGCAGGCGCGGCGCGACAAGTTCCGCAGCTTCCTGCTGGGACTCACCGATCTGAAGCGCATCGCGCTCTTCACGCTCGGCCCGGCAAAACGCACGGCATCGGAAGCGGAAAAGGCCGCCTTCGTGAATGCGTTCCAGGATTTCGCGGTCTCGATCTACGAATCGCGTCTTTCCTCCTATTCCGGCCAGACGTTGAAAGTGACCGGATCGCAATCCACCAGCCGCGGCGACACCATCGTCAACACCACCTTGATCGATCCGCACGCCTCATCGAGCGACCAGAATCTTCCCGTCGCGTTCCGCGTGTCGAACAGCGACGGCAAGATGGTGGTGATCGACGTCAATGTGCTTGGCGTGTGGCTCGCTATCGAGGAACGCGATCAGTTCTCGTCCTTCCTCGGCGATCACGGCAACAGCGTGCCCGCACTTGTCGCCCATCTGAAGGAACTCACGGCTCGGATGCGCGCAGGCGGCCCGCTGCCGACACCTGGCCAGCCGCAATAACCCAATCTCACCATGGCCGGGTCAAGCCTGGCCATGGTGACCGATTTTTATCAAGCTCGCGTGAACCGCTTGTATTTCAGCTTGTGCGGTTGATCGGCATCGATGCCAAGCCGGCGTTTCTTGTCGGCTTCGTAGTCCTGATAATTGCCTTCGAACCATTCCACATGGCTGTCGCCTTCGAAGGCCAGCATGTGGGTGGCGATGCGGTCGAGGAACCAGCGGTCATGGCTGATGATCATGGCGCAGCCCGCAAATTCTTCGAGCGCCAGTTCGAGCGCGCGCAGGGTTTCGACGTCGAGATCGTTGGTCGGTTCGTCGAGCAGCAGCAGGTTGGCGCCCGACTTCAGCATCTTGGCCAGATGCACGCGGTTGCGCTCGCCGCCCGATAGCTGGCCCACCTTCTTCTGCTGGTCGCCGCCCTTGAAGTTGAACGCACCGACATAGGCGCGCGATTGCATGGTGCGCTTGCCGCCCAGTTCCAGCACGTCGAGACCGCCGGAGATTTCTTCCCACACGGTCTTCTTGGGATCGAGCGCATCGCGCGACTGATCGACATACCCGATCTGCACCGTATCGCCGATGCGCATCGTGCCGGCATCCGGTTTTTCCTGACCTGTGATCATGCGGAACAGGGTCGTCTTGCCGGCACCGTTCGCGCCGATGACACCCACAATGCCGCCGGGCGGAAGATTGAAGTTCACATTCTCGAACAGCAGCCGGTCGCCATAGGCTTTGGCGAGACCTTCGGCTTCCACCACAACAGAGCCCAGACGCTCGGCCACCGGTATGACGATGGTGGCGGGCCCGCTTCGCTGCTCCTGCGATTTGGCGAGGAGATCTTCATACGCATTGATACGCGCCTTCGATTTCGCCTGACGCGCGCGCGGGCTTTGCGAAATCCATTCGCGTTCGCGGGCGAGTGTGCGTTCGCGAGCGGCTTCTTCCGAACCTTCCTGCTTGAGGCGCTTTTCCTGCACCACGAGGAACGACGAGTAATTGCCTTCGTGCGGAATCCCCTTGCCGCGGTCGAGTTCGAGAATCCATCCCGTCACATTGTCGAGGAAGTAGCGGTCGTGGGTGACGAGGATCACGCAGCCCTTGTATTCGCGCAGCGTGTGTTCGAGCCAGCCGACAGATTCCGCATCGAGATGGTTGGTCGGTTCGTCAAGCAGCAGAATGTCGGGCGCTTCGAGCAGCAATTTGCACAACGCCACGCGGCGGCGTTCGCCGCCCGAAAGCTTGGTCACGTCCGCATCGCCGTCCGGGCAGCGCAGCGCATCCATTGCCTGATCGACCTGCGAATCCAGATCCCAAAGACCCGCGGCTTCGATCTGATCCTGCAATTTCGCCATCTCGTCGGCGGTTTCGTCGGAGTAGTTGGCGGCGATTTCGTTGTAGCGGTCGAGCAGCGCTTTTTTCGGCGCCACGCCGTCCATCACATTGCCGCGCACATCCTTTGCCGGATCGAGAATGGGTTCCTGCGGGAGATAACCTCTGGTCACGCCATCCGCGGCCCAGGCTTCGCCGGTGAACTCCGTATCGATCCCGGCCATGATCTTCATCAGCGTGGACTTGCCGGCGCCGTTGACGCCGACGATGCCGATCTTCGCGCCCGGATAAAACGACAGCCAGATATCCTTCAGAACCTGCTTGCCGCCCGGATAGGTCTTGGACAGGCCCTTCATCACATAAACAAATTGCGGGCCAGCCATGGCCTTGTTCCTTCCGGTTTTGAGAGAGGGGCGGTTTTAACGAAGCAACCTTTTGGTCGCAACGGCGATCAAGATGCTCGATTTTCGGGGAAAATGACGTGGGTCTCTCAGCCTTGCCACGTCAGGCTTTCGCTGGTGGTGTCAATCCGACAGGGGGCGAGGTGATCTCACGAAGCCATCCAACCGAACCTAAGAGACCAGCATCAAAAAATTACGCCGGGGAGGAGTAGGGGGCAAGGGACTTGAACCCTTATGAGATCACCTCTCCACGGCTTGACAGGCCGTTGCGTCTACCAGCTTCCGCCAGCCCCCCAATACAACCCGACAGCACTTAAGATAAACTTAAGGTTGCACTTTTCAAGGGGACAATCAGAACTTGATCTTCGCGCGGCTGACGACGGCCAGGGAATTGGTGTTCTGACCCTGGGTGTTGAGCTGGTAGGCGGCGTTGGCCTGCAGCGCCAGCGCACCGTCGAGGAAAGTCGTCACATAACCGAGTTCGATATCGGTTTCGGGCTTCACGCCGGCAAGCGAGATGCGCTCGCTGTTGAGCGCGAGATTGTAATTCGCATCCACGCCATCGGCCGCTGTGATGTCCGCCGTGCCGGAATAGATCTGGATCGGTCGCGTCACCGCGAAGCCCAGCGAATCTTCGCCGAACAATCCGTGCTTGGCGACCGCGATGCCGTAGGCGCGGCTGTGCAGATCGGAAGCGCGCGAGAAAATGCCGGTGGGCTTGAGATCGAGCTGCGTGATGCCTTCGCTATACGATGCCGTCGTCACCCAGCCGTCGCCGAAACCGATACGGGCGGAAACGCCCAGTGCGGTGGTGTTCGCGCTATCGGCGACCGACAGCGCGCCCGAACCGTAGCCGCCGAGCAGGCCGTTCTGTTCGTCGATCTGCGTTGCCGTCACGCCCAATCCGCCCCAACGCGCGAAGTCCCACGAAACGCCGGCCATCGTGCCGCGCGCCCTGCGCAGATCGTAGAGCGGACGCTGCCCGATCAGATCGTCCACCGCCGAATAGGCATTGACGTTGAACGGTTCGCGTTCCGGGCTGAGCGAGATTTCGCCGAAGCGCAGGTGCAGATCGTCGGCCAGCGCGATGGTGCTGCCAATGAACGAGCCGCCATTGGCAAGCGAGGCGTACGGCGAATTCACCGCGGCGGCCGACATGAACAGGCCGTCATAGGCCGCGCTTCCCGAGGCGTCGTAATTGTTGAACGCGCCGCCCATGTCGAGGTGATACCCGATATTGACGTCGATACCGGGCGCCACCGTCACGCCGAGCGAGAAATCGCGCAGATCGTATTCGTGATAATCGCGCGAGCCGCGATACATGCCCGAAACGCCCATCGGCGTCACCGTATCGGTCGCGTAACCGGACGCCACCAGCGGCCCGATCGGGCTTTCGATGCCGAAGGCGAACGGTATGAAATCGGTCGTGCGCGAAGCGACCAGCGCATAAGACGGATCGAAACCGCGCAGATCGGCGGCCTTCGTCAGGTCGGTCTTGTAGGCGTCGCCGTAGGAATCGATCACCACCGCGCCCTGCAACACCGAACTGCGCGACACCGCGACCGCCAGCGGCCCGGACGCATAGCTCGCCAGCGCATTGATCGCGCCCGTCGCCTGCGTACCGCTCAAAAGATTGGCACGCGACGTCGGCACCAATCCGCCGGAGACGAGATAGTTCGGCGAAATCTTTGCGCTGTTCTGCAACGGCAGGAATTGCGGGCCGGAAAGCGGACGTTCCGCATTCGGCATGCCGAGGCTATCGGCCAGTTTCGATACCGCATCCGTCGAAAGCGTCGGCAACGCACCGGTCACCAGCGTGCTTGTGATCGACGGCGTGACCACCGGAGAGGCTGCGGAAGACGACGGCGAAATCAGCAATGTGCCCGACCCCAACGCACGCGTATCGAATCCGAAATGCGTGATCGAAAGCGCGTGCGGCGCGAAGCAAACCCCGCTCGCCACATCCGGACACGAAGCCGATGTCGGCGCAGCGATGCGCATCTTCGCTTCGGGCATGATCTGCAGATCGGGAAGATCCGATGAATCGGCGCGCACGCGCACGCCATAGACCGAACCGTCGGTATCGAATTGCTTGGGCGTGAAGAATGCCTGCAAACTCGCCGACAACGTCTCGGTGTCTTGCGGGCGAACGCTTGCGGCTTGGGACGCGACGGAGCACGCAACGAACGCGCCCGCTGCCAATCCCAGAACTGTCTTGTGCGACAAGCCCCCCTTTAGGCTACGCACGGCGTCCCCCGGCTCTTCAAAATTACCCAACAAAATCTTACCACGCGGGGGGTGCTAATCAACGGAAAGGCCTATGGAATCTGTGTCTTCATCGTCACATCGGCAAAGAGTCTTTTACGACTCGGTAAGAGTTCCACGCCGGATGCGAAAGAAAGTTGCACAGAGGTAATTTTCGCTCCTTTTCCGGGCAGTTCCAAAGCCCCAAAACGCGACTCGGATGGAC
The DNA here is from genome assembly GCA_035545475.1 of Rhizomicrobium sp. GTDB lineage: Bacteria > Pseudomonadota > Alphaproteobacteria > Micropepsales > Micropepsaceae > Rhizomicrobium. The sequence goes on from DASZYI010000195.1 coordinate 14,799, forward strand.
GCGGACGGCCCCTGCCCTTAAGCAGCTTCCCATGACCCAGCCGCCCCTCAATGCCGTCATCCTGCCGGTGACGCCCTACCAGCAGAATTGCAGCCTCGTCTGGTGCACGGCCACCAAGAAGGGCGCCGTGATCGACCCCGGCGGGGAGATCGCCCGTATCCGGCAGGCCGCAGCCAGCCAGGGCGTGACCATCGAGAAGGTGATTCTGACCCATGGGCATCTGGACCATGCCTCGGGCGCGACCCGTTTGGCCCGTGAACTCGGGGTAAAGATCGAAGGCCCGCACCGCGACGACCTCTTTCTCCTTGAAAGGCTTGGAGAAAACGCCCGCCGCCCCGGCTTCCCCGAGGCCGAGGACTGTCTGCCCGACCGCTGGCTGGAGGACGGCGACACGGTCGCTGTCGGCCAGGTCGAGCTGGGCGTCCGCCACTGCCCCGGCCACACCCCTGGCCATGTCGTCCTGTTCCATCAGGGCGCCAAGATCGCCTTCGTCGGAGACGTTCTGTTCCGTGGCTCCATCGGCCGCACGGATTTCCCCCGCGGCAACCACCAGCAGTTGATCGATTCCATCACCGGGCGCCTCTGGCCCCTCGGCGACGACATGAATTTTGTCCCCGGCCACGGCCAGATGTCGACCTTCGGCTGGGAGCGCAAAACCAACCCGTATGTCTGCGATCTTGCGCTGGGCCGGGACTGATCTGGACTCCTCCGCTTAGGCATGATTTTTCGTCAGTCAGACAAACGACTGAGGAACGCCATGACCACGATCAATCCCGTCACTGAACTCACGCGCGAAGGCGATGTCGCGATCGTCACGCTCAATTCGCCGCCGGTGAACGCGCTGTCCGCCAATGTGCGCGACGGATTGTTCGAGGGTTTCAAACAGGCCATCGCCGATCCCGACAGCAAGGCCATCGTGCTGATCTGCGACGGACGCACCTTCATCGCAGGCGCGGACATTTCCGAATTCGGCGGACAAATGAAAGGGGCCAGCCTGTTCGACGTGCAGGACATGATGGAAAATTCGCCCAAGCCCGTGGTCGCCGCGATTCACGGCACGGCGTTGGGCGGCGGCTTGGAAGTCGCCTTGTGCGCGCATTACCGCGTGGCGGTGCCGAGTGCCAAATGCGGCCTACCGGAAGTGAATCTCGGATTGCTTCCCGGCGCGGGCGGCACGCAACGCCTGCCGCGCATCGTCGGCCCCGAAAAGGCGCTCGAAATGGTGACGAGCGGCCAGCATGTCGGCGCCAAGCAATGCCTCGAAATGGGGCTGGTCGACGAGATCGTGCCGGAAGGCAAACTCCGCGAAGGTGCCGTTGCGTTTGCCAACAAGATCGTCGCCGAAAAGCGCCCGCTGAAAAAAGTGCGCGACAGCAACGAGAAGGTCGAAGCCGCGCGCGGCAAGCCGGAAATCTTCGAGAATTTCCGCAAAGCCAACGCCCGCAAATTCCGCGGCTTCAAGGCGCCGGAAAGCAATATCAAGACCATCGAAGCGGCGGTGAACCTTCCCTTCGCGGAAGGTTTGAAGAAGGAACGCGAACTGTTCCTCGAATTGCTGATGAGCCCGGAATCGGCGGCGCAGCGTTACGCCTTCTTCGCCGAACGCACCGCCAACAAGATCCCCGACGTGCCGGACGACACCAAGACGATCCCGATCAAGAAAGTCGGCGTGATCGGCGCAGGCACCATGGGCGGCGGCATTTCGATGAACTTCGCCAATGCCGGCATTCCGGTGACCATCGTCGAAGTCCAGAAGGAAGCGCTCAACCGCGGCATCGGCGTGGTGCGCAAGAATTACGAGAACAGCGCCAAGCGCGGCCGCTTCACGATGGAAGACGTCGAAAAGCGCATGGGCCTTCTCACGCCGTCGATGAACCTCGAAGACCTCGCCGATTGCGATCTCGTGATCGAAGCCGTCTACGAGAACATGGACGTCAAGAAGGACGTGTTCAAAAAGCTCGACGCCATCGTCAAGCAGGGCGCGATCCTCGCCAGCAACACGTCCTATCTGAACATCGATGAAATCGCTTCCGTCACCAAGCGTCCCGAATTCGTGATCGGCCTGCACTTCTTCTCGCCTGCCAATGTGATGCGCCTGCTCGAAATCGTGCGCGGCGAGAAGACTTCGAAAGAAGTCATCGCCACCTGCATGCAGTTGGCGCGCAAGATCGGCAAGGTCGCCGTGCTGGTGGGCGTGTGCCCTGGCTTCGTCGGCAACCGCATGCTGGCGCAGCGCCAGCGCGAGGCCAACAAGCTCGTGCTCGAAGGCGCGATGCCATGGGATGTGGACCGCGTGCTCTACGATTTCGGTTTCCCGATGGGCCCGTTCGCGATGAGCGATCTCGCCGGTCTCGACATCGGCTGGAGCAAGGAAACCTCCAAAAGCTCCACCTTGCGCGAAGTGCTGTGCGAGATGGACCGCCGCGGCCAGAAGAACGGCAAGGGATTCTACGACTACGACGAGAACCGCAATTCCAAGCCTTCGCCCGTCACCGAACAGGTCATCAAGGACTTCATGGCGAAGACCGGCAAGAACGCGCGCAGCATTTCCGACGAGGAAATTCTCGAACGCTGCATCTATCCGATGATCAACGAAGGCGCAAAGATTCTCGAAGAGAAAAAAGCCATCCGCCCCTCCGACATCGACGTCGTCTGGATGAACGGCTATGGCTGGCCCGTTTATCGCGGCGGCCCGATGCACTATGGCGACGCCATCGGCCTCGACAAGGTGCTGGCCAAGATGAAGCAATGGCAAGCCGAAATGGGCGACGACTTCAAACCGTCCGCGCTACTCGAAAAGCTGGTAGCCGAAGGCAAGAAGTTTCGGGACCTGAAATAATTTTTTTGAATTGTCATCCCCGGCCGAGCGCCGCATCGCGGCGCGAGGGGAAGGGGACCCAGGCGGTGAAAGCAAGATGGTGCTGAAAAGGAAGTAACGGACACTTACTTCGCATATCTCGCATTGCATCGACCACCTGGGTCCCCTTCCCCTCGCTGTCGCTCGGCCGGGGATGACAACGAGTTTTGATATGAAACGGAGAGAAAAATGAGAGACGTGGTTGTCGTATCCTACGCCCGCACCGGCTTGGCGAAAGCGGCCCGTGGCGGTTTCAACAACACATCGAACATGGCGATGCTTGCGCACGCGATCAAACACGCAGTTGACCGTTCCAAAGCAGCGCCTGAGGAAATCGAAGACGTCGTCTCCGGCTGCGTCGCCGCTTCCGGCAACGTCGCTCGTGGCGCGGCCTTGCTCGCGGGTCTTCCGATCACCACATCCGGCGTCACCGTGAATCGCGCCTGTTCGTCCGGCCTCAACGCCATCGCCATCGCCGCGCGTTACATCAAGGACGATGGCGCCAACATCATGGTGGGCGCGGGCGTCGATTCCATCACCTATCAGGGTGGTGGCGGCGGCGGCACGGAGCCGAAGATCGTCGAAATGTATCCCGATTACTGGATGCCGATGATCGACACCGCCGATGTCGTGGCCGCGCGCTATGGCATCAGCCGCGAATATCAGGACGAATATTCGCTGGAATCCCAGAAGCGCATGGCCGCAGCCCAACAGGCGGGCAAGTTCAAGGACGAGATCGTCCCCATGGCGACCAAGATGAAGGTCGTCAACAAGGAGACGAAAGAAGAATCCATCGTCGATTACGTCGTCAATCGCGACGAATGCAATCGCCCCGACACGACGCTCGAAGGCCTCGCCAAACTTCCGCCCGTCAAAGGCCCGGACAAGTTCGTCACCGCGGGCAACGCATCCCAGCTTTCCGATGGCGCGGCCGCCGTCGTGCTGATGGAAGCCAAGGAAGCCGAGAAGCGCGGCCTGCAACCGCTGGGCGCGTTCAAAGGCTGGGCCGTCGCGGGTTGCAAGCCCGATGAAATGGGTATCGGCCCGGTGTTCGCCGTTCCGCGCCTGCTCGAACGTCACGGCCTCAAAGTCAGCGACATCGACCTGTGGGAATTGAACGAAGCCTTCGCGAGCCAATGCCTCTATTGCCGCGACAAGCTCGGCATCGATCCGTCGATCTACAACGTCAATGGCGGTTCCATCGCCATCGGCCATCCCTTCGGCATGACGGGCGCGCGCCTTTCGGGACATGTGCTGATGGAAGGCAAGCGCCGCAAAGCCAAGAACGTCGTCGTCTCGATGTGCATCGGCGGCGGCATGGGCGGCGCGGGATTGTTTGAGGTGTATTAATCGCCACCACTTACCTCCCCCTTGCGGGGAGGTCGGCGTCGTGCATCGGCACGACGACGGGTGGGGCCTTCAGTCACCGTATTCGTTGCGCGTCCCCCACCCGCCGCGCTATTGCGCGTCGACCTCCCCGTAAAGGGGAGGTAAGATTTTCATCGCTCAACGGCAGGTCAAAACTTTTTTGAAAAATTTTTCCACCACATCTCGTACGCAAAAAACACCAACGCACAATTGCATCACCCCACTTTGTGCAAATTCAATCGCTTAACCCCCCGCAGCGTAACGCTGGCGTAAATGCGCCACACCCCTTGCAGCGCAACGCTGCAGTGTGCATATACGCCAAATCCCAACCAGTGCGTCTTGCCCTCACACCGGCAATCGTTTGCCCGGCTTGAAGCGCACGCGCAGATGTTTGGGGCCGGAGATGAAATTCGACGGCAGCCATTCCGGCGCGCCCACGATTTGAAGATCGTCCATCCGCGTCAGCACTTCGCGCAGGATCGCATCTATTTCAATGCGCGCGATGTGCTGGCCGAGACAACCATGCGGCCCCGTGCCGAAAGCGATGTGTTCGTTGGGCGTTCGTGAAAGGTCGAGCTTGTCCGGCGCATCGAATTTCGCCGCGTCGCGATTGGCGGAGCCGAAATACATCACGACCTTGTCGCGCTCGCGGATTTTCTTGCCGCCAAGCTCGGTGTCGTGTTTCGCCGTGCGGCGCATATAGATCACCGGCGTTGTGAAGCGCAGCAATTCTTCGCGCGCCGACGGCAAGCGCCCGTCAAGATCGGCCGTCAGCCAGGCAAGCTGATCGGGGTTGTCCTTGAGCGCAATCAGGCCGGAAGAAAGAAGATTCCGCGTGGTATCGCCGCCCGCATCTATGAGAAGGAGAAAGAACAACAGGAACTCAATGTCGTCCAGCCGTTTGCCGTCCACTTCGGCTTGCAGCAATTTTGTCGCCAGATCGTTCGCGGGCCGCGCGCGCTTTTCCTCGATCAGCGTGCGCCCATATTCGAACATCTTCATCACGGCGGCAGCACCCGCGCCCGGCGCTTGTGCCTCAGGCGAGGTGTGGATGATCTCGGTCAGCTTGTAGAGTTCGCGCCCGTCTTCCAGCGGCATGCCCATCAATTCCGCTATGACGTAAGACGGCATTTCGCCCGCCACCTGTTCCACGAAATCGCATTCGCCCTTTTCGATCACCTCGTTCACGATCTGCCGCGCCAACTGGTTCATGCGCGGCGTGCGGTCCGCGGAAACAGGCTGGGTGAATTCGTTGCGGATCAGCTTGCGGAATTGGGTGTGCTGCGGCGGATCCATCATCAGCATCATCTTGTAGCCGCCGAACGCATTCTCCTGTTCCGACAGCGGATCGGTGATCATGATGGTGGGTTCGGAGGAGAACGCCTGAAAGTTTCTGTCGACCGAATAGACATCGTCATAACGCGTCACCGCCCAGAAACCGGCGCCATTCGGCTCTTCATGCCAATGGACGGGATCGTGCTCGCGCAACCATTTGTATTGTTCAAGCGGATGCCCATCGGCAAACCGCGTTGGGCTCAAAAGGTCGATGTTCATGTGCGTTTCCCGGATAGCTTTCGGCAAGATTAGGCCCGGCGGTACGCGGCACTCAATGGCGTTTGACGAGCGGATGGGTTCTGTCCGACGATACGGTATCTAACTATTGACAGGGATGAACGTGGAGCAACCTCAGGAAATTTCCATCGGGGCGGCGCTGGCCAGGGAAGCCGCGCGGCAACCGAACAACATTGCAGTGCAATGCGAAGACGACACGCGCACATGGGAAGCGCTGCACAAACGCACCAACCGCATAGCGCGCGGATTGGCGGCGAAGGGCGTCAAGTTCGGCGATTTTCTCACCATCGCGCTGCCGAATGGCGTGGGCTTCATCGAAGCGGCCTACGCGGCGTGGAAGCTGGGTGCGGTGCCGCAACCGGTCTCCTTCCGCCTCCCGAAAGGCGAATTGCGGGCCATCGCAGAACTCGCGAACACGCCGGTCGTCGTGGGCGATGCCACAACGACGGATGCGGGCAAACCCGTCGTCACGATTGACGAGCTTTACGCAGCGTCAAGCGACGACAGCGATCTCGAAGACAAGATCGCTCCATCGTGGAAAGCGCCGACCTCCGGCGGCTCGACCGGCCGACCCAAGCTGATCGTGGCGGGACAACCGGGCCTCGCCAGCCGGACATCTGCCGAATTCTGGCGCATTGCGTCTGACGACATCGTGCTGATGCCCGCGCCGCTCTATCACAACGGCCCCATCGTCACGGTGTTTCCGGCGCTGCAAGTGGGCGCGCGCGTCATCATCATGCCGCGCTTCGATGCCGAAAAGACATTGCGGATGATCGAGCAGCATCGCGCGACATGGGTTTATCTCGTGCCGACGATGATGGGCCGCATCTGGCGTCTGCCGGAAGAGGTGCGCACGAAATACGATCTGTCGTCGCTGCGCACGGTTTGGCACCTGGCAGCCCCCTGCCCCGCCTGGCTCAAGGAAGAATGGATCAACTGGCTCGGCGCCAAAAAGATCTGGGAATTGTACGGCGGCACCGAAGGCCAGGCCCGCACCACCCTCGACGGCGAAGAATGGCTGAAACATCGCGGGTCGGTCGGCCGCGTGCATGAAAGCGGAGAGATAAAAATCTTCGACAGCGAAGGCCGCGAATTGCCGCCCGGCGAAACCGGCGAAGTCTATATGCGCCGCGCCGCCATCGTGCCCGAAACCTATCGCTATATCGGCGCGGAGCCGCGCAAGATTCACGATGGTTGGGAATCTCTGGGCGACATGGGCTGGTTCGACGAAGACGGTTACCTCTATCTCGCCGACCGCCGCAGCGACATGATCTTGGTCGGCGGCGCAAACGTCTATCCGGCCGAAATCGAAGCCGCACTCGAAGAACATCCGCTGGTGCAATCCTGCGCCGTGATCGGCCTGCCCGACGACGATCTGGGAAACCGCATTCACGCCATCGTGCAGAAACGCGGCGAGGTGAGCGAAAGCGATCTGCTCGCGCATCTGGCCGACAGGCTGGTGACCTACAAACGCCCGCGCTCGATCGAATTCGTGACCGAAGCCCTGCGCGACGACGCCGGAAAAGTCCGCCGCTCGGCCTTGCGCGCCGAACGTATGCAGAAATAGGAGCGAAACATGGGACGTGTTCAGGGAAAGGTTGCGCTGGTCACCGGTGGCGCCAGCGGCATCGGGCGCGCCTGCGCGCTGTTGCTCGGCAAGGAAGACGCAACCGTCATCGTCACTGATGTGCAAGACGACATGGGTCAGGACACCGCCAGGAAAATCAACCAGGATGGCGGCGATGCGATGTATCTCAATCACAACGTCACCGATGAAGACGCCTGGATTCGCGTTATCGGCGAGATCAGGTCGTGTTACGGCAAGCTGCATGTGCTGGTGAACAACGCAGGCATCGCCGTTGCAGGCCCCGTCACCGACATGAGCCTGGCCGATTGGCGCAGGCAACAGGCGATCAATCTCGACGGCGTATTTCTCGGCACCAAACATGCTTTGCCCTTGATGCGCGAAAGCGGCGGCGGCTCGATCATCAACATGTCGTCGCTTGCCGGATTGAAAGGCTCGGCCGGACTTGCGGGCTATTGCGCCACCAAGGGCGGTGTGCGGCTCTTTACAAAGGCCGTCGCGATGGAATGCGCGGCCGCGAAAGACAAAGTGCGCGTGAATTCCGTTCATCCCGGCATCATCGAAACGCCGATCTGGGGCGGCATTGCGGAAGGAATGCCGGGCGAGGTTCTGAACGCTGCACATTCTCGCGCCAACGCACCCGATCTCGATGCGCTCTCATCCATGATCGTACCGATGGGTGTGAAGGGCCTGCCGGAAGACATTGCCGAAGGCGTTCTCTATCTCGCAAGCGATGCCTCGCGTTATGTCACCGGCACCGAACTCGTGATCGACGGCGGTCTTTCCACACGATGACGTGACAGCCGCAAAAGTTCCGTCTTGATGAAGCCATTCGCGGTTACGGACGTTTCGGAATCGGAGGTCCGCCGCGATGGCCACGATTTCAACCGGTTACGATCCGCCGCCGCGCCGGTTCCGCCCGTTCTGGATCGGCGTGGCAATCTTTGTTGCGCTATTGGTCGCTTTCATCGCGGTGTTCGACTGGAACTGGCTG
>DASZYI010000196.1:0-24290 GCA_035545475.1 Rhizomicrobium sp.
CCAAGCTGGAGAACCCCATGAAGACCCTTGCCATTGCTGCCGCCGCCGCCTTCCTCGCCCTGTCCGGCACCGCCTTCGCTGCCGACGACCACATGTCGTCCAGCCAAGGGGCCATGTCCGCCGACACCATGCATTCCGACAACATGTCCAGCGATGCCATGCACGACGGCATGAAAGACAAGAAGAAGCATCACAAGAAGAAGGCCCACAGCGACGCCATGTCCGGCTCGATGCAGGGCGATTCCATGCACTCCGACAACATGAGCGGCGACAGCATGAAGAACGACAACATGGGTTCCGGCGGCCACTAGTCCGGCCGCCGTCGCGCCGCTCCCGCACCCCAGCCCCGTCACGGGGGCGGCGCGCTATTTCTTCTTCACCCCCAACTGATCCCGCCACAGCCGCGACGGGATTTCATCCACCGCGCCTTCCGGTAACTGCCCAAGATGGAACGGCCCATATTGCACGCGGATCAGGCGGGCGACCTTCAGGCCGAGGGATTCCATCAGCCGCTTCACCTCGCGGTTCTTGCCTTCCTTCAGGCTCACGCTCGCCCAGGCGTACATGCCTTTGCTGCGTTCGAGGTCGGCGATCACCGGCCCATATTTCACGCCCGCGATGGTCACGCCCTGCGCCAGCTTGTCGAGTTGGGCCTGTGTGACTTTGCCGAACAGGCGCACGCGGTATTTGCGCGTCCAGCCCGCTGCCGGAAGCTCCAACTGCCGCGCCAGCGCGCCGTCATTGGTGAGCAGCAGCAGGCCTTCGGAGTTGATGTCCAGCCGCCCAATGGAAACCACGCGCGGCAGATGTTTGGGAAGGTTGGCGAACACCGTCGGCCGCCCTTGCGGATCGCGGTGGCTCGTCACCAGTCCCGCAGGCTTGTGATAGCGCCACAGCCGCGTCGCCTCCGGCTCGTCCAGCGGCTTGCCGTCGATGGCCACGACCTGGTGTTCGCCCACGCGGATCGCGGGCGTGGTCACGGTCTCTCCGTCGAGGCTCACGCGGCCCGCCGCGATCAGCTTCTCCGCATCCCGCCGCGAGCAGATGCCCGCGCGCGCGATCACCTTGGCGATGCGGTTGCCGTCTGAAGTCGGGGTGTCGGCCACGATTGGCCTTTCGTGCGGGTTCGGCTATCGCCTAGCCTTGCGATGGGTGCGATGCAATGACCGACGACGAATACATGGCGCTGGCGATGGCGGAGGCCGAAGCCGCCGCCGCCCGTGGCGAGGTGCCCGTCGGCGCCGTGCTGGTGCATGAGGGCCGGGTGTTGGCGCGGGAGGGCAACCGCATCCTCGAACGCCGCGACCCCACCGCCCACGCCGAGATGCTGGCCATGCGCACCGCCGCCGCCACCCTCGGCAACGAGCGGCTGACGGGGGCGGTGCTCTACGTGACGCTGGAGCCCTGTGCCATGTGCGCCGGCGCCATGAGCCTGGCCCGGGTGGGCCGCCTGGTGTTCGCCGCCGAAGACCCCAAGGGCGGGGCGGTGCTGCACGGCCCCCGCTTCTTCACCCAACCCACCTGCCACCACCGCCCGGAAGTGTCGCGCGGGGGGGACCCGGTACGGGCCGGCGAAATTTTAAAAACCTTCTTCCGCGCCCGCCGTTGATCGACAGTTCCCGGTAACTCTGACAGACTGTCACCAAGCGGTCGCAAGATGCCGCAAAGGGGAGCATTCGCTCAAAGGGACTACAACCATGTCACTCATCGTCTACGGCGCATCGCTTTCGCCGTTCGTGCGCAAGGTCCGCATCTTCCTCGCAGAGAAGGGAGTCGACTATCAGTTGGAGCAGGTCAATCCGTTCTCCGCGCCGCCCAGCTTCGCCGAGATCAGCCCGCTGAAGCGCATCCCCGCTTTCCGCGACACCGATCTGCCGGAGCCGAACACGCTGTCGGACTCTTCCATCATCTGCGATTACCTGGAGCACAAATTCCCCAACCCGCCCCTCTATCCGAAGGATCACTACCTGCGGGCCCGCGCCCTCTGGTTCGAGGAATATGCGGACTCCGTGGTGGCCACCACCATCGGAGGGGGAGTGTTCTTCGAGCGCATCGTCAAAAAACTGCTAGGCCAGAAAACCGACAATGCCGTCGTCGAATCCGCATTGGCAACCAAATTGCCGCCGCTGTTCGACTATCTGGAAAAGCAGATCGGCGATAACCAATTCTTCGTCGGCAACGCCTTCTCCATCGCAGACATCACCATCGGCACCATGCTGGTGAATTTCTGTCACGCGGGCGAATGTGTCGATTCCAAACTCTGGCCGAAGCTCGCCGCCTTCAGCGACCGCATCCAGGCGCGGCCCTCGTTCAAGGCGCGCATCGAAGAAGAGACACCCTTCATCACGCAGCTTCGCGCTGCCTGATCATTTAAGATGAAAAAACGCGCGGGCGGGAAACGTCCTGCCCGCGCGTTCCTTTTTGGAGTATCAGTTGTTGTTCTTGCGCCGGCATACTGTGCCGATGCCAGCGATACCCGCTGCGAACAGCGAAAGAGTAATCGGTTCTGGAACATCTGCTCGCCGGACGGCAGCGGTGAACGTCAGCGAAGTGTTTCCAATGAACTGAAGAGTTCCTCCGCCAACAAGCGCGAAGCTTCCGCCGTTAAGTGTTGGCGTTAGGCCGTCATCGGAAAGTGGACCGATCGAGAAAGAGAGATCGTACCCGTTGAGCGCTGAGTTATGGAGGCCCAACCCATTTGCAACGTCCGCACTGAAGAAGTTGATCAGCTCAAGCGAAGGATCTGCAGAACCAACCAGTGTGACGGACGGGTCGAGGTCAGCCGAGAAGGCGCCCACAGAAAAAGTTCCACCAAGATTGTGAAGGTAGTAGAAAGGCGCTGCAGAGGTGTCGATGTCGTCCGTATCTCCCGTCAACGTCAGGGTGAAGGCCTCATCCGTGAAGGTTGGGGTGCCGCCAGTCCCTGCACCGGACGCAACTCCGGTGAATGTGTAGGCCACAGGGACCGCGGAGGCCGGTTGCGCAAGAAGCGCAACCACGGCGAGTGAACCCAGCGTGCAAGTGAGTTTGAATTGTTTGATCACGTAGAACCTCGGGCGCAAATGTAAGCGTCAATCAGCAAGCCCCATGCCAAAAGCGAAATAACTGCATTGCGAATGATGCGTTGGCCGCGCTGTAAACCGCTCGCGACGCAATTATCCAAAACAGGATGTTTGACGGGCTTACAGCCGGGCGAGCAGGGCGGCCAATTCGCCCTGCCGCGTGACGCCGGTCTTGGCGAACACCGCCTTGAGATGGTTTCTCACCGTGCCTGGGCTCGACGACAAAAGCGATGCCACTTCAACCACCGATTTACCTTGTCCGATCAAAGCGGCGACCCGCGCTTCGGTCGCCGAGAGATCGAAAAGTCCTGCGATTAACGCCCTCTCTTCGGCCTTCGGCAATTGCATCCGGTCGAGCGATTTCAGCACCACGAGAGAGGCAAGCGACGTCATCCAGGGGCGAGCCATCAACGCCGCCGGAATGACATGCAGCACCCAGCGTCCGCCCGTTGTATCGGTCAGAAGGATAGTGATCTCTTTCGCTTTCGCGTGTGCGCATTCGAGCGCCGATTCCAACTTTGGTCGGTTGGCGGGATCGCGTGCCATCAATCGCCCACGCTTAACAGTCAAGATTTCGGCCGTCTCTTCCTGTTCCTGCAATATGAAAGCCGAGCCCTTTTCGTCAAAGCCGAACACCGCGCGATACTGGTCGCCTAAAGTTCGTCGGTCGGCTTCAATCGCGCGACCCATCAGCTGCGAGATGCTCGCCGTGGCACGTATCAGCGGGAGTTGAGCAGTGAGAGCTGCAAGATCGCCTTGTTCGAACACGCCCTGCCGCACAGTGCGCTTCAGACTGATATTGATGGTTTCGCCTGTGGGCGAACTCGCCAGCAACGCACAGGCATGCCAGCCGAAACCGCGCGGACGAAGGAATTCCTGATAGAAGGGATCGCGCGCGATCTCTTCTGTCGTGAAATCGTCTTGATCGAGTCGAAATCCTTCGCGCAAAGTAGGATTGACTCGGCCGACACGCGGATCGGGCGGAGTGTCGTTGCGCACATAAGCGGCCACATGCTCGTGCAACGCTTCCGAATAGAGTGTGCCGAGTTGTTGCGTCCCATGGCTGAAGATCAGATTGGCGGCTTCCGCGCCTGACATATGCGCAATCCGCTCCAGGGCCTGCGACATCCCTTCGGGAGCAAGGCAAGCGCCCAGAAACGTTTCCGAGGCCGAATTCTGAAGCATCCCCGCCTGCTTGTGTTAACGATGGCAATTTCTAACAGATCGCGCGGCGCCAGAGAATTAAATTTGCTGCCGCACTCGATAGCGGGAATTTTATCGCAGCGGTCATGGTCTATCCCATTTGGGATAGGGGATTAACTCTTCTTCTTGGTGGATCGTCGTATCGCCGTCTGGTTGAGAAACTCCACCAGAATGGAGAAACCGACGGCGAAGTAGAGGTAGCCTCGCGGGATGTGAAATTGCAAGGCATCGGCGACGAGCGTCATGCCGATCAGCAGCAAAAAGCTGAGCGCCAGCATCTTCACCGTCGGATAGCGGTGCACGAATTCCGACACCGGCTCTGATGCCAAAAGCATGATGAAGATCGCAATCACCACCGCCGCGATCATTACCGGCAAATGTTCGGCCATCCCGACCGCGGTGATGACGGAATCCATCGAGAACACCAGGTCGAAGATCGCGATCTGAACGATCACGCTGAAAAACGTCGCGCCGCGCGCCTGCATCTCGTCTCCGTCACCGTCGACAAGATGATGGATTTCGCGCGTCCCTTTGGTGAGGAGAAAGATGCCGCCGGCAAAGAAAACGAGATCGCGCCACGAAAAGGCCCGGCCGAAAACCGTTACAATGGGCTCGGACAGATGAATGATGAAGGCGATGCTCGACAGCAGCGCGATGCGCATGATGAGCGCCAGCGCCAATCCGATCCGGCGCGCCTCCGGCCGGCGGTTCTTCGGTAACTGGCTGGATGCGATAGAAAGAAAGACGATGTTGTCGATACCGAGAACGATCTCCAGAACGGTAAGGGTGAGAAGGCTTGTCCAGACATTGATATCGGTCAATAGCTCGAACATTTCCAAACCCTGTCAGAACCAGACTGGCGCCAGTTTCGGGAACAGATAAACGATGGCCTCGCGCCCTGCCACCGTGCCAATCCCCGCACCGATGAAAACATCGCTGAGGAAGTGCGCCGTTAAGAGTGCGCGCGTAAACCCTAGTCCTGCCGCAATCAGGAACCACAACGGCCAGAACGACGGCATGGCCGCACTGGCAATCACAGCGACACAGAAGATGGTAAGCGCGTGGCCGGAGGGGAAGGAGTTGTGCTGCAAGTCGAACGACAGCGGCATGAATTCATAGAGGTTCATCTCGATCTCGTCCCGTGGCCGCCGGCGTCCCAGGATGAATTTCAGGGAGTGCAGGACGATACTTCCGCCCGCCAGCGCGGCCAGAAAGGCGAGAGCGAACTGGGAGGCCAGACCAAACCCTGAAACCTCGGGGTGCAGCGCTTGTCCGACCTGCGAACCCAGATAGATCGCTACCGCGATGGCCAGCCAATGGGCTGCCTTGGCGGCGTGGGTGATGCCATCAAGGAAGCGGTGAAATGGCGCATTCACGGCGTCATAGATGAAATGGACGGCCTGACGGTCAATCGCCAGGCACAGGACACCGCCAAAGATGAGAATCGCGCCAGCCCAGAGCAACATGGGCGCGGTGCTTGCCGTGGTTGCCGGGGGGCTGTCAAACCGTCCCGACCGGTCAATTCGTCCTAGTGGGGGCTGGGGAAGGCAGGTTAGACTTCCGCCATCGCTATCGATCATCAGCTTTGGAGGAATACATGGATTTCGACTATTCCCCGCGCCAGCGGGAATGGATGAAGCGCATCGGCGACTTCATGCAGCAGCATATCTACCCGGCCGAGGCCACCTACACCCAGCAGATGGAAGATGCCCGCAAGAAGGGCAATCCCTGGATCGTGGTGCCGGTCGTCGAGGAACTGAAAGCCAAGGCCAAGGCCCAGGGCTATTGGAACCTGTTCCTGAATGAGAGCGAACACGGGGCTGGCCTGACCAATCTGGAATATGCCCCCCTGGCCGAAATGATGGGCCGTGTCGGCTTCGCCTCCGAGGTGTTCAACTGCTCGGCTCCCGATACGGGCAATATGGAAGTGCTGGAGCGCTATGGCAGTCCCTACCAGCAGGACAAATGGCTGAAACCGCTCTTGGCTGGCGAAATCCGTTCGGCGTTCCTGATGACCGAGCCTGCCGTTGCCTCGTCGGATGCGACGAACATCGCCACCCGTATCGAACGCAAGGGCGACACCTACGTCATCAACGGCACGAAGTGGTGGTCGTCGGGCGTGGGCGATCCGCGCTGCAAGATCGCGATCGTCATGGGCAAGACCAACCCGGACACCGATCGCCATAGTCAGCAATCACAGGTGCTCGTGCCGCTCGACTCTCCCGGCATCCATATCAAACGCATGCTGCCGGTGTTCGGTTATGACGACGCACCGCACGGCCACGCCGAAGTCGAGTTGAAGAACGTCACTGTCCCCGTCGAAAACATGATCCTCGGTGAGGGCCGTGGTTTCGAAATCGCGCAGGGCCGCCTTGGACCGGGCCGCATCCATCACTGCATGCGCACCATCGGCGCCGCGGAGCGTGCGTTGGAATCCATGTGCAAGCGCCTTCTCACCCGTGAAGCCTTCGGCAAGCGCATTGCCCAGCACTCCGTGTGGGAACAGCGTGTCGCCGAAGCCCGCATCAACATCGACATGTGCCGCCTGCTCACCCTCAAGGCAGCTGACATGATGGACAAGGTGGGCAACAAGGTCGCTCGCGCCGAGATTGCGATGATCAAGGTGGCAGCGCCACGCATGGCTTTGAAGGTCATCGACGACGCGATCCAGGCTTGGGGTGGTGCCGGTGTGACGACCGACCCGGGTCTCGCTCGTGCCTATGCGAGTCAGCGCACCTTGCGTCTGGCCGATGGTCCGGACGAAGTGCACAACCGCACGATTGCACGCTTGGAATATGGCAAGTACATGGAAGCTCCAAAGCGCGCTGCGGCGGAATAATTTTCCTTTATTGCGAAAGCGGCCGGGCGACCGGCCGCTTTTTCATTTTTGGATCATGCCGCTGCGCGCGCCGGCTGACGTAGCGGGAGTTCGACGATCACTTCCGTCCCGATGCCTTCTTCGCTTTCGATGCGGAAGACGCCGTTGTGCTGCTCGATCAGAGCATTGACCAGTGCCAGCCCCAGGCCCGTACCCGCCTTGGCAAGCATTGGATCGGCTACGACTTGTTCGAAGGCACGACCCAGACGAGGCAGATCTTCTTTGGAAATACCAATTCCGTCGTCGCGCACCCGAATGGCGACATGCCCGCCTGCCATGCCTGCCGTCACGGTCACATGGCCACCATTCATCGTGAATTTTACGGCATTGGAGAGCAGGTTGAGCAGAACTTGTTTCAGTGCGCGACGGTCTGCTTCGACCTTCAGCCCCACAGTCTCCATGACCATCTTCACATCGATGTTGTTGGCAAGGGCGCGGCCCTGCACCAACCGCACACAGTCGGCGATGCAGCCTTCGAGGTCGACTTGCTCGAACGAAAGTTTCAACTTGCCGGCCTCGATCTTGGCCATGTCGAGCAGGTCGGAAATGAGATCGAGCAGAAGCTGCCCGGAATCGTGGATCAGGGTCGTATATTCTTCGTAGCGGGGATGACCCAGCTCGCCGAACATCTTGTGTTGCATGATGTCGGCGAAGCCGATGATCGCGTTGAGCGGCGTGCGCAATTCGTGGCTCATGTTCGCAAGGAACACCGATTTCGCGCGATTTGCCTGCTCTGCGTTGTCGCGAGCGGCTTTCATTTCGAGTTCCTGCGCCTTGCGCTCTGAGATATCGCGCAATACCGCGATTGTGTTGAGATATTCTCCGGTCGTTTCGTTATAGACGCCGCGGATCGTCACTTCGAGCCAGACGTAATGGCCATCGCGGTGCAATAGCCTGTAACACGCAGTTTGTGTCTGATTGGGAGCGGGGCGTGCGCGCAATTTGTTTGCTTCTTCGATGTCGGAGGGGTGCACAAGCCGCAGGAATTTGCCCTCTTCGATCTCATGACTCCCACGCCCGGTAATGCGTTCAAGCGCGCTTGACGTAAACACGATGCGGCCGCCCGGGGCATAAAGCAGGATGGCGTCCGAAGCTTCTTCTGCCATCAGCCGATAACGGCGTTCGGCGCGTAACCGGGCTGTCTCAGCCACGACTTCCTTGGTTACATCGTGGCAAACGCCCAGCACTGCTATCACGCGGCCGTTCTCGTCGACTTCCACTTCGCCGTGGGTATCGACGATCATCATCGGGCCGTAGGCTTCATTCGAATGCGTGCGATAATAGAATGACGAACGCGTCTTGATGGCGGCGTTGATGGCCGCGTCCACTTTGGCACGATCTTCGTCGATCATCGTCGACAGCAGCCATTCGGAATCCGGCGCCTGGTCGGAGGGCGTTATACCGAGCATCCGGTACATGCCGGGAGACCAAACCGCGCGTTGGGTTGCGATGTCGACGCGCCAGTAACCGAAATTCGCCGCGCGCTCGGCCAGCGCGAACTGCGCGCGCTCGCGGCGGAGCAATTCCGCTTCGGAAATGTTCTCTGGAAAGGGCTCGTTCTGAGACCCCTTGCTCGATGACATGCGCTCCGCCCGGTCTGATTCAACCTGCCCGTGGGAGCAACGTTAGTGCAACCGCGTTAAGCAAGACTTGCGCGAAACCGGATCGGGTAGCGTTGTATGGTTAAAGGACGCTTAAAATCAGCCCTTGGCACCTGCCTGCTTGGCAAAATACCAAGCCCTTTCGGCAAGAGGCCTGACGGCTGCTGCGTGAGCGGTGGCATTGGCGTTCGCCGCGGTGCCATCGCGGACGCGTCCCACGATACCCTGCAGGATGCCCGCGAGTTTGAAGAAATTGTACGCCGCATAATAATTCATGTTCGGCGTTTCGCTGCGGCCGGTGCGTTTGCAATACATGGCAACATATTCGTCGATCGTTGGAATACCGAGCGCCTTCAAGTCCGATCCCATCAGCGTGGCTGTGCCCGCGCTCGTGCCCCCGCTCGGCATCTGCCATTGCATCAGGTGATAAGTGAAATCCGCGAGGGGGTCGCCGATGGTCGACAATTCCCAGTCCAACACCGCGATCACCTTCGGTTCCGTCGGGTGCAGGATCATGTTGTCGAGGCGGTAATCGCCATGCACCACGCAGGACCGTTCGCCCGGCGGAAGATGCGCGGGCAACCAATCGATGAGCTTGTTCATCTCATCGATGGTTTCGGTTTCGGATAGCTGATACTGTTTGGTCCAGCGCGAAATCTGCCGCCCGATATAATTACCGGGCTTGCCGAAATCCTCCAGGCCGATCTTCGTGTAATCGATGGAATGCAAACGCGCGAGCGTCTCGTTCATCGCATCATAGATCGCCCAGCGTTGCTTCGGCTCGTAGCCCGGCAGCAATCCGTCCCAGAGGATGCGCCCTTCGACGCAGTCCATCACATAGAACATCGTACCGATGATGCTTTCGTCCTCGCACAACACATAAGGCTTTGCGACAGGAAACCCTGTCGGGTGAAGCGCCGAGATCACCTTGAACTCGCGGTCCACCGCATGTGCGGACGGCAACAGTTTTCCCGGCGGCTTCCGGCGCAGCACATACTTCCGGTTCGGCGTGACGAGCTGGTAGGTGGGATTCGATTGCCCGCCTTTGAACTGGCGCACCTCCAGCGGACGCTGGAAGTCGGAAATCTTGGACGCCAGATAATCCTCGAGCCGCTTCACATCGAAACGGTGCGCTTCGGTCACCTCTTTGGTACCCGAAAACATCTCTTGCCGGTCTTGAACAGCCGGTTCAGCCATGGGTGCTTTTCCTCAAATGTCGATGGCCTATTTGAGACGGCCTTTGTCTCCGGGGCAAGCTCTTTAGCCCCGCTCCCGCGCCACCGCCCGCCAGCCGATGTCGCGGCGGCAGAAACCGCCCGGCCAATCGATACAGTCCACGGCCTGATAGGCGCGGGCCTGCGCCTCGGCCACGGTTTTGCCAACCGCAGAAACATTCAACACCCGCCCGCCGGTCGCGATTAGCTTGCCGTCGCGGCGCTCGGTGCCGGCCTGGAAGATCTGCACGCCGTCGACTCTCGACGCTGCTTCAAGGCCGTGGATTTCGCTGCCCTTGTTGTAGGTACCCGGATAACCTTTCGCCGCCATCACCACCGTCAGCGCCGCGTCATCGCGCCAGCGCAGATCCAAATGATGAAGTTGTTTGTCGCGCGCAGCGATGAGCGCAGTCGCCAAATCGGATTTCAATCGCAGCATCAATACCTGGCACTCGGGATCGCCGAAGCGGCAATTGTATTCGATGAGCTTCGGTCCGTCCTTCGTGATCATCAGTCCCGCGAACAGGACGCCCATATAAGGCGTGCCGCGCGATGCCATGGCCGCGACCGTCGGCTTGATAATGCGTGTCATCGTTTGCTCGATGACGGCATCCGTCAAAACCGGGGCAGGGGAGTAAGCGCCCATGCCACCCGTGTTCGGCCCTTTGTCGCCGTCGAAGACGCGCTTGTGATCCTGCGCACCGGCAAGGGGAACGACATGCTCCCCGTCTGTGAGTGCAAAGAAACTAGCTTCTTCGCCCTCCATGAATTCCTCGACCACAATCGAAGAACCCGCGTCCGAGAATCCGCCTTCGAACATGAAGTCGATCGCGCGGTCAGCCTCTTCGCGCGTCTCGGGAATGATCACGCCTTTGCCCGCTGCCAATCCATCCGCCTTGATGACGACCGGCATTCCCAAAGTCGCCGCAAATGTTTTGGCAGGTTCGGGCGAAGTGAACCGCTTGTATGCCGCTGTGGGTATCCCGCTTTCTGCGCAAAGGTCTTTGACGAAGCCTTTGGAACCTTCCAGCACTGCTCCCGCCATGCTTGGCCCCAGCGCCTTGATGCCTGCTGCCTCCAGCCGGTCCCAAAGCCCGCCCACCAGTGGTGTTTCCGGGCCCACCACCACGAAGTCGATGCCCCGATCCTCGGCGAAGGCAATCAGCCCATCGAAATCCATGGCGGCGATAGGCACGCACTCGGCCACCTCGGCAATGCCCGCATTGCCCGGCGCGCAGTAGAGCTTTGAGACCATCGGGCTCGCCGAAAGCGCCCAGGCCAGTGCATGCTCCCGTCCGCCGGAGCCGATAAGAAGGAATTTCATGGCCAGAACTTCCCCAAGTGTCGTGTGAGATTCAAGACGCAAGCACCGGAAAATCCTATATCATCTGTGAGTCATGTCCGAAGCCGCTTCGCCTGTCCGTCCCAACCTCCCCGAATTCAGCGTCAGCGAGATCGCGGGCGCCCTCAAGCGCGTGGTCGAGGATACCTTTCCCTTCGTCCGGGTCAGGGGAGAGATCAGCAACCTCAAATTTCACTCCTCCGGCCATGTCTATTTCGATCTCAAGGACGAGAAGGCTTGCCTGAACGCCGTCATCTGGCGAGGTACGGCGCAGAAGCTGAAAGTCCGTCCCGATCACGGCCTGGAGGTCGTCTGTACCGGCCGCATCTCGACTTATGCTGGATCGTCCCGATACCAGATCATCGTCGAGCAGGTCGAGCTCGCCGGTCTCGGTGCGCTCATGGCGATGCTGGAAGAGCGCAAAAAGAAACTCGCCGCCGAAGGCCTGTTTGCCGCCGAGCGCAAAAAGCCGCTGCCCTATCTGCCAAGCGTGATCGGTGTCATCACATCGCCAACCGGCGCTGTCATTCGCGACATCATGCACCGGCTGAACGACCGTTTCCCCCGCCGCGTATTGTTATGGTCAGTACCTGTACAGGGCGAGCGTGCCGCTGCCGAAGTGGCTGCCGCGATCAAAGGTTTCAACGCGCTGAAAACCGATGGGCCCCTTCCTATTCCCGATGTGCTGATCGTCGCCCGTGGCGGTGGCTCGATCGAAGACCTCATGGCGTTCAACGAGGAAATCGTTGTGCGAGCCGTCGCCGACAGCCGTATCCCGCTGATATCGGCAGTCGGCCATGAAACCGACACCACCCTGATAGACCTCGTAGCCGACCGCCGCGCACCCACGCCGACGGCCGCTGCCGAAATGGCCGTGCCCGTGCGCGCCGAATTGCTTTCGCAGACGATGGAACTGGAACGCCGTCATCTGCGTGCTTTCGCGCGGGCCATGTCCGACCGCCGCCAGAAACTTTCGAGCCTTGTCCGCGTGTTGCCGCGCGCCGAGCAACTTTTTGCCCAGCCGCGTCAGCGTTTCGATATCGCAAGCGAAAAGCTTGGCAATGCGCTACGCCAGAACCTCGCCGCCCATCGTACGCATTTTCTGAAAACCTCTGCGTTGCTTCGCCCGCGCCCCATCGCCCGCCATGTCGACGTATGCCTGCAACGCACCGGTGTGCTGGGGCAGCGTCTCACGCAATCCCATCGCGGGCATCTGGCCGCGGCCCGGAAGCGTTTCGAGAGTCTCGGCCGTATCCTTGAAAGCGTTAGCTACAAAGCAGTCCTGTCGCGCGGCTTTGCACTGGTGCGTGGCGAGGACGGCATGCTCAAGCGAGCCGCCGCCGCAATTCGGCCCGGCGAACGCCTCGAATTGGCCTTCGCGGACGGCCATCGTGCGGCCGTCGCCGATGGAACATCCGCCCCGAAACCTGCCAAAAAGCCCGTGCCCCAGAGCGGAAGCCAAGGCTCATTGCTCTAGACACAGATGTAACTTGGCCTCTTCAACCGCATGACGTAAAAGGCACTTATGAACAAGCTCGACCGCGATCTCCGCCCCGACGGCCTCGCCCAACTGGAATATCTGGATGGCGAATACCGGGTGTTGCGCCCCGGTGCCTATGTGGTCTGTGCGGTGACCGGCGTGCCCATTCCCGTCGAATCGCTGCGCTATTGGAGCGTCGATCTTCAGGAAGCCTACGCGACCCCCGGCGTGGCGTTGAAACGCTTTCAGGAAACGGGGAACACGCCCAAATGATTCCCCGCAGGGGATTTCTCGCCACTGCCGTTTCTTTCGCCGCGTTCCCGCTTCTGAAAGCGCGCGCCGACGAACAGCATCTCACGCTCGGTGGCGGGCTGGAGCAGGGCAGCCTTGTCATCGGCAAAACGAACCCTGAAGCGCGTGTCGCTATCGACTCACAGGTGCTGCAACTTTCCGAACGCGGCTACTTTGCGTTCGGCATCGCATACGACCGCACCAAATCGTTGGCGCTCGACGTCTCCTATCCGGACGGCGGAATCCTGATGCAGGACGTTGTGCCCGTCGTACGCAAATTCGAAACCCAGACAATTACCGGTTTGCCGCCCGAGGAAGTGACACCGCCACCCGAACTCCTCGCGCGCATCGCCGCCGAAAAGGGGAAAATCGAAGAAGCGCGTAAGAGCCTGGTTCTGGAAGATTGGTATGCCGATGGTTTCGACTGGCCCGTACCCGGTACGATTTCGGGCACTTTCGGCAACCAGCGGATCCTGAACGGGATACCCAAGCAGCCGCACTTCGGTGTCGATATCGCAGCCAAGGAAGGCACGCCGATCCTGGCGCCCGCGGAGGCCAACGTGCTGCTCGCCGAACCCGATTTCTTCTACGATGGCGGCATTACCATTCTCGATCACGGTCACGGCGTGACCACGACTTATCTGCATCAAAGCAAGCTCGACGTTGCCGTCGGCGCGCATGTCACGCGCGGCCAGAAGATTGGCGAAGTGGGGCATACCGGCCGCGCCACCGGCCCGCATCTGTGCTGGCGCTTGAACTGGTTTCAGCTCCAGCTAGATCCGTCGCGCTCCACGCGCGAAGCCGCGCCCAAAGCTGCCTGAGACGCCTTCGCGCGCCGTCCCGTCGGCACATCTTTCTCCCGCGGCCAGCGCCGGTGAATCCAGAGCCATTGCGACGGCCTTTCGCGCACGCATTCCTCAATTGCTTGATTGATGCGCGCGGTCAGCGCCTGCACATCTTCGTCGCTGTTGCCGGTCGGCGTGAAACGGATTGGCGGATGGATATGCATGCGGAAGCGCGCGCCTTTCAGACGTTCGTTCCACGCCGGCAACAAGATCGCGCCAAGCCGCAATGCCAACCCGGCTGGCGCAGGGGTCGTCATTGCCATCTGCCCGAAGAACGGCGCAGCCACACCTTCATTCGTCTTCTGGTCGGCCAGAAGGAATATCGCTTTGCCGCGCCGAAGCAATGTGAATATTCGCCGGGTGCCCTGCGGACCTTTGGTAATCATCTCCTTCGATCCGGCGTTTATCCGCTGCTTGACGATCCAACGGTCCACATAAGGATTGTTCACCGGACGATAAACCGTACCGCCATCATAACCGCGTTGTGCCGCCGCCGCGGGCATCACTTCCCAATTCGCGAAGTGGCCCGAAATGAACAAAACACCTTTGCCCGTTTCCATGGCCGCATCGGAGCGTTCGACGTGCGTCACCTCAATACGAGGGTTCGGCCCGTTCATCGAAATCTTGTGGAGGTGCGGATATTCCGCGACGGTGCGCCCGAGATTGTCCCACATCTCGCGCAGGATGGCCTCGGTCTCTTCCGGACTCTTCTCGGGATAGGCCGCGCGCAGATTGTCTCGCGCACGATGGGTGATCGGCGTGCGGTACAGGATTTCGCGTCCGATGAACCCTCCCAGTGCAGACGCGGCGTCAAGGCCCAGCATTTTGAAGATGCCGATCAGGAAGAAGAAGCCAGCCGCTTCCGCCCCATAGCGCAGGCGTTGCGAGAAAGTGAGGCTATTTTCCCCGTCGCTGCTCATGCGACGTCGGCTTCGCGGGAAGGAATGGAGAAACGGTCGAAATAGGTTTGCAGCGCTTGCGGGTCGTCGAACACTGCCTTCACTGGTAGGGCATGAATCCCCCGCCGCCGTCTCTGCGGCAAGCGCACATAATCCTTTTCCGTAGTGACCAGCAGAGCACCCGCTTCCACGGCCTTCATCTGCAAGGCCGAAATCTCCTTGGGTGTATAGCTGTGATGATCGGGAAAGCCTTTCAACGATTTCACCGTCGCGCCCAGTTCGCGCAGCGACTGAAGCAGCTTCTTCGGCTGGCCAATGCCCGCAAAGGCGATGACCGGCTTCTCGCGCAAACCCGGAATTTCCTGTGGCACCAGCTTTGCGCGGAATACCGTGCCGTGGAAACCGGTGATCTTTGTGTTCTCGTCTCCGCCCACAAGGATGACGGCATGGGCACGTTTCAATCCATCCTTGATCGGTTCGCGCAACGGTCCGGCCGGCAGGATACGCCGGTTGCCAAAGCCGGTTTGCGCGTCCACCACCACCAATGAGATGTGCTTGCGCAAACTCGGGTTCTGATGTCCGTCGTCCATCACAATGACTTCGGCGCCGTTTTGGTCGGCAAGTTCGGCGCCCGCCGGACGATCGCGCGAGACCACTGTTGGCCCTGCATTGGCGAGTAGCAATGGCTCGTCGCCCACGTCTTTTGCCGTATGTTTCCGCGGATCGACCAGCAAAGGCCCGCGCTGCTTTCCGCCGTAACCTCGCGACAGGAAGAAGGGCTGAATGTTCCGTTGCGCAAGCAATTCGGCGATGGCGATGGCGATGGGCGTCTTGCCTGTTCCGCCGACCGTGAGATTGCCGACGCAAATCACGCGCGCCCGCGCACGATATTTCCAATGCCGGTTGGCCCGCCACGCCGTTATCTTGCCATATATCCAGCCGACAGGTTGGAGCGCATCGGAAATCGCGCGTGATGTGCTGTCCTTGGCGGTCCAGAACTTAGGCGTGCGCATGCCGTGCCAACAGGTCTTCGACGAATGCGTGGGTTTTCCCCACCGCGCCGCCGAGCGCTGCCGCCCCCCTTGCCGCACCCTCGATCATCTTTGACGCCGTTGCCGGTTCCGAGAGCACGCGATGGGCGAGCGTTGCAATATCCGCGCTCGTCGTCACGCGCCCTGCGCCCTGTGCCTCGAAGATCGCATCGTATGCCGCCGTGAAATTCGCAGTGTGCGGCCCGGCCATTACAGCGCAGCCGAGCCGTGCAGGCTCCAATGGGTTCTGTCCGCCATGCGCGATCAGGCTGCCGCCCATGAACGCGATTTTCGCAAGGCGATAGAATAGCCCCAGTTCGCCCATCGTGTCGGCGACATAAATTGCCGTGCCGCTATCGGGCAATTCGCCTTTCGCGCGCCTTTTTACAGGCCGGGATCCGCACAGCATCGCAATCTCTTCGCCGCGATCCGGATGCCGCGGCACGATGATGGTCAGAAGATCGGGATGTGATTTCCGCAAGGCATCTTGAGCCGGCAGTAGTGTTTCGTCTTCGCCTGCATGCGTGCTCGATGCCAGAAAGATCGGTCGATCGCCAATCGCGTTTTGCAGTGCTTCCAATTTCTTCGAGTGGGCGGGCAGGGGCGGGGCATCGGCCTTCAAACTTCCGGTCACCCGCACGTCGCGCGCCCCAAGCGAAGAAAAACGCGCCGCCACTTCCGGATCGATAGCGAGTATGCCGTCGAACGCGGAGAGCAGTGCTTGAATGGTCTGCGGCGCACGTTTCCATCCTTTTGCCGATTTCGCGGAGATACGTGCATTCACCAGCGCAAGCGGGATCCTTCGCTCCGCCGCGCTGATCAGGAGATTGGGCCACAGATCCGAATCCACGAACAATCCAACGTCCGGCCGCCAGTGATCCAGAAAATTCCGGCCGGCGGCCGGCGTGTCAATGGGCACGAACTGGTGAATCGCGCCAGGCGGCAGCCGTTCCGCCATCAGCTTGGCCGATGTCACAGTCCCGCTCGTCACCAGTGCATGCCGCCCCGGCGTCAGCAAAACCGATAACAGCGGCAGCGCCGCTAGCGTCTCGCCCACGCTAGCGCCATGAATCCAGATCAATGTTCCTTCCGGCCGTCTCAGGCCCGCCATGCCCAGCCGCTCGTTGAGCCGCTCCAGGTCTTCCTTGCCGCGCGCCGCACGCTCCCGCAGCAGCAATTTGGCCGCCGGCGATAACACGGCGGTCGCGGAACGATAGGCGCGAAGACCAAGCGTCATACGGTGCATTCAGTTCACGGAAGTTGGTTCGTCGTCGAGATTGTGCTGGTAGAGACGCGCATAAAGACCGCCTTGCGCCATCAGTTCGGAATGCGTGCCGGACTCGACAACACGTCCGCGATCCAGAACATAAATGCGGTCGGCGTCAAGAACGGTGGAAAGGCGATGGGCGATGACAATGGTCGTGCGGCCCGACATCAAATGTGTCAGCGCCTCCTGCACCTGCCGCTCGCTTTCGGAATCGAGTGAAGATGTGGCTTCGTCCAGCAACAAAATCGGCGCGTTGCGCAGCATCGCGCGCGCGATGGCGACGCGCTGCCGCTGCCCGCCCGAAAGCCGCAACCCTCCTTCTCCCACGCGGGTGGCATATCCTTCCGGCAATTGTGTGATGAATTCGTGTGCAGCAGCGGCCTTTGCCGCATCTTCGATGTCCGTCTGCGAAGCGCCGCGCCGCCCCAGCGCGATATTCTCCGCAACCGTTTCATCGAACAGGATCGGTTCCTGCGTCACCAGCGCAATGTTCTCGCGCAGCGACTTCAACGTCACATGCCCGATGTCCTGCCCGTCAATCTCGATAGCGCCGGTATCGGCATCGTAGAAACGCAACAGCAGGTTGAACAAGGTCGATTTGCCCGCGCCCGAGGGCCCGACCAGTGCGATCTTCTTCCCGGCATCCGCATCCAGCGTGACGTTCTCGATGGCGGGCGCGCCCGCGTCCGAACGATATGAAAATCCCACATTGCGGAATCTGACCGCGCCTCGCCTAGCAACGAGCGCGCGCGCACCCGGCGGGTCCACGATGCGCGGCTTCTGGTCGATGATGGCGAAGATGCGATCCGCTGCCGAAAGGCCCGACGATGCAGTGGCCCATAGTTGGGTCAGATTGCGAACCGGCTGCAGTGCCAGAAGCATCGCAGCAAGGAAGGAAGCGAAATGATTGATCCCGATCTCGCCATGCATTGCCTGATAACCGGCATAAAAGATCGTGCCCGCGATCACGACGCCCGCAAACAAATCGCTTGCCGGAACGGCACCCGCCCGCGTACGCGCCACGCGCACCAGATACTTTAATCGCCCGTCGATCCGCGCATTGGCGCGTTCGGCAACGTGGTCTTCCAACCCATAAGCCTTGACGATGCGTTTTCCGTCCAACGCTTCCGAAAGCGCAGTGGAAAGTTCTGCCGTCTCCGCCATTCCGCGCGAGGCTGCCCGGCGCAGCGACGAACCGATCTTCTGCGTCACCCAGGCCACACCCGGCAAAACGAAGATGGAAATCAGCGCCAGCCGCCAGTCCTGATAAACCATCACGCCCGCCAGCGCGATCAGCGAAAGGAATTCCAGGCTCAACCCGGCGATCCCGCGCACGATGGCGTCACGCATCAATGTCGCGTCGTAAAGGAAGTTGGAGACGAACTGCCCCGAATGCACCGCGTTCAGCGATGCCAGATCGCCATGCACCAGGCTGTCGAACAGATCGCGTTGCACAGCCGCGACGGCGCGTTCGCCAACCGTGTCCACTAGCGCCTGTTGCACGAACGTCGTTAGGGCGCGCGCCACGATCACACCGAGCACCGCCAGCGGTATGAGGGTCAGCATGTCTGCGCGCTTGTCCAGGAAGATCAGTTTGATCGCTGGGTCCAGCAGCCAGGAAAGTGCGGCCGTCATTCCCGCTGTCACGATCATGCACGCCACGGCCACCATGAGCGTGCCCCATTGCCCTTTGAGGTATCCGCCCACCAGGCGCCGTACGATGGCGAGATTGCCCATGGGAACCGCGGCCCGCGCAGGCGCGCGAGGCGAAAGGTCGGCGCGAATCGAGGCGTCGGTCCCGGCTGTCATGGCCGGGGGGTGTAGCATGGCGCCCACCGGGGGCGCGAGCGCTAAGCCTGCCCGGGCTTGTGTGGCTCAGGCTCCATAAGCTTGTGAATATGCACGACAAAATAACGCATCTGGGCGTTGTCGACCGACTGTTGGGCGGCCCCGCGCCAGGCGGCCAGAGCTTCGCGATAATTTGGAAAGATGCCCACGATGTCGAGCTTGGAGAGGTCCTTAAAGGTAATGCCTTCGGTCGAGGCGAGTTCGCCGCCAAAGACAAGGTGCAGCAACTGTTTCGGTTCGTGTTCGGCGGCCATGGTCACCCTCGCGGAATATTGCGCACCCGGTCGACGAGCAACGGATGCAGGTCTGCGCCCGCTGCCACGACCGAAGGCTGAAGAGTCTCCTTGCCGTTATAACGCATCGGTGCGCCGGTATGTGTTGTCACGCGCCCTCCGGCTTCGCGCACGATCAGGTCGCCCGCCGCCAGATCCCAATCCCGTTTGGCGGAAAGCGCCAGCATGGCATCGAAGCTGCCGTTTGCCACCAGCGCCAGCCGGTAGGCGATGGAACCGCGCGTTTCGATTTCCATCGGCGGCCACGGCGTGAGTGGCGGAGTGTTCCAGCCCGGATGAGACAGCATCGCCCGGTCTGCCAACATCCGGCAGTGATCGACTTCACGCACGTCACTCGTTTTTATCGGCGCGCCATTTATTTTCGCACCTTCGCCCACGACCGCCGTGAAGCATTCCTCGGTGATCGGATTGAACACAACGCCGACGACCGGCAATTGTGCACGCACCAGCGCCGCACAAATGGTGAAATGCGGACGGTTCTTCAGAAACGCGACAGTGCCGTCGATGGGATCGACCACGAAGGTGAATTCTGTCGAAAGCCGCCGTGGGTCGTCTGCGGTTTCTTCCGATAGCCAGCCGTAATCGGGCCGCGCTGCGAGCAGGGTCTCTCGCAGATATTTGTCTATCGCGAGATCGGCCTCGGTAACGGGATCGCCCTTGCCCTTGTCCCATTTCTTGTAACTGCCGCCGAAATAGGAGCGCGCAATTTTACCTGCCTCGCGAACGGCGTCTTCGATCAGCGCGAGGTCTTCATGCACCTGCAATCGTCATACCCTCGACACGCAGGGTCGGCGCGTTGGTGCCGTAGCGGAAAACGAGATCGTTGGCAGGCGTCAGATTGCGGAACATCTCTTTCAGATTGCTCGCAATGGTGATCTCCGAAACCGGATAGGCGATCTGGCCGTTCTCGATCCAGAAGCCCGCGGCGCCCCGGCTGTAATCGCCCGTCACGCCATTCACGCCCATGCCCATCAGCTCGGTCAGATAAAGCCCTTCGCGGATATCGGCCATCAGCTCATTCGGCGAAAGCTTTCCGGCTTCCATGTAGAAATTTGTGGTGGAAGGCGAGGGCGGACCGCCCGTGCCGCGCGCCGCATGGCCGGTGCTTGTCAGTCCCAACTGCTTTGCGCTCGAACAATCGAGCAGCCATGTCGTCAATACGCCGTCTTCGACGATTGCGCGCCGCTGGTTCTTCACGCCCTCGCCATCGAATGGCTTGGAACGCAAACCGCGAATGCGATGGGGATCGTCGATGATCGCGATGCCCGACGCGAACACCGGCTTGCCTATGAACTCTTTCAGGAAACTCACGCCGCGCGCGATGGATGCACCCGAAATCGCACCGGCGAAATGCCCGATCAGCCCGGCAGACACGCGCGGATCGAACACAACCGGCACGCTCTGCGACTTTACGCGGCGCGGATTGAGCCGCTTCACCGCGCGTTCGCCCGCGCTCCTGCCGATTGTCTCGGATGAATCGAGATCGGACGAATGCCGGGCGCTCGCGCTTTCGTAGTCGCGCTCCATGCCGGTGCCTTCACCGGAAAGAACCGAAACGCCGACGCTGTGACTGGTGCCCGCATAGGCGCCGAAAAACCCTTCGCTGGTGGCAAGCGTCACCGCGCTGCGTCCGAAACTGGCCCCACCGCCTTCCGAATTGGTCACGCCCGGAACGGCCATGGCGGCCGCTTCCGCATCTTTCGCGCGGGCGATCAGCGTTTCGGCAGATGGTTCGTTCGGGTCTTCGATATCGAGTTTCGGGAAGTCTCGCGCCAGCAGTTCCTTGGGCGCCAGCACCGCGAATTTGTCTTCCGGCGCCAGCCGCGCCATCGCCACGGCGCGCTGCGGCAATTCCTCCAGCGCGTCCTTGGTGAGATCGGTCGAGGAGACGAACGAAACCCGTTGACCCACGAACACGCGCAATCCGAGATCGGTCGATTCCGCGCGCTCGACGTCTTCCAATTCGCCCATGCGATAGGAAACGCTTGCCGAAACGCTTTCCACGATCAGCGCATCGGCCGCGTCTGCGCCGGCGCGTTTGGCGGCGCGGATGAGGTTTTCGAGAGTTTCGCGCGGGTCTTGTTTTTTGCTGTTTGTCACGATGTCAGGATGCCGGAATAGAGGGGAAGAACACAAGCCAGAGAACCGCGACAATACCCACGATATAGGCAATCCATGTCAACAGGATTCCAAGGAACCGCCAGGTGGAAACCCCGACGCTGCGCGAAAGACCTATGGCATGGAGGACTCGTCCGAGGGTTAACGGCACGCCCACGCCGTGTACAAGCCATATGCTTGCGCCCAAAGGTACCAGGCACCACATCAGCAAAAGGCCCATCGGCACATATTCGGTGTTGTTTGCGTGTGCGCGAAACGGCCCCACCATCTCCTGCTTGCCGCCGCCGTCCCCGATTTCGGTCTGGGTCTTTACCCGCGCCCGCACCACCAGCATGCCAAGCACCAGCATGATGAATGCATTGACGCCGACATAGAAAAAGAAACTGTTGTAAGTGGACGCGAAGACATAACCCATCCGTCACCTCCGGTTCCCGCGATCTTGGTCCAACTTATGTGGGAGCGGAGCGCCTCCCGTCAATGAGCGTCGGCGGAGGTGACGTAAATCTTGTGTTCCCTGAAGGCGATGTAGAAATGAAGATGGCTCAGTGCATCGAGTCCGAGGAGGATATGCGGAAAATGCATGAGCGTGACGCCTGCCTGATTCTGATCTTTAACGGGGACATCCTCTTTCGCCAGTTCGCGCATCTTGTCCTCCATTATGAGCAATGAAGGATTGGGAAAGGCGATCCCGCCGACGGACAGTGACTTGAACGTCGCAGCCTTTACTTTGTGATTGTGGAGGGTGATTTCTCTTTCTGAAGCGTCGTCGCCGCCGAAAACGCCGACGAACACACGCTTGTTGACGTAAGTGTAGCTCGTGCCCGTGTCGAAAACCGTATCGAAATCGTGTCCATCCAGCGTCATCACGATATGTATTTGGTCGTCGAGCATGCTGAAAGGCATCTCCGTATAGGACTTCGTCCAGTAAACGACCTTGCCTTCGCAATGATCCTGGGAAAAGAAATTGACCTTGCGAGCGGCAAAATCGAACTCGACATCGAACTGCGCCAGAGCATTGTTACCGAGCCCCGCGGAGAGCTCGCCCATATGGTTGGCAGCCTCCACCATGAAATTCGATGCGGGTTGGTGTATCGGGCCGATGTCTACCGAAGGAACAACGACGTACTTCGCAGCGCGTGCGCTTGCTCCATATACTTTCATTCCCGTGATGCTATGTGTTTCCAGCTTGTCGTCGTCGATGAATTTCTGCGTAACCCAACTGGCGAACGATCCCGTATCCAAAGATACGTATCGCGGCTTTCCCGCCATCACTATGGGAATGGCGACAACGGAGTTCGTATTCGCCATGTTGTAACTTGCGATCAGTCTAAGCGAGCAATTTTCCGCGCGAGCCGCGGCTGAGACGAGGCACAACAATGCCGCTGTCGTCGTTAACAGAGTTTTTCCCATCGTTCGCCCCGCTTATTGCGATGTGGTCTCGCCGGCTGGGGCAGCCGGGCTGATGTAAAGCTTCTGCTCCTTATAGGCGATGTAGACGTGCAGATGGCGCAACTCTTCAAGGCCGACGATCACGTCATCCACGCCTTCGGATTCGTTGTTGGTGTCGATGTGCGAGTTTATCTTTGGACGGTGTTCGTTGATCTGATGGTTGCGCAGCAGGTCCGGCAGCAGCGAAAGCTTCGGATTGTTGAAGGTGATACCCCCTATGGTCAGCGTCTTGAACGTACGCTCATACTCTTCCGCACGTTTGTCTCCGTTCAGATATCCCTTTTTGGTGACGCCGGGAGAATCCTTGGTGATGTCGAAAGCTTCTTCGGCCGCGCGGAAAGTTATGGAGGATTGGTCGGCGCCCGTATCCAGCAGGGCAGTGAATTTGTGACCGTCCAGTTCGACGGGCATCCGAATATGCCCCTCGTCGGTCAGAAGGAACGGGACGACGGCATAAGACGGCGTCTTCCAATAAACCACCTTGCCTTCGCAGTGGTCCTGCAGAACGAAATTGATCTTCTTCGCCGCGAAATCCAGATCGAGATCGACTATGGTGAACATCTGCGGCCCGACCACGCCGCCAACGTCATCGCCGTATCCGTACTTTGGAACAAGGAAAACCGCGTTCTTCGCCTTGAAGGAGCCGATTTCGAAATCGTCTACGGTCGTGCTCGTATTGGTTTGTCGCCCGGTCGCGTCGATGAGGCCGACACTCCGTTTGTTGGTGCTCAACTTCAGCTTGTCGACAAGAGAGGGCGCCAGTTCCCGATACCATCCCCCGGTGTCGATGATCATGTAGGTGGCAAGCCCGTTGACCTTTGCCGGCACCAGCAGCGCGCCTTCGGTGGACACCATGTCGGCTTGGCCGACAATCTGAAGCGGCCCGCAGGCTTCGGACGCCATCGCGCTCGATGCCAAGAGCAAGGTTGCTGCAAAAGCCCACGCCGTTTTCATTGAATCCCCCGCCAAGCAGCCTGGAGGATCACACCACAACCGGCAGGCGAGAACAATACTTGGCGCAACCTTACCAGATCGGTTTACCCGATCCCGGCAGGCCCAAACGCGGCCATTTTTCGCTAACGGTGCGGATGATCTCGTCGTCCATCCGCATCTTCCGGCCCCACTCGCGCCTGGTTTCGGGTGGCCATTTGTTGGTGGCATCAAGCCCGATCTTGGAACCAAGCCCGGATTCCGGCGAGGCGAAATCGAGGTAGTCGATAGGCGTCCCTTCGACCAGTGTTATATCGCGCGCCGGATCCATGCGGGTCGAAAGCGCCCACATCACATCTTTCCAGTTCCGCGCGTCGATGTCGTCATCCACCACGATCACCCATTTCGTGTACATGAACTGGCGCAGATAAGACCAAACCGCCATCATCACGCGCTTGGCGTGACCGGGATAGGCCTTCTTCATGCTCACAACGGCGATGCGATACGAACATCCCTCCGGCGGCAACCAGAAATCCACG
>DASZYI010000197.1:0-35705 GCA_035545475.1 Rhizomicrobium sp.
TGGTCGGAGCGGCGGGATTTGAACCCACGACCCCCAGTCCCCCAGACTGGTGCGCTAACCAGGCTGCGCCACGCTCCGTAACCAGATGAAAGGCGGAAAAACCGCCAAGGGGCGCGGACTATAGTCGGCCACCTCTACCCCGGCAACGCCGCTGTCCGCGACATTGCCGCCTTCAAGCGGCGGAAAAATGGGCCTGGGCTTCGGCCAGCTTTTGCTTCAGTTCCAAAAGTTCGGCCAGCCGGATTTCCAGCCGCGCGCGGCTTTCAGGGCCGAGGAGAGACCCGCAGGCTGGGCCACTGGAGGCCGTGGGCTCGGACGCGCGTGCTATCGCATCCAGCAAGTCGGATTGGATCGGACGGATCGTCGGCGGCGGCAGATCAGCGACTTCGATCTCGACCGGAGCAGCTTCGGCTTCTTCCGGCTCTGCACGCTGAACGACTTCAAACGAAACGCCGTGGGCGGATTTTCCGTTTCCAGCCTTCCGGCCCGCGCGCGGCGCCAGAAGCGAAGCCTCGCCGCGGCCGATATTGGCGACATAACGCACGCCTTGATCGCGCAAAATCTTCTGCACGCCTTTAATCGTCAGGCCGTCGTCGTAAAGCAGCGCACGGATGCCGCGCAGCAGATCCACGTCGTCTGGACGATAATAGCGCCGTCCGCCCGCGCGCTTCACTGGACGCACCTGGCTGAACCGGCCTTCCCAGAATCTCAGAACGTGCTGCGGCACATCGAGATCGGACGCGACTTCGCTGATAGTGCGGAAGGCGTCCGCTGATTTCCCCCGCGTCTCGATCGCGGCGTGAAGCATTTAATCAGTCCTCTTCGGGCGAGGGTGTTTGTCCATTGATGACGGCCTTCAGAACATGGCTGGGGCGGAACACAAGCACGCGGCGCGGCGCGATCGGCACCTCGTCGCCTGTCTTGGGATTGCGGCCCATGCGCTGCGATTTCTGACGCACTGCGAAGGTGCCGAAGGACGACAGCTTCACGGTCTCTCCGCGGGTCAGCGCGCCGCAGATTTCTTCCAGCATGTCCTCGACCATCTGCGCCGAGTCGTTGCGTGAAAGACCGACCGCCTGGAACACCGCCTCGGTCAGATCGGCACGCGTTAATGTGTTTGTCGTCATCTCATACGACTCCCTGCCCCTTGAGTCGAAGCCTAGGGTCTCCCGTTTTTTCCGTCAATGACAAAGGGATAGCCGACTCACTTAAGACGGCGGTTCATCCTGTCATGGTTACCAGCGGACCAGCGCCGATCCCCAGGTCAGCCCCCCTCCCATGGCCTCCAGCAACAGGAGATCGCCCCGCTTGATCCGGCCGTCGCGGACGGCTGTCACCAGCGCCAGCGGCACGGAGGCGGCGGAGGTATTGCCGTGATCGGCCACCGTGGAAATCACCTTGTCGGCCGGGATGCCCAGCTTGCGGCCAGTGCCGTCGAGGATTCTCTGGTTCGCCTGATGGGGCACGAACCAGTCCACCTCGGACACTTTCACCCCCGCTTCGTCAGCCGAGGCGTGGACGGCGGCGGAGATGTTTGTGACAGCATGTTTGAACACTTCGCGGCCCTGCATCCGCAGATAGCCCGTTGTGCCGGTGGTCGAAGGGCCGCCATCGACATAGAGCAGGTCGTGCAGCCGTCCGTCCGAGAACAGCTTTGTGTTGAGGACGCCCTGATCGTGGTTGTCGCCGCGGCCCTCGCCCGCCTGCAGGACGACTGCGCCCGCACCGTCGCCGAACAACACGCAGGTGCCGCGGTCGGTCCAGTCCATAAGACGCGACATCGTTTCGGCGCCAATGACAAGAACGGTTTTTGCCTGCCCCGCCTTGATGAAATTGTCCGCGACGGCGAGCGCATAGATGAAGCCCGAGCACACGGCCTGTACGTCAAAGCCCGCTCCGCGCGTCATGCCGATCTTGGCCTGCACGGTGGTGGCGACGGCGGGGAATGTTTCATCCGGCGTCGTGGTGGCAACGACGACGAGATCGAGCGCCTCGGCGCCGATGCCCGCATCGGCCAACGCTTCGCGCGCGGCGTTCAGGGCGAGATCGGATGTCTTCTCGCCTTCCGCCGCGATATGGCGGCGGCGGATGCCGGTGCGTTCGACGATCCACTGGTCGGACGTGTCTACGCGCTTGGAGAGTTCGTCATTGGTCAGGATCTGCTTGGGGAGATAGGCCCCGCAGCCAATCACTCTAGATCTGATAATTGTCACCCATCACTCACGATACAGCGGTTGCAGCCGGTTGCGGCGTGATCCCCGCCCGGTCGGCGGCAATGCGCGGGATAACCCCCGACTTCGCCATGCCGATAGCCATGTCGAGGGCGCTGGCAAATCCCAACGCATCCGTCCCGCCATGGCTTTTGACCACCACACCATTGAGTCCAAGAAAAATTCCACCGTTCGCCGAACGCGGATCGAGCTTGCGTTTCAGGCTGTTCAAAGCCCCGCTCGCGATCAACGCCCCCAGCTTGCCGAAAATCGAACTCGTCAGCGCCGAACGCAGATATTCGACGATGAGTTTCGCCGTGCCTTCCGCCGTTTTCAGCGCGATGTTGCCGGTGAATCCGTCGGTGACGATGACGTCGACTTCGCCTTCGGAAATGTCGTCGCCTTCCACGAAGCCCGCATATTCCATGGTCAGGTTCGCATTGCGCAGGATGTGCGCCGCGCCCTTCACCGCATCGTTGCCCTTAACATCTTCCGAGCCGACGTTGAGAATGCCGACGCTCGGCTTGTCGACGTTGAAGATGGCGCGCGCGAAGGCAGCGCCCATGATCGCGAAATCGACAAGTTGTTCGTCGCTGGTGCCGACATTGGCGCCGACATCGAGCACGATGCTTTGAGACTTCTTGGTCGGCCACAGGGCCGCTATGGCCGGACGCTCGATACCTTCGATGACGCCGAGCTGGTACATCGACATCGCCATCAGCGCGCCGGTGTTGCCGGCGGAGATCGCGACCTCGGCTTCCTTCTTGGCCACGCATTCGATGGCGCGCCACATGGATGTGTTGCGGCCGCGGCGGAGCGCGATGGAAGGCTTCTCCTCCATGCGGACGCGTTCGGCGCTGTGGCGAATTTCGGTGATCTGGGCGAGCTTGCTGCGCGTTTCGAGCAGCGGCTTCAGTTGCGCTTCGTCGCCATGCAGCAGAAACTTCACGCCGGGATGGCGCTGCGCGGAACGGACCAATGCGTCCACGACAACACCCGGGCCGGCATCGCCCCCCATGGCATCAATCGAGACGGTTAAAGTCTGGGTCAACGTCGCGCGCCTTGCTTTGGCTGGCGGGGCAAATCACCCCGCCGCAAGCGTATCAGGCTTTGGCTTTCGCCACTTCGCGGTCGTCGTATTGGCCGCAGGATGCGCAGACGTGGTGCGGGCGCTTGGGTTCGCCGCAATTCGAGCACTCGGCATAGCCCACGGGCTTCAGCGCGTGGTGCGAGCGGCGCATATTGCGCTTCGACGGCGAGGTCTTTCGCTTAGGGACCGCCATGGCGGAACAACTCCTTATAGCCGAATCGACCGTGCGGGCCGCCCTGAGGGGCGCGCCTGCCTAGGCTGGTCCGGCGGGCAAACGAGGCGGGGACGTAACCCGAAACCCTCCCAGGTTTCAAGGCCAAAACCCCACGGGCCTTAGTGGGGTTCCTTGAGCCTGGCCAGTACCGCGAAGGGGCTTTCCGGCTTCTCGTCGGGGGGCGGCTCGTAGGCCACGCCCGGGGCGCGGGGATAGGGGTCTATAGCGAGGGAGAACTCCTCCAGCACCGGTCCCGCCACATCGTAGCGAGTGCTTTCGATCTCCTCCGGGGCTTCATCGTCCCCCGCCCCGGGCGCCAGTTCCACCAGCTCGGGGCGGTGGCGCGTGGCATGAGTGAGATGCAGTTCTCGAGTGAACCTTTCCTCGATCTTCTGGGTGACCGGCTCGAGCGTCACGCTGCACGGCTGGACGACTTCGGCTTTCAGGTCCGCGGCATAGGAAAAGCGGGATGGCGACAATCGTTTCAGGGTTACCTTCGCTTCGAAGTGCGGCATAGCGCTGACTTCCGCCCACGCGGCGATCTGGGCGCGTTCGGCTTCGTTCGGTACAAGCGCGATGTCCATTCCCGCTTCGGATAGAGCGGAGAGTTCGACGAATTTCTCGAAAGGTGCATCCGGCTTCATTGGGGCAGCGGTCCGAAATCCAATTCCCCCCGCGAGGGATCGCATTTTGCGAGCGCCTCTTTTGCGCTGAAGACATAACGCGCCAAGGTCTTTGCGGCTTCCGCGTGCTTTTCATTGCCGCGATAAAGATTGCGGACAACGGCTTGCGCCATCGCCGTTTCGTCTTGGGCATCGTCATAGGCTTTGAACCGGCCGTAGAACGCATTGGCGATTTTCTTCATGCGGCGGCCCATGCCCATGTCACTGATGCCGAGTTCGCGCAAACCTTCGTCGAAAGCCGAGAACATCATGTTGGTGAGACGCTGCGAAACGTCGTGCAGACCGGGCTCGCGCAAGCGGCCCAGGGCCAGCCATGCGTGCAGCACGACGAGATCGAATCGGCCGTCCAAGCTATCGGGCACGCCGAAGGTTGCGAAAAATTCAGGCGCGCGGGCGCGACCAATGATCGCCTCATGCAGGCGGTTCGCCAGTTCCCGTTCCTTATTGCTCTTTTTCAGCGCCGTCAGCATCGGCCAAGGTTCCTATCCGGCTTGCAAGCCACACGGCCCAAGGTTAGCACATCGGGACAGGCAGACGCCGTGAGGCAAAGGATCATACCGCATGCGCATTCGTGCCCTTCTTCTTGTTGGCGTTCTGGCGGCCGCGGGTTGCACGCCCGTCATCAGCCAGCGCGGCTATCTGCCCGATCCGGCCAATGAATCGGCCCTGAAGGAACACAAGGACACCAAGACCACGGTGCAGGCGCGCCTCGGCTATCCCTCGACACAAGCAACGTTTGGCGGCGATGCCTGGTACTACATTTCCAGCACCGAAAAGCGCGTCGCATTCTTCGAACCGCGCGTGATTTCGCGCTCGATACTGGCCGTCTATTTCGACAAGGACGGCAAGGTGAACGACCTCAAGCATTTCGGCCTGAAGGACGGACACGTCGTCGACTTCGAAACCCGCGAGACCATTACCCGCGGCCGCGAGATGACGTTCCTGCAACAGCTCTTCAACGCAACGCCGGGCGTGCCGATTGGCGGCGATCAGCAACAGAATCCGGGCGGCGGTGGGCCGGGACCGTGAGTCGGACCGCAACACAAACAAAAAGGGCGCGGCTCGCACCGCGCCCTTTTCATTTCTGGTCGTGACGATCAGATGCCGTGCGCCAAGGTGGCGAGCAGCAGCAGCGCCACGATGTTGGTGATCTTGATCATCGGGTTGACGGCCGGGCCGGCAGTGTCCTTATAGGGATCGCCGACGGTGTCGCCGGTCACCGCTGCCTTGTGGGCATCGGAGCCTTTGCCGCCGTAATTGCCGTCTTCGATGTACTTCTTCGCGTTGTCCCATGCACCGCCGCCCGAGGTCATCGAGATGGCGACGAAGAGACCGGTCACGATCACGCCGAGAAGCATCGCACCGAGCGCATTGAACGCCGCGAGTTTGCCGGAGATCCAGTTGACCACCGCGAACAGCACAATCGGCGACAGCACCGGCAGCAGCGACGGGATGACCATTTCCCGGATCGCGGCTTTGGTGAGCATGTCGACCGCACGGCCATAGTTCGGCTTCTGCGTGCCCTGCATGATGCCGGGCATTTCGCGGAACTGCTTGCGCACTTCCTCGACCACGGCACCGGCTGCACGTCCCACGGCGGTCATTGCGATGCCGCCGAAGAGATAGGGCAGAAGACCGCCGATGAAGAGACCGACAACCACCCACGGATCGGAGAGGCTGAAGGTCGGCGGTGTCAGTCCAGCGAAGTAGCTGAAGCTCGTGTCCGTGGCGTGACTCGTGAAGTATTTGAGATCTTCCGTGTACGCTGCAAACAGCACCAGGGCGCCGAGACCGGCGGAGCCGATTGCGTAGCCTTTGGTGACCGCCTTGGTGGTGTTGCCGACGGCATCGAGAGCGTCCGTGGTTTTACGCACGTCGCCTTCGAGGCCGCTCATTTCGGCAATGCCGCCCGCATTGTCCGTCACCGGACCGAACGCGTCGAGCGCCACGATCATGCCGGCCAGCGACAGCATCGTGGACACGGCGATGGCAATGCCGAACAGGCCCGCCATCAGATAGGTCACGATGATGCCTGCGCAGATGACAAGTGCGGGAAGCGCGGTCGATTCCATCGAGATCGCGAGACCCTGGATCACGTTCGTGCCGTGTCCGGTCACCGAGGCCTTCGCCACTTCCTTCACGGGGCGGAAGCCCGTTCCGGTGTAGTATTCGGTGATCCAGATGAGCAGGCCGGTTACGACAAGCCCCGCCACGCCGCAGAAGTAAAGCGTGCGGCCGGTGAACACAATGTCGGCGCCGATAGTGAAGGTGTTGTCCAGCCCGACGATCCAGTCGGTCAGCGGCCACAGTGCGATGAGCGAAAGAATGCCTGTCGCGATCACGCCCTTGTAGAGCGCGCCCATGATGTTCCTGGAGCCGCCCAGACGGACGAAGAAGGTGCCGATGATCGAGGTGATGATACACACGCCCGCGATGGCAAGCGGATAGACCATCAATGCGAGTTTTTCCGCGCCGGTGAAGTAGATCGAGGCGAGAACCATCGTGGCAACCGTCGTCACCGCGTAGGTTTCGAACAGGTCGGCAGCCATACCCGCGCAGTCGCCCACGTTGTCGCCCACATTGTCGGCGATGGTGGCGGGGTTGCGCGGATCATCCTCGGGAATGCCCGCTTCGACCTTGCCGACCATGTCGCCGCCGACGTCCGCACCCTTGGTGAAGATGCCGCCGCCAAGACGAGCGAAGATCGAGATCAGCGAGGCGCCAAAGCCCAGCGCGACGAGTGCGTTGGTGATGATGCGCCCTTGCGTTTCATCGCTGAGATCGAGGCCCAATCCGAGGGTGAGGAATGCGTAGTAACCTGCAACGGCCAGGAGGCCGAGACCGGCAACCAGCATGCCCGTCACCGCACCGGATCGGAACGCGATGGAGAGGCCTTGCGCCAATCCCTGACGCGACGCTTCCGTGGTGCGAACATTGGCGCGCACCGACACATTCATGCCGATGTAACCGGCAAGACCCGAGAAGGTCGAGCCGATCAGGTAGCCCAATGCCACCTGCCATCCGAAGATGACGAAAGCGAGAATGAAGATCACCACGCCCGCAATGGCGATGGTGGTGTATTGCCGGTTCAGATAGGCGGCTGCGCCTTCCTGAATCGCGGCTGCGATTTCCTGCATGCGCGCGTTGCCAGCGCTCTGCCCCAACACGGAGCGGACGGTCAGTCCGCCGTAGAGCAGCGCGAGCAAGCCGCAAGCCAGAACGAGTTCAAGCTGCAATGCCATGATTTCCCTCGTGCAGATTTTTGGACGCCCGGCCGGGCCGAATGCACGGCCGATCCCCATGGCCGGCCGGAAGTGACCCACCGCTTCAAGGGCGGCGGAACATGCCAAATGCCTAACGCAGAGGCAACATTTCCCGGGGGATTTTTTGTCGTACCGGAGAGGAACTAAGAGGCTGTTTTCTCTGGCTCCGGGGCCGAATCGGGCTGGTGCGGCGCGGAGGCCGTCTTGGGTAGCCGATCCAGCGGAACCTCGCTCGGGGGGCCGGCCCGCAGCGTGGACATCTGAACCTGTGTGATGGAGAGCGAGACGACCTTCTTCTCGCCCATGATCTTGCGGGCATCGGCAAGAAAGCGCGCGACAACCCCGGCTTTGTCCACTTGCGACAGATCGGAAGCGAGCGCCACAGATTTGTGATTCACGTCGCGCACGAATGCGTCCTGAATGAATGGCGTTTTGGAACGGATGCTCACCGCCACGTCGGGCGAAGATGCGATGATTGTGCAGGTGATGTAAGCATAGCCCGCCAGCTTGCCCTCCTCATCGTCCATTGGGGAGATGATGGCCGGCATTTCCACGCTGGTGCCGGGTGCGCGCTTCTCCGGCTTGGCGGGCTTTTCGCCTTCCTCGGCCCAAGCCGGGATGGCCAGCAGGCCTGCGAGGGCCAGAATCGCAATCGATTTCCACATCCCCTTACCTTGCCAAATCGGGGCTAAGGGAAGGTTAGCGGTTAGAAATGGGTATAACCTTTGCGGCTTACGGCGATTTCCCGGCCCGCCTCGTCCAGTAACGCCACGCCCTGGCCGGCCACCACACGCCCGATCTCGGTGATGGCGGCGGCATCCCGGGCGGCCTTCACGGCGTCGTCGGACAGGCGAGGCGCCACAGTGAAGGCGATCTCGTAGTCGTCGCCTGCCGTTGCCGCTTTGGCGCGGGCCGCATCGTCTGACCCCCACACAGCCTGCAACGCTGCCGAGAGGGGCAGCCGATGGGCATCGATTTCAATCCGCACGCCAGAGACCTCCGCGATATGGCCCAGGTCCGCAAGCAATCCGTCCGAAACATCGAGTGCCGCATGTGCAACGCCGCGCAAAGCCTGACCAAGCCACAAACGCGGACGCGGTTCGCGATAACGGTGGATCAGGAAATCCTGCACGGCATGAGAGAACTGCTGAGGTTGTCGCAACAAGGACAATCCCGCGCCCGCATCGCCAATCGTTCCGGATACGAAAACCAGATCGTCCAATTTCGCGCCGGAGCGGCGAAGCATCTTTCCCTTCGGAACGAATCCGAACGCAGTGATCGCAATCGTCAGCGGTCCCGGCGTCGATGTCGTATCGCCGCCGTAGAGCGAAATATTGAATTCGCGCTGATCCTGTTTCAGCCCTTCGGCAAAGTTTGAGAGCCATTCCATTGTGGCGTTCGACGGCAACGACATTGCGAGCAGATAACCCACCGCCTCCGCACCCTTCGCGGCAAGATCGGACAGGTTCACGCGCAAGGCTTTCTTCGCCACGAAGATCGGCGGATCGTCCGCGAGGAAATGTACGCCTTCGACGAGCGCATCGGTGGTGACGACCAGTTCGTGCCCGGCGGAGGGAGCGATGACGGCGGCATCGTCCTTCAGCCCGAATGCGCCCGGGGCTTCTGCCAGAGGGGCGAAGAGTTCGGCGATGAGTTGGAATTCGGAGGGGCGGTTCATGGAGGGCCCCACCCGCCGCGCTGGCGCGCGTCGACCTCCCCGCGTGGGGGGAGGTAAGGTTTATGCTGTGATTTCAATTGGTTAGTCGTTTTTCGGTTTTTGCTTACCCCCCTCCCCCCCGGGGCTATCCCATCTTGCTTTTCTTCACCTCCCCCTTGTGGGGAGGTCGAAAAAAGCAAAGCTTTTTTCGGGTGGGGGACCGAGTTGCAACACCTTCCCCCACCCGAAATTTGCTCACGCAAATTTCGACCTCCCCACAAGGGGGAGGTAAGGGAATCGGGTGATGAGGGTTCGTGGGGCATGCGGTGCATTGTACCGCAGGTTCCGGGGTGTTCGATTGCTATTGTGAACAATCAGAATTGCAGTTCGTCATCGGGCGGGACTTCGCCGAATTCCACGGCACGTTTGCGGCGGCCGATCTTGTCGAGGGAGGCGTTCACGAAAGCCGGTTCGTCGCCTTCGAAAAAGGCATGGGCGATGTCGACATATTGGTCGATCACCACTTTGGCCGGTACATCGCGGCGGGAAATGAACTCGTAGACAGCCGTGCGCAGGATCGCCCGCAGGATGGAATCCACCCGGCTCAATTTCCAATCCGCCGAAAGGCTCTGCGAGATGGCGCGGTCGATCTCTTCCTGATGGTGCGGCACGCCGCGCACGAGATCGCCGAAGAATTCCGCATCCGGTTCGCCCAGCGCACGCAACTCATCGCGGCCGAACCGATGTTCGACGAATTCTTCGACCACCTCTTCCGCGTCGAGACCGGTCAATTCCATCTGGTAGATGGCCTGCACCGCCGCCAGACGGGCGGCGCGGCGCGGCTGACGTGTATCGCTCATCGGTGGACGCCGAGCTTGTTCCGCGTTTCGATCAGCGCCAGGCACGCCCTCGCCGCATCGCCCCCTTTATCGCTTCCGTCATGTGCGGCGCGCACCAGCGCCTGCTCTTCGTTCTCCACGGTCAGAATGCCATTGCCGATGCAAAGCCCGTGATGGAGGCCAAGGTCCATCAGACCGCGCGCGGATTCTCCCGCGACGATTTCGAAGTGGAAGGTCTCGCCACGGATCACGCAACCGAGCGCCACATAGCCGTCATAGCTCTTGCCCGCACCTTCCGCCGCTTTCGCCGCGAAAAGGATCGCTGTGGGTATCTCCAGCGCGCCGGGCACGGTAATGCGATCGTATTGCGCGCCGAAATTATCCAGCGCCTTTGCAGCGCCTTCCAGCAACATGTCCGCGATATGCGAATAGAACCGCGCCTCGACGATCAGAATGTTTGTCATGCGCCGTCCTTTTGTCCGCGTATGGGATGCGTGCCTACGATGTTCAAACCATACCCGTCCAGTGCCACCGCCTTCTTCTGCGGCGTATCGGTAAGAAGGATCATGTTCTGCACGCCGAGGTCGAGCAGTATCTGGGCGCCTACGCCATATTCCTTGACGCGACGGCGATCGACATCTTCCGGCATGCGGCGCAAAAGAACGTCCGTCACGAAGGTCGGACGGGTCTGCCGCAGCACCACGACCACGCCGCGCCCTTCTTCCGCGATGATGCGCATGGACTCGCCCAGCACATCTTTTTCATAGGGTTTGTAACGCAGCATGTCGGAGAAAATGTTGATCGCATGCATCCGCACCAGGACCGGTTCCGGCCCCGCCACATCGCCTTTCACCAATGCGATGTGCTCCGCGTAGTCGATGGTGTTGACGAACACCATCATCTTCCACGTCCCGCCATTATGGCTTTCGAATGTGGTTTCGACCGCGCGGTTGATGAGATGATCGTATTTGCGGCGATAGGCGATAAGATCGGCGATCGTGCCGATCTTGAGCCCATGGAACTGCGCGAACTTTACGAGATCCGGCATTCGCGCCATGGAACCATCGTCGTTCATAATCTCGCAGATCACGCCGGACGGATATAGTCCTGCCAGCCGCGCGATATCGACGGCAGCCTCCGTATGCCCTGCGCGGACAAGCGTTCCGCCATGCCGCGCGACGAGCGGGAAGACATGGCCCGGCATCACGATGTCTTGCGGGCCTTTGGTCGGATCGATTGCAACGGCAATCGTATGGGCGCGGTCATGCGCGGAGATGCCGGTCGAAACGCCTTCGCGCGCTTCGATGGACACAGTGAACGCCGTCTGGTGCGGCGAGCCGTTGAACTGCGTCATCATCGGAAGCTGAAGTGCGTTGGCGCGGTCCTGCGTAAGGCAGAGACAGATAAGGCCACGGCCATACTTCGCCATGAAGTTTACGGCTTGCGGCGTGCACATCTGCGATGGAATGACGAGATCGCCTTCGTTCTCGCGATCTTCCGCATCGGCCAGAATGAACATCTTGCCGTTGCGCGCGTCTTCGATCACATCTTCGATTTGCGAAATGTAATCGTGATAAACCGATGGCTGCGTCATCGGTTCACCAGCCGCGCGACG
Source organism: Rhizomicrobium sp. (assembly GCA_035545475.1). GTDB lineage: Bacteria > Pseudomonadota > Alphaproteobacteria > Micropepsales > Micropepsaceae > Rhizomicrobium. Next base: position 11,572 of record DASZYI010000197.1, read on the forward strand.
TATCGCGCCATCAAATCCACTTCGAGATTCACTTTGGCTCCGGGTTTCAGTCGCCCGAAGGTCGTGACCTTGGACGTATGGGGAATAATGTTGACGCCGAAGCGCGAGCCGTCGACTTCGTTCACAGTCAGCGAAATGCCGTCGAGGGCAATAGATCCTTTCGGTGCGATGAACCGCGCAACCGAGACGGGCGCTTCGAAAATCACCCGCGTGGATTCGCCTTCGGGAAGAACCGATTTGACTTCTGCCACGCCATCAACATGGCCGGTGACGATATGGCCTCCCAATTCGTCGCCCACGCGCATGGCACGCTCAAGGTTGACCGGATCGCCGACTTTCCAATCGCCCAGCGTCGTCTTCGAGAGCGTCTCGCCGGAAGCGGTGAAGGCAAACCAGCGATCCTTGTCGTTGCCCTTGTCGACCACGGTCATGCAGGCGCCGGAGCACGAGATCGACGCGCCGATCTCTATGGCCGAAACGTCGTAGTGGGTGGCGACCACGATGTGCGTGTCGCCGCGCTTCTCGATGTGCCGGACCTGGCCGACATCCGTGACGATTCCAGTGAACATGGATTTGTTTTAGGCCCTGACCGCGTAGCTTTCCAGCACATCGGAACCCAGCATGCGGCGGCTGGAAAGACCATAATTTTCCAGCGGAAAATGGGGCGCGGCCCGTCCGCCCTCGCCTGCTACGACGGGCGACCGGAAAATTTCCAGCCTGTCCGCAAGCCCTTGCGCCAGGAACGCCTGCTCGACGGTCGTCCCACCCTCGACCAGAAGCCGCGTGATCCCGCGTGAGGACAACTCGCCCAGTACCGCGTGGAGATCAGGCCTGCCCTGCACGCCCGGCGTAACGCGGACGATCTCGACCCCGGCGGCGCGCAGATCATCGCCACCGTCACGCGTTGCGAAAACAACCACCGGCACCTTGCGCGCGCTTTGGACCAGCTTCGATGTCATCGGGAGGCGAAGCGCGCTGTCGAGAACCACCCGCAAGGGCGAGCGATCTTCCAATCCGGGAATGCGGCATGTGAGCTCGGGATCGTCCGCCAGTACCGTCTTAATTCCCACGAGGATCGCGTCGTGCCGGGCGCGCAAGAAATGTCCAAAGCGTCGCGCTGCGTGGCCCGTTATCCATTGATCGCCGCCGGGAGCACGCGCGATCTTTCCATCCGCGCTCACCGCAAGTTTGAGCGTCACGAGCGGGCGCTTTTTCACTATGCGCGAGAAGAACCCTGCATTGGACGCTGCCGCGTCGTCGCGCAACACATCTGTCTCAACCGCCACGCCGGCTTCGCGCAACATTGCAAAACCCCGTCCGAATACGCGTGGGTCGGGATCTTCGATCGCCGCAACGACGCGCTTTACGCCCGCTTCGATCAGCGCATTGGCGCAAGGTGGTGTCTGGCCGAGATGCGCGCAGGGTTCCAATGTGACGTAAGCGGTTGCGCCTTTTGCGGCCGCGCCTGCCTGCCGCAGAGCCACGGTTTCGGCATGGGGACGGCCGCCGCGCTGTGTCCATCCGCGCCCGACGATCACGCCGTCGCGCACGATCACGCAGCCGACGGCAGGATTTGGCGCGACGTTTCCAAGTGCGCGTTCCGCAAGCGTCAAGGCGTGACGCATGTGGCGCACATCGCTCATGGCTGCAATTTCAAATTCGCTCGAAAGCCCGTTCCCACCGAGCTTGCACCGTCGCTCAATGTGGGAGCAGCGCGATAGAGGGTCACCATCTGCGACGCCGCTTGCTGGAATTGCGCCTGAACCTCGCCGGCGGGCACCGAGATTTCGGGACAAACAGCCGAGAAGTCCGGCTGCACCACGCAACCCACTTGTATCTCCGTGCCTACACCTGCCGCCATCGCATCGCGCGGATAGAACCGGACCATCTCTTCCTGGCGCGGATAGGCCGTGAATTTCAGCAGAGATTGCTTGGAGGTATCGACCTTCAGTCCGTCGCGCCGGTCGGCTGCGGAGATATGGACTGTCAGCGTGGTGTTCTCGCCCGGCGTCCATTTTCCGCTGCGGCTTTTATCTGCCACCCGATAGTCGTTTGCCCGGTCCATTGCCACGGTTGCGTAAGGGGCCGTGGCGGGATCGTTGCGCGGGCTGGGCGTGCAATTGTCGAGATGACTATCGGCATCGTCGATGGAGCAGTTCAGCGTCACATCCACCGGTTGCTGCGGCAGCGTCACATTGTCGAGGCTGTGATGCAGGCGGCTTATGCTTGGTGTTGCGGTGAATATCAGATCGTCGAACGCGACGTTGCCGCGTCTTGGACGCTTGGTATATTCGCCCAACGTGATGCGGATCACACATTGTGCCGGCTTGTCCGCCATCGCTGCGCGCACTTCGCCGCTCATGTTCACCGTGGTGTCGCCTTCGTGCAATGACGCGCTCAGTTCGAACGGCCATTCGCTTTCGGGCTTGGCGTTGTCGATGTGCGTGATCAGCAGAGCCGTGCCGTCGCCTACCTTTACTTCCACCTGCTTGGCCTGAAATCCGATCTCGGACGGCGCGAACTCCGGTGGCGCTTTCATGTCGCCAATGGATGCCTGCACCGCGTTCGCGACTTTCTCATAGTCGCCTCGGCACGATTGTATGTCGGTCAATGTCGAGGCGTGGGAAGCCAGGATGTGATAGCGATCCCACGGCTCGGGAATGTATTGCGCGCCGAACGTCAATCCAGCGAGCGTGAAAGCGTTCTCCGCCGCGATGCCGCGAAACGGAAGCGGCTTCCACACCGCGCCCGGCGTGGCCGCGCGCACTTCATCGTAAGTCATCCCGGTTTTGACCGGGCCGATCGCAATTTGGTCGGCGGCTTGCGCTGCCGTGACGAACCCTATCGCTGTCAGGACAAGTATTGCGCGCTTCATTTCGACCTTCCCCCGCCATCCGCCGCACGGATACGGAGCGAACTTGAAGGTTTTTATATGACGGGTCGCCCGCTCGCCAAATAAACGATCAGTCTCGCTCGCCGCCCATCTCGCCGATCAGGGCTTCGAAATCCTTGGTCTCGCGGAAGTTCTTGTAGACCGAGGCGAAGCGGACATAGGCGACCTTGTCCAGGCTCGACAACGCCTGCATCACGAGTTCGCCGATCACCGTCGAGGGTATTTCGTTCTCGCCCATGCTTTCGAGCCGCCGGACGATGCCCGTGACCATGCGGTCCACCCGTTCGGCTTCCACGGGGCGCTTGCGCAGGGCATGTGCGAGCGAGCGTTCCAGTTTGTCGCGATCGAAAGGTTCGCGGCGGCCCGTCTTCTTGACCACCACGAGCTCGCGCAACTGTACGCGCTCGAAAGTCGTGAAGCGGCCGCCGCAGGCGGGGCAATGACGCCGGCGCCGGATCGCGGAATTGTCCTCGCTCGGACGGCTGTCTTTGACTTGCGTGTCGTCGTGTCCGCAGAACGGGCAGCGCATGGTCTGGTCCTACTGATAGATCGGAAAGCGTTTGCAGAGATCGGCGACACGGGCCGCGACCGAGGCTTCGACGGCCGGATCGCCCTCCTCGCCTTTCGCCGCCACCGCTTCGACGACTTCGACGATCAGCTTGCCGATTTCCTTGAACTCCGCCGGCCCGAAGCCGCGCGTCGTGCCAGCGGGCGAGCCGAGGCGGATACCGGAAGTGATGGCAGGCTTCTCCGTGTCGAAGGGAATGGCGTTCTTATTCGTGGTGATGGAGGCGCGGTCGAGCGCTTTCTCCGCCGCCCGCCCCGTCGCCTTCTTCGGGCGCAGGTCGACAAGCATCAGGTGGGTATCCGTGCCGCCGGACACGATGTCGAGACCTTCCGAGTGCAGCGTCTCCGCCAGCACCTTCGCGTTGGTGACCACATTCTTCGCGTAGATCTTGAATTCCGGCTTTAAGGCTTCGCCAAAAGCCACTGCTTTTGCTGCGATAACATGCATTAGCGGCCCTCCCTGCAAACCGGGGAAAACCGCCGAGTTGATCTTCTTGCCGAGGTCGGGGTCGCGCGAAAGGATCATGCCGCCGCGCGGGCCGCGCAATGTCTTGTGCGTGGTCGTGGTGACGACATGGGCATATTCCAGCGGGTTAGGATGCACGCCGCCTGCGACCAGCCCGGCAAAATGCGCCATGTCCACCATGAAATAGGCACCGATCGAATCCGCGATCTCGCGAAACCGTTTGAAATCGATAACCCGCGCATAGGCCGAGCCGCCCGCGATGATGAGCTTGGGCTTGTGGCTGAGCGCCAGCGCCTCAACCTCTTCCATATCGATCCGATGATCCTGGCGGCGCACGCCATAGGAAACCGGCGTGAACCATTTGCCGGACTGGTTCACCGGCGAACCATGCGTCAGGTGTCCACCCGCCGCGAGATCGAGGCCCATGAACGTGTCGCCGGGCCTCATCAGTGCAAAGAAAACGGCCTGGTTGGCCTGCGCGCCGGAATGCGGCTGAACATTCGCGAAAGAACAATCGAATAACCGGCAGGCACGCTGGATCGCGAGTTCTTCGGCTACATCGACATATTCACAGCCACCATAATATCGGCGGCCCGGATAACCTTCTGCATATTTGTTGGTCAGGACCGATCCTTGGGCATCCAGGACGGCTTTGGAGACGATGTTTTCCGAGGCGATCAGCTCGATCTTGTCCCGTTGGCGGCCCAGTTCTTCAGCCACGGCGCGTGCCACTTCGGGGTCGGCATCCGCTAACCCACGGGAAAAAAAGCCGGATTCCAACTGATCGGTGCTGGTCATCGTCGCCACCATTACGGATTGTCCCCTCGCGCTGCCTATCGCGGTGCTACCCCTACAGTTTTACCAGATGTTGCGCCAGATGCGGGAGGGGAGTCTCCCATCGGCCTGGGGGCGGAATCACCGCATAACAGTTGCTTTCATTAGAGGTCTAACAACCTGAGAACCAAATCAAGCTGTATAAAAGTTCCAAAGCAACTTGAGCGCGTAGAAACGAAGTTAGAAAAAACAACCAATAAGAAACTTCAGCGAAAGCACAACTTATCTTCAATGCTGTCAGTCTACAGAAACTGCACCCTTTTTCATTTGCGTGCCGCTTGCTTTCGGTTTGCGGACGCGCAATAGGACTGGAACAGGATTATAAAAAACAAGGGCTGATCATGGCTTCCCAAGAACACAGCGCTCCTCGCGCAGAAGATCTTCTCAAGCTGGCGAGTGACATTGTGTCCGCATACGTCAGCAACAATCCGGTTCCGGCAGCCGATCTGCCGAACATGATCCGCAGCGTTCACGCAACGCTCGGCGGTCTTTCCGGCGATGGAATGAACGAGGGCATTCCGGGCGGTCACAAGCCTGCCGTTCCGGTGAAGAAATCGATCACGCCGGATTACGTCATCTGTCTGGAAGACGGCAAAAAGCTGAAGATGCTGAAGCGCTATCTACGCTCGAACTACGATCTGACGCCGGAAGAATATCGCGCGAAATGGGGCTTGCCCGCCGATTATCCGATGGTGGCGCCGAACTATGCCGCGAAGCGTTCGGAGTTCGCAAAGAAGATCGGTCTCGGTCGGAGCGCAGCGCCCGTCAAACGTCGCCGCTAAACGTCGCCGCGTTTCTTCTTCAACACGAATTGCAGCTTTCGCAGCGCCGCGAGCTTCAGGGCTTCGCGTGCGGCCGGGCTTGCGGGACCTATCACGCTGACTTCCGTTCCGGTTTTGGGATCTATGGCCGTCGTCTTGAGGACGTTGGCCTGCATCGCGAATTCGAAATAAATCTCGTCGCCCGGGCCTTTGGGCATAAATCAGGCAGCGCGGCCGAGCCGGTGAGACGTCCACACCTGGTCAAGCGCCCCCACCAACGCTTTCATCATTTCGTCGCTGTGCATCGGAGACGGCGTAAAGCGCAGGCGTTCCGCGCCGCGCGGGACGGTGGGGAAATTGATCGGCTGGACGTAGATCGCATGATCGCGCAGCAGCGTATCGGACACCGATTTGCACAGCACGGCATCGCCCACGAAAACAGGGACGATGTGGCTGGGAGAATCCATCACCGGAAGGCCCGCTTCCGCAAACATGAGCTTCAGCTTGGCCGCGTTCGCATGTAGTTTTTCGCGTTCGACATTGCTGGCCTTGAGATGGCGAACGCTCGCCAGCACACCCGCCGCCAGAACCGGCGCCAGCGACGTGGTGAAAATGAAGCCGGGAGCGAACGAACGGATGCAATCCACCAGATCGCCGGATGCGGCGATGTAACCGCCCATCACGCCGAACGCTTTCGCAAGCGTTCCTTCGATAATGTCGACCCGGTGCATCGCGCCGTCGCGAGCCGCCACGCCAGCGCCCCGCGCGCCGTAAAGGCCCACACCGTGCACTTCATCGAGATAAGTCATCGCGCCATATTTCTCGGCGAGATCGCAGAAACCCGCGATAGGGCCGAAATCGCCGTCCATCGAATAGACGGATTCAAACGCAATCAGCTTCGGCGCATCGGGATCGGCCGCGCTCAGCAATTCTTCGAGATGAGCGAGATCGTTGTGGCGGAAGACGCGCTTCTCCATGCCGCCATGCTTGATGCCTTCGATCATCGAGGCATGATTGAGCGCATCGGAAAATACGATCAGCCCCGGCAGCAACTTCGCCAGCGTCGCCAGCGTGGCGTCGTTCGACACGAAACCGGAGGTGAAGGTGAGTGCCGCCTCCTTGCCGTGGAGATCGGCAAGTTCGCGTTCCAGTTCGACGTGATAGTGGGTTGTTCCGGAGATGTTGCGCGTACCGCCCGAACCCGCCCCTGCCTGATCCAAGGCTTCGTGCATCGCAGCCAGCACCTTTGGGTGTTGGCCCATGCAGAGATAATCGTTGCTGCACCAGACGGTGATGGGCCGTTTACCGGCTTCGGAATGAAAATCCGCGTTGGGAAACGATCCGCGATGGCGCACGATGTCTGCGAATACGCGGTAACGGCCTTCGCGCCTCAAACCGCCCAGCGCATTGCGGAATTTCGCTTCGTACTGAAACGCCATCTGTCGTCTGCCGGACCCAGCCGGCCCGCTCTTGTCTGTGCTGGCGGCAGGATAACCCGGCACCCCCTTGAACCCCAAAGCGAATTGTCACAGCGGACCATGTGTCCGGCGCCCAGTTAAGATTCATTCTCAAGAGGAGGTGGCCACAACGGCATTCACGGCCATGGCGATCAGCACCGTGTTGAAGAAAAACGAAACCACAGAATGGACCAGGACCGCCCGGCGCGCGGAGGTTGTCAGCACCTGCACGTCCGATACTTGCGCGGTCATTCCCACGACGAAAGAGAAATAGAGGAAATCCCAGGGCGCGGGTTCGCCCGAACCGGGGAATTTGAATGCGTTCTTCCCGCCATTGCTGCCGAGATATTGCATATTGGCATAGTGGAATGCGCCCAGAGTATGGAGCATGAACCATCCGAGCGGGGCGCTCGCGACCGAAAGAATGAAAACCAGCGATCCGGGGTTCTGCTTCTGGTTCAAAACAGTGAAGATGCCCGCCGAGCAAAGCGCAATGACCGCCAGCGCGATCAGCAACGCGATGAATGCGCCTTCATCTTCCGTCGCCGCTCGTTTCTTCAGACCCTTGTCATCAAGGTGGAACACCAGAATGGCGCTGGCGGTCAGATAGGAGATGAAAAAGGCATCGCCTGCCGCCGCCGCTCGTGCGACCGGTTCAAGTCCGCCACTCAGCAAATATACGGCGATGCCGAGCAGCCCGGCGGCGTAGAACCGCGAGTGATGATAAAAATAGCCACGGAGAAGCGACGAACGGGCGGCCATGCCCATTCGTCGCACGAAACGGGATTGGAATTAAAGCCGGAAGCGGACCTGATCGATCCAGAAGCGTTCGAGGCGGCGAAGCGCGGTGTTCGTGCCTTCGAGGTCGTTGGCGCCGACATTGCCTACAGCCTGAAGCGACAGCAGGTGGCGGCTGAACAACTCCACCAGCATCGCACGCACCGCCTCACCCTTCTTGGTCAGGCGCACCAGCACCGACCGGCGGTCGACCGCCGACCGCTCATGGTGGATATAGCCCGCATCGACAAGCTTCTTCAGATTGTACGATACGTTGGAGCCAAGATAGTGACCGCGCGTGCGCAATTCGCCCGCCGTCAATTCCTGGTCGCCGACGTTGAACAGCAACAACGCCTGAACGGAATTGATCTCGCGTTCGTCGCGACGATCGAGTTCATCCTTGATCACGTCGAGCAGTTGCCGATGCAGACGCTCGATCAGGCCGAGCGTCTCCAAATAATGCTTGCCGACATCCGGAGCGTCGTTGAGCGGCGCCCCCGGTTGGGCTTTCGCCAAAGCTGTCATCGCCATCCCCTGCGATTTTTCGCAGGCCCACCTTTTGTTTGGGAGAAAGGTAAGGATGACTCGTTAAGAGGGCGTAAAAGGACGTCAGGCTGCTCCGCGCAGCATATTGATAATGCCGGAGAAATCGGTGTTTCCGTGACCTTTTGCGGCAAACAAAGCGTAAAGTTGAGCGGCTTCGGCACCCATAGGCGTCGCCGCATCGGCCGATTGGGCAGCGGCTTGCGCCAGTTTCAGGTCCTTCAGCATGAGCTGGGTTGCGAAGCCGCCGGTGTAATCCCGGTTGGATGGCGAAGTGGGAACCGGTCCCGGTACGGGGCAATAGGTGGTCAGCGACCAGCATTGGCCGGACGCCGCCGACATGATGTCGAACAGCTTCTGCGGATCGAGACCGAGCTTCTCGCCCAGCACGAATGCTTCGCAGGTTCCGATCATCGAGATCGCCAGCAGCATGTTATTGCAGATCTTCGCCGCCTGCCCCGCGCCCGCGCCGCCCGCATGGACGATGCGCTTGCCCATCTTTTCCAAAACGGGTTGCGCGCGCCCGAACGCAGCCGCGCTGCCGCCGCACATGAACGCAAGGGTTCCGGCTTCCGCACCGCCGACACCGCCGGAGACCGGCGCGTCGAGGAAATCGAAACCGGCCTCCCCGGCCGCCGTATGAACGGCACGCGCGGAGTCGATGTCGATGGTCGAACAGTCGATCAGCAGCGCGCCCTTCTTCGCATGCGCCAGCACGCCGTCTTCCAGATAGACTGAGCGAACATGTTTGCCCGCGGGCAGCATGGTGATCACCACATCCGCGCCGGAAAGCGCTTCATTCGCCGACTTCGCTGCCACCCCGCCCGCATCCGTTACGGGTTTCAACGCAGCGGTGCTTAAATCGAACGCCCGCACGGAATGTTGCGCCTTGATGAGATTGCGCGCCATGGGGCCGCCCATATTGCCGACGCCGATGAATGCGATGGTGGTCATATAGGCAACTCCTTGTTGAGCGGTGCGAAGTAGGCTTGCACGTCTGCTTCGCTGACCTTGTTGAGTTCTGCGGGTTTCCATTTCGGTGCGCCATCCTTGTCGATGATGGTGGCGCGCACGCCTTCGTAGAAATCGTGACCGGCGATGATGCGATTGACCATGCGCCATTCCATGCGCATGCAATCGTCGAATTCTTTCTTGGCGCCTTCGCGGATCTGGCGATAGGCGATTTTCAGACTGGTTGGCGATTTCGAGCGGACGGTTTTCGCCGTGTCGTCGGCCCAATCGGTGTGTTCGGCGTCGAGGGCCGCAAGAATTTCTTCCACCGAGTTTCCAGCAAAGATGCGGTCGATGGCGCTGCGATGTTCGGCAAGAAAATCGCCTGGAACGATCTCGCTCAAGGGCTTTAGCGCGTCGTCCGGTGTCGCGCCGTCGGCAAGTTTGGCGATGAGGGTTTCCCATTTTGCAGTCGGAACGAAATGCGTGGCGACGCCTGCATAGAGGCTGTCCGCGGTTTTCAGGCGCGCTCCCGTCAGCGCCAAATACATGCCGATCTGACCGGGGCAGCGCGGCAGGAAATAGCTTCCCCCTACGTCGGGGAACAGGCCAATGCCCGTTTCCGGCATCGCAAACATCGCCGCCTCGCCCGCTACGCGATGGCTGCCGTGCACCGAAACACCGACGCCCCCTCCCATCACGATGCCGTGGATCAGCGCGACATAGGGTTTGGGAAAGTGCTTGATGGCCGTATTGAGGATGTATTCATCGCGGTAGAAATCGAGCGCATACGGCGTTCCTGCCTTCCCCGATTCATATAGCGCACGAATGTCTCCCCCCGCGCAGAACGCACGTTCGCCCGCGCCTCGAATGACAACCGATTTTATATCTGCGTCCGTGGCCCACGCATCGAGCTGCGGCTTCATTGCAAGGCACATTGCGTGCGTCAGCGCGTTGAGCGCCTTGGGTCGATTGAGCGTAATGAGCCCAATGGCGCCGCGCCGTTCGAACAGGACTTCCGCTTCGTCAACCATGCTTATTGCCGGAACATTTCGCGCGCGACGATCACGCGCATGATTTCGTTGGTGCCTTCCAGAATTTGGTGCACGCGCAAATCGCGTACATGCCGTTCCGCCGGGAAATCTTTCAAATAACCGTAACCGCCGTGAAGCTGCAGCGCGTCGTTGGCGATATTCGAACCCGTGTCGCTCGCGAAGCGCTTGGCCATCGCGCACAACATGGTGGCGCGCGGATCGCGCCGGTCGAGCGCGGCTGCGGCGTTGCGGATCATCAGGCGCGCCGCCTCAAGCTCCGTTGCCATATCGGCCAGTTTGAATTGCGAGGCCTGAAACTCGGCAATCGGTTTGCCGAACTGTTTTCGATCCTTGGTATAGGCCACCGCTTCTTCAAGCGCCGCGCGCGCCGTGCCGACGGAGCAGGCGCCGATATTGATGCGCCCGCCATCCAATCCCATCATCGCGATGCGGAAGCCCTCGCCTTCCGCGCCGATGCGATTGGTGATCGGCACACGGCAATCTTCGAAAATCACTTGCGCCGTCGGCTGGCTGTTCCAGCCCATCTTGCGCTCTTTTTTTCCGAATGAAAGACCGGGCATCCCCTTCTCCACGACGAGACAGGAAATCCCCTTCGGTCCGTCTTCGCCGGTGCGCACCATGCAGGTGTAGACATCCGAAACGCCTGCGCCGGAAATGAATGCCTTCGAGCCGTTCAGCACATAATAGTCGCCATCGCGCACGGCTTTGGTTTTCAGATTGGCCGCATCGGAACCTGCGCCCGGCTCGGTCAGACAATAGCTGGCGATCTTTTCCATCGTCGTGAGCTTCGGCAGCAGGCGTTTGCGCTGCTCGTCATTGCCGAAACGGTCGATCATCCACGACGCCATGTTGTGGATGGAGATGTAAGCGGCAGTCGAGGTGCAGCCCGCCGACAATTCTTCGAAGATGATCGCCGCGTCCAGCCGCGACATCTCCGAACCGCCGACGTCGCTTTTCACATAGATGCCCGCGAAGCCGAGGGCCGCCGCCTCTCGCAGCGTTTCGACCGGGAAGATTTCCTTCTCGTCCCACTCTGCCGCATGGGGCGCGAGTTTTTCGCGCGCGAAGCGGCGAGCGGCATCTTCGACCGCGCGCTGATCTTCGGTCAGTTCGAAATCCATCGACGTTCCACCCAATGTTTCGCCAAGTTTCTCAAGGCTGCGACCCCCATGCAATCTGGCCGCCCGGGACCTGCATTGACAAGAAAGCCGCCCCGTTTCAAGGAACAATTATGGACCCCAAAGCCGCTTTCCCCGCCATCCGGATGCGCCGCCTGCGCCGGCACGACTGGTCCCGGCGGCTGGTGGCCGAGCACACACTTTCGCCGAGCGACTTCATCTGGCCGATCTTCGTGGTCGACGGCGCAAACCGCCGCGAGCCGGTTCCTTCCATGCCCGGTGTCGAACGCCTGTCCGCCGACCTTGCCGCGGACGCAGCCGACGAGGCAGTGAAGCTTGGCATTCCCGTTATCGCGCTCTTTCCCTACACCGATCCGTCGCTGAAAACGCCCGACGGACGCGAAGCGCTCAATACGAACAATATTGTCTGTTGCGCGGTGCGTGCGATCAAGAAGGCGGTGCCGCAGATCGGCGTGCTTTGCGACGTGGCGCTGGACCCCTATACGAGTCATGGCCATGACGGTGTGATGGACGGCAACAATGCAAACGTCGACAACGACGCCACGCTGGAAATTCTCGTTAGGCAGGCGCTGGTTCAGGCCGAGGCGGGCTGCGATATCATTGCGCCGTCGGACATGATGGACGGCCGCATCGGGGCCATCCGCGCCGCGCTTGAAAAAGCCGGTTACACCGACACCATGATCATGGCTTACGCGGCAAAATACGCCAGCGCATTTTACGGTCCCTTCCGCGATGCCGTTGGCTCCGCGAAAGCACTCATCGGCGACAAACGCACCTATCAGATGGACTCCGCCAACGGCGACGAAGCGTTGCGCGAGGTGGCTCTGGACATCGCCGAAGGCGCGGACACGGTGATGGTGAAGCCGGGCATGCCGTATCTCGACGTGCTGCGCCGCGTGAAAGACACTTTCGCGATGCCGACATTCGCCTATCAGGTGTCAGGCGAATATTCGATGCTGATGGGCGCCATCGAACGCGGCTGGTTCGAACGCGACCGCGTGATGCTCGAAAGCCTGATCGCTTTCAAGCGTGCTGGCGCGAGCGGCATCCTCACCTATTTCGCGCGGGACGCCGCCCGGCTGCTTCAATCGCGCTGAACCGAGAACAGGCTGCGCAGCAGAATTTCCGCGCGCGACGGCAACACATCGAGCCCCGCTTTGCGCTGACCGAGATCGATCACGTTCTCCAAAATCAGCATCGCAAGTCCATGCACCGCCGCCCAGACTGCGAGACCTAGCGCATTGTCGTTCACTGCATTGCCGATCTCGACGCCGATCGCGTCGGCGGCCGCCGTCAGTTCCGGGAAACTGTCCCGGTTGGGAAGCTGCGGGCCGAACATCAGGCGCGCCAGCGCGGGCCGCTTCGCCGCAAAGCGCACATAAGCCGCGCCGATATTGGCAACACGATCCGATTCAACACCCTTCTGCGCCGCCGCCGTCACCAATTCCTCGCGAAGTTCTACGAAGCCTTCTTTCGCCAATTCGACGAGCAACGCTTCGTGATTGGGGAAGTGACGGTAAGGGGCCGCATGACTGACGCCTGCGCGCCGCGCCACCGCTCTCAGCGAGAGATCCGATGCGCCCTCTTCCAGAATGCTGCGCGCCGATTCCAGCAACGCACTTCTCAGATTGCCGTGATGATAACGGCGTGCCTCGGCGTCCATCAGCGTACCTCCCTTTTCGCTTCGAGTCGCGCAAACAAACCAGACGTGTCCCAGCGACGACCGCCCATTTTCTCCACCTCTGAATAGAATTCATCGACAAGTTTCGTAACCGGCAGCGATGCGCCGTTACGTTCAGCTTCAGCGAAACAGATCGCGAGATCTTTCCGCATCCATTCCACCGCAAATCCGTGGTCGAAATGGCCTTCCAACATCGTCTTATGACGATTGTCCATTTGCCAGGATTGTGCCGCGCCTTTGGAAATCACATCCACCACCGCAAACGGATCGAGACCGGCGGCACGCGCGAAGCTCAGACCTTCCGACAGGCCTTCAAGCAATCCCGCAATGCAAATCTGGTTCACCATCTTGGTGAGTTGTCCCGCGCCGGCCGGTCCCATCAATCGAGAGCGTTTCGCATACGCGGCGATGACCGGTTCCGCCTTGTCGTAATCGCGCTGCGTTCCGCCGCACATGACGGTAAGCTGGCCGTTCTTCGCCCCTTGTTCGCCGCCGGATACCGGTGCGTCGACAAATCCAATATCGTATCGCGATGCTTCTGCAAACAATTCCCGCGCAATTGTCGCGGATGCCGTGGTGTGATCGACGAAAACGGCGCCGGGTTTCATGCCCGCGAGCGCACCATTCTTGCCCAGCGTAATTTCGCGCAAATCTTCGTCGCGCCCCACGCAAGAAAAGACGAAATCCGCGTCTTTTGCGGCGGCATGGGGCGTGTCAGCCATCGTGCCCCCGAACTCTTTGACCCAGCCTTCCGCCTTCGCCCGCGTGCGATTGAACACGATGACGTGATGCCCCTTCCGCGCCAGGTGCCCGGCCATCGGATACCCCATCACCCCCAAACCGATGAACGCCACGCGGCTCATTCCATCACCTCCGCCTTGGTTCCGGGTGCAAGATGAACCTTCCGCATCATCATCACGACGACCAGTGCGGGCAGCGAGATGAAGAACATGAAGAGGAAATCGTTGGCGTAGGCGATCACCTGCGCGTTGTGCTCGATGATGCCGTTGATCTGCGCGAGGCCGAACGGAAGCTGCGGATTCCACATCATGCTCGGCGCGTTCACGCCGAGCGCGCGGTTGAACGGATTGACGTGCGAGGCAAGTTGCGCATGGTTGATCTGTATGCTGCTGGTCAGCACAGTGGTCGTGATCGACACGCCGATGGCGCTACCGACATTGCGCATCAGGTTCATCACCGCGGTGCCGTCCGTCCGCAAATATTGCGGCATGGTGGCAAAGGCGATCAGGTTCATCGGCACGAACACGAGGCCCATGCCGATACCCTGGAAGAAGGTCACCCAGGTCAGCGTCCAAGGATCGATGGCGGGCGTCCAACCGGACATTTCCCACATCGACCATGCCAGCAACGTGGTTCCGATGCCGATCAAGTAACGCGGGTCGAATTTCAACGCCATGCGTCCGGCAAACATCATCGCAAACATGGTGCCGAAGCCGCGCGGCGCCATCAGCAGGCCCGTTTCGGAGACCGAATAACCACCGAGATTTTGCAGATAGGGCGGCAGCAAGGCCGAACTTGCGACAAGGATCGCACCCGTCACGAACATCAACAGCATTGCGGAGAGATAATTGCGATCCTTGAAGATGGGCCGTGGAATAAACGGGTTTCTCGCGGTCAGCATATGCACGAGGAACAGATAAATCCCGAGGCCCGCGATAACCGCCTCGACGATGATCTCGCCGGAATCGAACCAGCTTTTCGTCGTGCCGCGGTCGAGCATGAGTTGGAGCGCGCCAAGGCCCACGGCCAGCATCGCGAAGCCGGACCAATCGAATTTCATCGTTGAATCGCGCGGCGAGTCCTTGAAGAAGAGCGCAATGCCCGCGACGGCAGCAATGCCGAACGGCACATTGATGTAGAACACCCAGCGCCAGCTATAAGTGTCGGTCAGATAACCGCCCAGCGTCGGGCCCAGGATCGGGCCAAGCATCACGCCCATGCCCCAGATTGCCATAATGGAACCGCGTTTCGCCGGCGGATAAAGATCCAGCATGATCGCCTGCGACAGCGGGCTGAGCGATGCGCCGAACATACCTTGCAGTAGGCGGAACAGGATCATCTGTTCCAGCGATTGGGCCGCGCCACAGAGCATCGACGTGATGGTGAAACCGGCAAGGCTGATAATGGCAAAATTCTTTTTGCCGAAGCGCGAGGCGAGCCAGCCGACAGGCGCCGTCATAATGGCGGCCGCGACGATGTAGGACGTCAGAATCCAAGTGACTTGGTCGCGCGAAGCGGAAAGGCTGCCCTGCATGTAAGGCAGCGCGACATTCGCGATGGTGGAGTCGAGCGCCTGCATGAACACGCCGGCCATCGAGCAGATGAGCACCACGCGCAAAGCAAACGGGTCATAAGACTCCGCTGAATGTCCCGCTCCAGCTCTCATTACTTCTCTATCCGTTCACCATGCGGAACCAGCGGCGATGTCCGGTATCGATCGAGATGTAGGCGCTCATGCCCACGCGCAAAACGGGGTCGCCCGGCTTGCTGTCGATCTTGATGCGGACGGGAATACGCTGGACGACTTTCACCCAGTTGCCGGAAGCATTTTCAGCGGGCAGCGGCGAGAACGCCGAGCCGGATGCGGCAGACACGGCCTGAACCGTCCCATGCCATTTGTGTCCCGGATAAGTGTCGACGGTGACTTCCACCGGCTGGCCCTGATGCACATGGGTCAGATCGGTTTCCTTCATGTTGCCTTCGACCCAGATGTCCTTGTCGGACACAAGGCCCACGGCACTTGTCGTCGTGAAAGCCGACATCGCCGAAATCACGAGGGTGCCCGGCTGGAGCGAGTCCACTTCGGTCACAACGCCGTCGAAGGGCGCGCGCACGACCGTGTGATCGAGCTGGCGCTGCATCTCGTCGACCTGTGCCTTGGCCTGCATGTAAGCGGGCGCCTGATCGGCAGGCAGATTTGGATTGCCGTTCAGCTTCGCCAGATCGACTTGCGCCGCCTGCTTGAGAGAACCGAGCGTCGCCTGCGCTGAGAGATAGGTTGCGCGCTGCTGGTCATAGAGCGTGCGCGCAATGGAATTGCTGGCGACGAGCTTGCTGTAACGGTCAAGCGTGCTTTTCGCGACGTTCACCTGTGCCGCCTGCGCACCGACCTGCTCCACGTCGCGGCGATAATCGGCTTTGGTGGATTCGACGTTCTGCTCGGCTGTCGCCAGCGCAGCTTTTGCGGTGGCAAGCGCATTCTCGAAGGGCTTGGGATCGAGGCGGAACAACACGTCGCCCGCTTTCACATGCTGACCCTCGCGGACGTTGACCTCTTTGACCAGGCCGGAAACATCGGTCGAAACCATCAACTGCGCGGCTTTAACATATGCATCGTCCGTCGTGACGTAGCGGCCTCCCATCAGGTAGACGGTCAATGACACAACGGCGACAATCGCAACGCCGCCGATCATCAGGACCCTGCGCAGACGCGCCTTGTTGTCCCACAATCGTCTGAGTGCGCCGCGCGGTTGGGCAGCCTCATATCGCGAGACTGCGTCGGAGGTCATCACGTTCATTTCAGTTGCTCCCGACCGCCAGAGGCTTCGAAGCTTCCGCGTCCGTCAAATGGTTTTTCATGTTGAGAAGGGCATCGATGAGGGCTTCACGGACATTGTCGTCCATGCCCTCGGTCAATTCGGCATTCATCGCTTCGCGATAGCGCGTGATCTTTTCCACGATCGGTTTCGCAGCAGGCAGATTGTGCAGACGCCAGATGCGGCGGTCGTTGGGATCGGCGCGCCGCTCCACCAACCCGCGCGCCTCCAGTTTGTCGACGAGGCGCGCGACGGTAATCGGCTCGACTTCGAGCAATGCGGCCAGTTCGTTTTGCGAGAGCCCGGACTGGCGCTCCAGACGCGCCAGAATCGCCCATTGGGCGCGCGTGGCGCCATGTTCCCGCGCCCGTTGGTCGAAACGGGTACGCAACTGTCGAGCCACGTCGTGCAGCAGAATGAGAAGGTCGCGATCCAGGGATTCCGGCATTTCTTTCTCCCAATCGGGGAGAACATAAGCATGGTTATAATAACATTCAACGAACATAAGCGCGCTCATGGCAGCCATGCAGAAAATGTCTGGCCTCCGGTCGGCTCCACCCGCCGATTTGATTTAACTCAATGAAATATCCAGGTTTTCTGGAAACCTAAATCGCCACATCTGACGGGAACTTTCTGTCGCAAATCCGTCATTGGGCCGTCATCTGGATGATACCCGCCGCCGATACGACGCTCCCGGCCGCCAGCGAAGGGGGCCGGACGCCGCATCCTCTGCGGTCATTCGAGCGGGGAAGACATGAACGTCAGAATATTATTGTTGGGTGCTGCGGCCTGCGCCGCGATCGGCTCACCGGCATTCGCGAAGGAAAGCACCGAGCAACGCCTGGAGCGGATGGAACGGATCATCGCGCAACAGCAGCAGGAAATCTCAGACCTCAAGGCGCAACAGGCGCCGGCGCCCACTCCCGCTGCCGATGAGGTGGCGGAACAGCCTGCATCTCAAGCCGATGTCGAAGCGCTGCAGAACCAGGTCTACGAGCAAGCCGCCGCCAACAAGTCCGGCTGGTGGAACAACACCAAGATCAGCGGTCGCATGTATTACGACGTCACCTATGTGAACAGCGTGTCGCGCGGTCTGCCCACCGGCGGAAACCCAAGCGGTCACACCTATGATCCTGCCAACGGCGTGAATTTCGATATCAAACGATTCTATCTCGGCGTCGACCACACTTTCGACGACATGTTCTCCGCCAATGTGACGACCGATTTCACCTACGACAGCACGACAAAGGCGTCGCAGATTTATCTCAAGAAGGCCTATTTGCAGGCGAAGCTCGACGATGCCCTGATCTTCCGGCTCGGCGCCACCGATATGCCGTGGGTTCCATTCGTCGAAGATGTCTACGGTTATCGCTACATTGAAAACACGCTGATCGACCGCACGAAATACGGAACGTCTTCAGATTGGGGTGTGCATGTCCTCGGCAAACTGGCCGACGGATTGCTCGGCTATCAAATCTCGGCGGTTAACGGCGCGGGCTACAAGGCCGCTCCGACAAATCCGGCCAACCGTTCCGGCGGCATCGACGTCGAGGGACGCGCGAACCTCAACTATGACGGCTTTATTCTCGCATTGGGCGGCTATCATGGCCAACTGGGCAAAGCTGTCGTGCGAACCAATCCAACGCTGGCCGATTCAACGAAGAATGCCGCAAACCGCTTTGATGTGCTTGCCGCGTACCAGGTGGATCCCATCCGGCTCGGAGTCGAGTATTTCTATACCGACGACTGGAACTCCGTGACATCCACGACCTCGCACGACAACGCGCGCGGCGTTTCCGTGTTCGGTTCCTATCAGTTCGATCCGGAATGGGGCGTGTTCGGCCGCTACGATTGGGTGAACCCGGAGGTCAAGAACCTTGCCGGTATCCGGACATCCGACGTGAAGGACAAATACTTCAACGTCGGTATCTCCTACAGCCCCGCAAAGATCGTGGACTTCGCTCTCGTCTACAAGCACGAGCAGACGGATGGCGGCACGATCGGCACCTCCAATGGCACGATCGGCGGCGCTATCGACGGCAACTACAACGAGATCGGATTGTTCGGTCAGTTTCGCTGGTAAGCCTCTAACGAAACAAGAATCCCCTCGACTACGCCGCCGGAAAACCGGCGGCGTTTCTTTTTTATCCGGCAAGTGCGCCGTACTTGCCGCGGAAATACACCAAGGGATCGCCGGCATCCTGTCTGAAGAACCTGAGCACGCGCCCGACGAGGATCGCGTGATCGCCGCCTTCATGTACGGCGTGGCTTTCGCATTCGAACACCGCAAGCGCACCGGCGAGCGCGGGCGGACCGGACTCGGTTTTCATCAGGTCGAGATTTTCGAGACTGTGTTCGCCCTGCTTGGCCAGGCGCGCGGATACGTCCTGATGCTTCGTTCCGAGTATGCTGATCGTGTAGCGCCCTGCCCCGGTGAAGCCCTTGAACCGGTCCGATTTGCGGTCGATGCACCACATCACCAGCGGCGGATCGAGCGATACCGAGGTGAACGAATTCACCGTGATGCCGATGTCGGCGGCTTCGCCGCAGGCCGTCACCACCGCCACCCCGGTGGGAAAGCAGCCTAGAGCCTGGCGGAACATTTTGCTGTCGAAGGTCATTTTGGGCGGTTTCCCGGACTAACACTTGCTTAATAGGGGCCATGGCACCTTGCCGTCCACGTTGGACGAGGTTTGCGGCGCCTACAATGACCGCGAACCCGGCCAACAGGGTGGTTCGGTGTGGGGTTCGGTATGGCCGGCGAAAACGCGGTCATCATTAAGCGCGTCAAGAAAGGCGGGCACGGCGGTCATCACGGCGGCGCCTGGAAGGTCGCCTACGCCGACTTCGTGACGGCCATGATGGCCTTCTTCCTGCTGATGTGGCTCATCAACACGACCACGCCCGAACAGAAGCGCGGTATCGCCGATTACTTCGCTCCGCAGAGCATATCGCAGACCTTCTCCGGTTCCGGCGGCGTGCTGGGCGGCAAGGTGCTGAGCGAGGAAAGCGCCAAGGCTGGCGGCCAGACCTCGGTGTTCCAGAAGAACAGTCCGCCCTCGCCGTCGGATACGACGCACTCCAAGGACAAGCAGAACAACAAGGGCGGTTCGACAGCCGCCGTAGGCCAGGATCCTGCCTCGCAGAATCCCAGCTCGGATCATCTGGAGCGCGCCGTGCCCTCCTCCCAGGATGGGCAGTTCGAGAGCGCCGCCGAGTCCATCCGGCAGGCCTTGCAGGACAGCCCCGAACTGGCCGAACTCTCCAAGCAGGTGATGGTGGACCAGACGCCGGAGGGCCTGCGCATCCAGCTCGTAGACCAGGATCAGCGGCCGATGTTCGAGAAGGGCACCGCTCAACCCACCCCGGCCGCAAAGCGGCTGTTGGGGGCGGTCGCCAGGATCGTGGACCGCCTGCCGAACCGCATTTCCATCAGCGGGCACACCGACGGCGCCGCTTTCGTCGGCCCCCACGGCATCACCAACTGGGAGCTCTCGGCGGAACGCGCCAATGCGGCGCGCGCACTCCTGACCCAGAACGGCCTCGATACCGACCGTATCTACGAGGTCGTCGGCAAGGCGAGTTCCGAGCCGCTCTTGCCCGAGGATCCCAATGCCAGCGCCAACCGGCGGCTGAGTATCCTCCTGATGCGCGAGGCGCCGCCCGCGCCGCCTGGCGGCGCACTATAGAGCGGGCCGCGCCGGGCGGTGCGCCGTAAACCACTGACCCGAAAGGCACTAGCGTTGCGCCCATATCCTTTGCATTATCCTTGGCATGGGTGGGCATCGAGTGGGATGACGTGACCGATCAGCGTCAGCAGCGCGTACCGCAGTTCTTCCTCACGCCGGGCGGACCGTGCCCATATTTGCCGGGCAAGGTTGAGCGAAAGGTGTTCGCCCGCCTCAACGGCACACTGGCACAGCAGCTCAATGAGGCGCTGACGCATTCCGGTTTCCGCCGCAGCCAGATGATCGCGTATCGCCCGGCCTGCGAAGGCTGCAATGCCTGCGTGTCGGTGCGCATCGTGGCCGACCAGTTCGAGGTCTCGCGCACGCAAAGACGCATCGCCAGGCGCAACGCCGATCTTCGCCGCGCCGAGGTCACCGCCGAAGCGACGCGCGAGCAGTTCGCGCTGCTTCGCACCTATCTCGACTCGCGCCATTCCGGCGGCGGCATGTCGGACATGGGATTGTTCGACTATGTCGCCATGGTCGAGGAAACGCCGGTCAACACGCATATCGTCGAATATCGCCGCCAGACCAAGGACGGCACGCGCGGCGCGCTGATCGGTTGCGCGCTGACCGATGTTCTGCGCGACGGACTTTCGATGGTCTACAGCTTCTTCCATCCCGGCGAAGACGCGCGCAGCCTCGGCACGCACATGATCCTCGATCACATCCGCGAGGCGAAAGCGCGCGGGCTTCCATATGTCTATCTCGGCTATTGGGTGCGCGGCAGCGAGAAGATGGATTACAAGGCGCGCTTCAAACCGCTTGAGGCGCTGGGCCAAGAAGGCTGGACGCGGCTTTAATCTGAAATTTTTCCACACCAACTCGTCATCGCCCGGCTTTTGTCCGGGCGATCCAATTTCCTTTACTCGAAGGTGCACGCGGAGACGCGGAGGTCGCGGAGTACACGAAAGCTCCGCGTCTCCGCGTGAAAATTATTAGGTGGCCCGCATAAAGCGGGTCATGACGGATGGAAGTTAGAGTTTCGCTTCCTCGCCCCCGAAACGCGCCTTCCATTCCGCGACCTGTTCTTCGGTGATTTTCGCGAACAACACGTCCGGTGCGTGAATGGGCTGGCCTGCTTCAAGGTCATCCAAAAATTTCGCCATCGGCCCTTCCGGCCACGGGATAACTTCCGGCGCAGGCTGGATCGCTTCGTGAATCTTCTTTGCGGTCTTCGGCATGATCGGCCATGTGAGATGGCCGAACAGATGCACGAGATTCAAACCCATGCGCACACCGGCGGCTGCGCGATCCGGCGCCGATTTGATCGCCGTCCAGGGGGCCGCGCGCGTGAGATATTCGTTGCCAGCGACCCAGATCGCGCGCAATTCGCCGAGCGCCTTGCGGTATTCGATGGCCTCGAAATAGTCGGTATACGCCTTCACCCGTTCGTCGAGTTCGGTGATGAGCGCCTGTTCTTCCGCGCCATATTCGCCGTGACCGGGCACTTTGCCTTCGAAGCGCGAAACGCAGAACTTGGTCACGCGATTGACGAAATTGCCGAGCACATCGGCCAGATCCTTGTTCACCACCGATGCGAAGTGCTCGAAGGTGAAGGACGAATCCGAACTCTCCGGCGCATTCGCCATCAGGTAGTAACGCCAGTAATCCGCTGGCAGGAGTTCAGCAGCGGAATCCATGAACACGCCGCGATGTTCGCTGGTGGAGAATTTGCCGCCGTAATAGTTGAGCCAGTTGAAGCCCTTCAAACGGTCGACCAGTTTCCACGGCTCGCCGGAGCCCATGATGGTGACAGGAAAGCCGACCGTGTGAAACGGCACATTGTCCTTGCCCATGAATTCGTAATAGCGGACGTCTCTTGCGTCGTACCACCACGATCTCCACGCATCGCCCTTGCCGTTTGCGTCGGCCCATTCCTTGGTCGCGGCGATATATTCGATGGGCGCGTCGAACCAGACGTAGAACACCTTGCCCTTTAGCGCGCCGTCGCCAATGTCGTCCGGCACCGGCACGCCCCATTCGACATCGCGCGTGATGCCGCGATCCTGCAAACCTTCATCGAGCCATTTGTTGGCGATGGAGGTGACAAGCGGCGACCAATCATTCTTGTGGCTGTCGATCCATTCGCGCAGTTGCGGCACGAATTGCGATTGCTTGAGGAACAGGTGACTGGAATCGCGGATCTCGATATCCGGCGAACCCGACACCGCCGACCGCGGATTGATGAGATCGACGGGATCGAGCACGCGCGTGCAATTCTCGCACTGATCGCCGCGCGCTTTTTCGTAACCGCAATGCGGGCAGGTTCCGATCACATAACGATCCGGCAGGAAGCGTTTGTCGGCGTTGGAATAGACCTGTTTGGTCGTGCGCACGTCGAGGAAGCCGTTCTTCCAGAGTTGGCGCGCGAAGTGCTGCGTCAGTTCGTGGTTCTGCGGGCTGGACGAGCGGCCGAAATAATCGAAGCCGAGATCGAACGCCTCGCAGGCCTTCTTCTGGATCGCGTGCTGTTCGTCGCAAAAGGTGCGCACGTCCTTGCCCGCTTCCAGCGCGGCGAGTTCGGTGGGGGTGCCGTGTTCATCCGTGGCGCAGATGAACATGGTCTCATGCCGCTGCGCCCGCTTGAACCGGGCGAACACGTCCGCCGACAGCATGGAGCCGGCCAGCGTGCCGAGGTGTTTGACGCCGTTGATATAGGGAAGGGCCGAAGTGATGAGGATGCGAGTCATGGCGCGGACTTACACGATTGGCGGAATGGCGGAAACTTGGGGCGCAATGGCGCGGCGGCAAAGGTGGGGCAGAATGTGTGCTGAATCTTCCAGGCCGTTGATTTCAAAAGCATTATTCAGTTTTCAATTTTCAACATCCCTCCCCCTCCCCGGTCACGCCGGACGAGGTAGGCGGCAGGGCCAACCAATACGGGGTCCGGTTGGCGGTATTCGATAGCGGGGGCCGGATTCTGCCAGAACCCTAGCCCACTCTCGCGATCTGTCAGCGCTGTTAACAAACGCTAGCGGCGGAAACATTTTTTAGCCCGGAAACAAAAGGGCTGGCACTATATTTGCGTTACATCGCACTACGATATGTGACGGCCATCAGGAGGGGTTTTATGAAGTTCGGCTTGGCACTTGGCGCATTGCTCGCCGCGGCTGCATTCTGCTTGCAACCCGCAGCAGCGAACATCATCATCACGGGCAGCGGGACGTATTCCGACACCGTGTCCGTTAGCACCATTTCCGCGCCCGGCGCGGACTGGAGCTTCACGCTTGAACTTCCCGATAGCTTTGCTGGCACCACGGTCAACGTCATCAGCGGTGAATTTCAATTGAATCACGTTGATGTTGCCAGCATTGAGCAGTTGGAATTCTATGACGTTTCGCTGGGCGGGCTGTTCGACCTTTACATCTCTGACGACGTTCTTGGCCTGTACGGCGAAGATATCGGCACGTCCGGAACGGTACTCGCCGGAACCTTCGCTGCGAATTTGGGCTCTGATGATGGACAAGATGGCTCTGGCACCATCACCGTAAGGAACGTCGACGCGCCCGAACCGGCGAGCCTTGCCCTGCTGGGAGCCGGTCTTGCCGGGCTTGCAGGCATGAAACGGCGGCGCAAACAGCCCGCCTGATCGTCTTTTTCAGAGCATACCAGACCGCCGGGGCGCCCAGCTCCGGCGGTTTGCCGTTGCAGTCCCGCCAACCGCATCGTATTTCCGCAGCCTAGGCCGGCTTAGCTCAGTTGGTAGAGCACCTGATTTGTAA